>NZ_LT606948.1:0-322938 GCF_900095185.1 Polynucleobacter necessarius | reverse complement strand
TGTTTGGTAGCAACTGATGCACAGCAAGGACCGGCTCTAGCAAATTACGTTGTTAATACCTTAAAAGCAAAAACGGTCGCCATCATTGATGGCTCCACTCAGTATGGTAAAGGCTTGGCCGACGAATTTGAGAAAATAGTTAAAGCAGCTGGTTTGAAGGTGGTCAACCGTGGTGAGGCGAGCAATAACAAAGCAACCGATTTCAAAGCCATTTTGACCAAGATGAAGGGTAGCAAACTAGATATCATTATGTACGGCGGTATCGATGCCACTGGCGGCCCTTTGACAAAATAAGCTGCTGAACTCGGTATCAAGGCTAAAGTAGTTGGTGGCGATGGTATGTGTCCAGAGAAGCTTGCTGCTGGTCTACGGTGTTCTTGGGATCATTAATTTTGCGCATGGCGAAGTGCAAATGATTGGCGCCATGATTTCATTGGCATTGCTTCGTGTAATTCTTGATCTCCCCAGCGGTCTGCCGGGGTGGCTAACACTTTTAATTGTCCTGCCAGTTACCATGGCAGCGTGTACTGGCTTGAGTGACTGGATTTGGCGAATAGCTTATCGTCCCTTACGGAAGGCTCCTCGTCTTGCACCACTAATTTTAGCAATGGGCATGTCTATTCTTCTGCAGACAATTGCAATGATGATTTGGTCTCACAATCCAATGACTTATCCGCAATTATTGCCCTCTACGCCAATCGACGTATTTGGAAACGGTGCCACGATTACAGGTAAAGAGATTGTGATCATCATTGTGGCTTTGCTGGTGATGTGAGGACTTCTATTTTTAGTGGAGAAAACAAAACAATTATGGCAATGTTCATTTTTATATGGGCTTTATTCCTGGGCTCAAAGCCTTTACTGCCGCTGTCCTTGGAGGCATTGGAAATTTACAGGGGGCTATGCTAGGTGGCTTGCTTTTTGGTTTAATTGAATCACTAGGCGCTGGGTATATTGGCGAGCTAACAGGCAGGGTGTTTGGTTCAATCTATCAAGATATCTTTGCATTTCTGGTTTTGGTGTTGGTTTTGCGACCCATTGGCTTCTTGGGCGAGCAGGTTTCAGATCGTGCCTAAAATTTTTTTCACCAATTGTCTGACTCGCACAACCTATCTATGGTTTGTGGCGATTGCCTTAATTCTCCTGCCCTGGGTGGCTGGTGCTGCTGGCGGTAACTACTGGGACGGGTACTCGACTTTGCTCTGCTCCACATTGTTCTGGCTCTGGAACTAAATGTGGTGGTGGTGGGTTTTGCTGATCTTTTGGATTTAGGTTACATCACCTTTTATGCACTTGGTGCGTACAGTTTTGCTTTGCTCGCTTCACCTCATTTACCTTCTCAGTTTGAAACTATTGCAGCCTCTGTTCCAGAGGGGATGCATTTTCACCTTGGAGGGTTGCGATTTTCTCTATCATTTTGGCTGCTTTATTTGGTATTGTTTTAGGTTTGCCAACCTTGCAGTTACGTGGTGACTATTTAGCAATTGTGACCTTGGGTTTTGGAGAAATTATTCGTATCTTTATGAATAACCTTGATCGCCCCATTAACCTGACGAATGGCCCAAAAGGAATATCCGGAATCGATCCTCTGCAGCTTTTTGGAATCTCGTTTACTAAGCCATTAGATTTAGGCTTTATGTAGATACTCGGTTTGTGCTGAGTGTTTTACTTATTTCTTTTGTTAGCAATTGTTTGTTTGCATTTATAAGATTCGCGTATCGGGCACGCTTGGATAGCCATTCGAGAAGATGAGATTGCAGCTAAGGCTCGCAAATATGAAGTTACTGGTATTTGCTATTGGCGCCTCTTTTGCTGGGGTTGCCGGTGTTCTTTTTTCTGCCTTCCAAGGCTTTATGTCGCCAGAGTTCTTACGTTTGGGAATCCATCGTTGTCTTAGCCATGGTTGTTCTCGGTGGGATAGGGCACATTCCTGGAGTGATCTTGGGTGCAGTTCTGTTGACAGTATTGTCGGAAATCTTGCGTGGGATTTCTCAACCCCTTCAGCCGTTCTTATTTGGTCACGTTGTCCTTGATGTGGAAATCATTCGTCAACTCATTTATGGCTTAGTTTTGATTTTGATCATGCTCTATCGCCCTGGCGGAATTTGGCAAAAGCGTGGAGGTGAACGATGAGCTCATCTTTGCTGTTAGATGTTGTAGACGGCTCTAAGCGCTTTGGTGGTTTGCAGGCGCTTGAGTCTGTTGGTTTACAAGTGCCCAACATGATGCAATCGTTGGTTTGATAGGTCCCAATGGCGCTGGTAAAACCACATTTTTTAATGTCATTACCGGTTTATATCCTGCAGATTCAGGAATTTTTTATTTGATAGTCAGTCCTATTTTCTAGAGTCAGTTTCTGCAGTCACTAAGGCTGGGTTGGCAAGAACATTTCAAAATATTCGTCTCTTTGGTGAAATGTCAGTTCTTGAAAATGTGATGGTGGGATGTCATTGCCGTACTGGTGCTGGCGTACTTGGGGCGATATTCCGCTTTCCATCCGCCCAGCGTGAAGAGCGGGCTATAGGTGACAAAGCGAAGCAACTGTTGACTTATGTTGGATTGAGTGAGTATGCGCAGATGGAGACGCGGAATCTCTCATATGGTCACCAGCGCCGTCTAGAGATTGCAAGAGCATTGGCAACTGAACCGAAACTTTTGGCGCTCGATGAGCCAGCTGCTGGCATGAATGTTACAGAGAAGCTAGAGCTACGCGATTTACTTTTACGGATTCGTGCTGATGTGATGGTAAGACCATTCTTTTGAATGAGCACGATGTCAGCCTGGTAATGGGTATTTGCGATAGTCTTACCGTACTTGATTACGGCAAAGTAATTGCTTCGGGTAAGCCCGCAGAGGTTCGGGTGCATCCAGAGGTAATCAAAGCCTACCTTGGGCAGAGGGCCGTCTAATGAGTACCTTGCTAAAAATGTGAAAGATCTAAAAGTGTCCTATGGCGGCATTAATGCTGTGAAAGAAATCAATCTATATGTGAATCAAGGGGAGTTAGTTGCTTTAATTGGCGTCAAGGGTGCAGAGCTCAAGTCTTAAAGCGATTGCAGGTTTGTTGGTTCCATTAGCTGGTGAGATTGAATGTTCTAAACAGCCCGCTAAAAAACGATCCGCTTATGAGTTGGTTCAACTTGGTTTGGGAATGGTTCCAGAGGATCGTGGAGTCTTCAAGCGCATGACGATCCTAGAAAATCTCCAAATGGGTGCTTATTTAAAATCGAATACTCAAGAAATTGAGCGCAAGCTTGAAGAGGTGTTTTTATGTTTCCCAAGACTTAAAAAGTGCTTATCTCAGTTGGCTGGCACCCTCTCCGGGGGTGGGCAACAAATGGTTACTATGGGTAGAGCGATGATGGCTGAGCCAAAATTACTATTGCTTGGCGAGCCCTCAATGGGCTTATCTCTCATCATGGTAGAAACGAGTTTTGATGTGATTTGGAGTTTGTCTGCGAGTGGAATGACTATTTTGTTAGTAGAGCAGAACGCTCGTTTGGCTCTGCAGATGGTAGAGCGGGCTTATCTCATGGAGAGCGGTTTGGTTACCCTAAGTGGATCAGGTAAAGATCTGCTTGAAGACACTAGGGTAAGGAATGCCTACTTGGGTGAGTGAGAAGGCAGAGCTGAAGACTCTTAAGCAACTTCTTTAAGCAGCTCACGCAACATGCTGCTCGTCTGAAGAATTTCTTCATCAGAGACATTTAAAGCGGGCATAAAACGGAGTAAATTTGGTCTTGGTGAGTTAATCAGCAAACCTTCAGGGTTGCGATCTCGCGCAAGTTCAACCAGTTTTGGGCCAATATCTTTACCCAGCATGAGGGCACGTAACAAGCCTTCACCACGTTCACCCTCTAAATTAAATTCTGCAGCCAGTTTGAGTAACTCGGATTTGAGCAATGCCCCTTTGGCTTTTACATTTTCCAAAAATCCAGGGGCAAGTAATTGTTCAATCACGCTGATCCCTACAGCAGCCATTAATGGATTGCCGTTATAGGTGCCGCCTTGATCACCAGGCACAAAGCAAGCAACTTCATTCGTTGCCAGTAGCGCTGCCAACGGAACACCACCACCAATTCCTTTACCCAAGGTCATGATGTCAGGCTCGATACCGTAGTTTTGGTAAGCAAAGAGTGTTCCAGTACGACCGCAACCTGCTTGCACTTCATCGGCAATCAATAGAATATTGTTTTTTTTGGTGAACTTGCGTAGTTCACGAATAAATTCATGGGTAGTTGGTATAACGCCACCTTCGCCTTGAACTGGCTCTAGCATGACTGCCACGGTTTTATCGGTCACTAGCCTTTGCACAGACTCTAAATCGTTTAAATCTGCTTTAGGAAATCCTGCCACCTGAGGGGCGAACATCGTATCCCAGTTTGGTTTTCCAGAGGCGCTCATGGTGGCCAAGGTGCGACCATGAAAGCTGTGATCAAAGGTAATGATTTCAAAGGCGCCAGCTTTGTTCAGTTGCCCCCACTTGCGGGCAAGCTTGATCGCACCCTCGTTAGCTTCTGCACCGCTATTTGCAAAAAAGACTTTGTCAAAACAACTATTTTCTGTCAGTAAATTAGATAGGCCAACCATAGGTTCGTTGTAAAACGCTGGGCTAGGATTGATTAGCTGCTTTGCTTGAGTGTTGAGCGCCTCAATCATGCCTGGATTGCAATGACCCAAGCAATTCACAGCCCAACCCTGTAAGAAATCTAAATAGCGTTTGCCATTATTATCACTTAGCCATGAGCCTTTACCTTTAACCATGATCACCTCAGGACGAGGGGTGATAAACATAACTGAATGGGTATCAATGGGCTGGATTGACTTATTCATGCTGGTTTAGGGTGATAGGTTGGTGAGGTTAAGTTTGTATTATCTCGCTAAATCGACTTTTACTGTTCTTAGACTGTGGCTAAATCAGCCGCGCTGGTAAAGGAGTTCGCAAAGAATTCTTCTTCAGGGAGATGACATTTAGATGAAAAGCCGTTTCGGCGGTATTAACCATTACCGGAGCCCCGCAGGGGTATACCTGGAAATCCTGTATATTGGGGTGGTCTACCATGACGGCTGATGGACAAAACCAGTGCGCCCTAGACGGCTGTCTTCCACTAAGGCAGCCGAAATCACAGGGGTGTATTTAAAGTCTGGCACTTCTTTTTCTCCAAGATTTGAATGGTTCATCTAAATACAAATCACTGGGACGTCTTCCACCCCAATATAAGTGCATAGGTTGTGCCATTTTCTTTGCTTGCATTTATTCGATGATGGATTTGATGGGGGCAAAGCCTGTACCTGCGACAACAAACAGAATCGGTTTTTTGGAGCCTTCTCTTAAAAAGAAGCTGCCTAGGGGCCCCTCAAAATGAAGAATATCTTTTTCTTTTAAGGCGGGAGTGACTGTCCCGAAGACAAAATCCGTAAATAAACCACCTGGAAGATGGCGGATATGCAGCTCAAGGGGCCCTCCTCTTGAGCTGGTGCGTTAGCAATGGAGTAAGCGCGACGCTGACCATCTTTGAGAAGAACTGCCCCGCTAAAAACTGGAAGCGTTCAGCGGCAGGTAGCTGGAGCTTTAGAATCGCTACAGCATCACTGGGTTTGCTGATGGTGTTGACTCGGCGCGGGATCTTACGAATAGCAATATCTGCCTGCACCTTGGACTTCCCGGGCCTCAATGAGGAGGTCCGATTGGGGATGGGAGCAGCAAAACAAAATGCTCCCAGCCGTTTCACTGGTCTTACTAAGAGCGCTATCGCTATGCTGACCATGACTCACTTGACCTTCTAAAACTTTATCCTTGAAAGAGTCACAGGCCCTATTTTTACAGCCATAGGGTAGGTTAATTCCTTGACGTAGGGCGGCCTTCCAGAAGCGTTTCGTCTAGATTCATAGTAAATGGTTTGCCGCTCGTTTTGAGCGTGACTTGATAAGACACTCTCATTCCTTTTAATAAGTCGTTACGATGTTACTTATGCAATCTTTTGGTAAACCTTCAGTCCTGATCATTGGTTGTGGAGATATCGGACGTCGCGTAGCTACCAGGCTTGTTCGAGGCCATCGTGTTTTTGCTCTGACTTCTCAACAAAATCGCTTTCAGGAGTTGAGGGAGGTTGGCGCAATTCCCATTTTGGGTAATCTAGATCATCCAGAATCTCTATGGCGTCTTGATGGTCTAGCGCAAACTGTTATTCATTTGGCGCCGCCTCAAAATAGTGAAAATCGTGATTGCCGAACCCGCAACCTAATTCGAATTTTAGCCCAAGGCTCTAATACCGTCAGGCGCCTCATTTATATCAGTACTACGGGTGTTTATGGTGATCAGCGAGGCGCTAAAGTAAGCGAGACAACCCTAGTCAATCCAGAGAGTGACCGCGCTAAAAGACGGGTAGATGCTGAGTGTGTACTTCGATTATGGGCACCAGCCCACGGTATTGTATTAACCATTTTGCGAGTGCCTGGAATTTATGCTGCCAATCGCCTCCCGATAGATCGTCTTCATGCGCAAACCCCTGCCCTAGTGCCAGAGGAAGATGCCTATTCCAATCATATTCACAGCGATGACTTGGCGCGGCTAATTTGTGGGGCTGTTTATCACGGCAAGCCCCAGCGCATCATTAATGCTTGCGATGGTGGTGAAACCAAAATGGGTGATTACTTTAATGAGATCGCTGATGCTTTTGGCTTGGAAAGACCCAAGCGCTTACCCGCTAGTGAGTTGCAGAAAATGGTGAGTCCTATGCTGTGGTCATTTATGCGCGAATCTCGCAGGGTCACGAGCACCCGCTTACAAGAACTCAAAACGCCACTACGCTATCCAAGCGTAGGACATTTTTTGAAAACTATTTCCAAGAATTCTTGAGACCAACCGTACGATTAAATACGGGTTTGCCAGGCTTGGAATCATTCATGTCTGCAATAAAATAACCATGGCGTTCAAATTGAAAACGATCTTCAGATTTGACATCCTTCATGCAGGATTCTAGGTAGGTAGAAATGGTTTGCTTGGAGTCAGGATTAATGGTGTCCAAGAAATTCTTATCGCCGCTGTCTGGATGTGGATCGGTAAAGAGGTGGTCGTATAAACGTACTTCAGCCGGAATAGCATCCGCAGCGCTGATCCAATGGATATTGCCTTTAACCTTATAGTTATTAGAGCCAGGCGTACCGCTTTTGCTATCTGGAAAGTAGATCACCTTGACTTGAGTGACAGTTCCCTGTGGATCAGTCTCAAAACCAGTGCATTCCACCACAAAGCCATGGCACAAGCGCACACGACTACCGGGTTGATCGCCAATCGGTGGGTATAGTCGGAAGAAGCCCTTTCCAGGCTCTTGCATAAAGTCATCGGCTTCAATCCATAACTCGCGTGTGAAATGGAATTCTCGATTACCCCATTCTGGATGATTAGGATGGCGAGGTGCAGAGCAGGATTCGCTTGTAGAGGCATCAAAGTTTTGCACAACTAGTTTGAGTGGTTTAAGTACTGCGGTAGCACGAGGAGCGCGAAGCTCCAGATCATCTCGGAGCGCTTGATCTAAGGTCCTCATATCAATCCAGCTATCGGCCTTAGAAACGCCAATGCGCTCGCAGAATAAGCGAATACTCTCTGGTGTATAGCCACGTCGGCGAATGCCAACCATCGTTGGCATTCTTGGATCATCCCAGCCCTCAACATGCTTTTCTTCAACTAACTGCAGAAGTTTGCGTTTGCTGGTGATGGTGTAGGTTAGATTTAGACGAGCAAATTCATATTGATGTGGCACGGGGTCTTTGAAGACGCCTAATTCTTTAAGTGAATTTACTATCCAGTCATAAAGTGGACGATTGTTCTCAAACTCCAGAGTACAGATGGAGTGAGAGACGTTTTCTAGGGCATCAGAGATGCAGTGTGTGAAGTCATATAAAGGGTATATGCACCACTTACTGCCAGTGCGATGATGATCAGTATGGCGAATGCGATAAACCACAGGATCACGCATCACGATATTGGGGTGTGCCATATCAATCTTCAAGCGAAGAACATGTTCACCATCTTTAAATTTAGCATCACGCATCTCTCGAAATAGCTGCAGATTTTCTTCTGGGCTGCGGTCGCGATAAGGGCTATTTATTCCTGCTTGGCCGAAGTGACCGCGATTTGAGTGAATGTCATCGGCGCTTTGACTATCAACATAGGCCTTGCTATTCTGAATCAGGATCTCAGCAAACTCATAAAGTTTGTCGAAGTAGTCGCTGGCATGATAAAGATGGGTGCCCCAATCAAATCCTAACCACTTCACCGCATCCAAAATACTGTCAGCGTATTCAATATCTTCTGTGACTGGATTAGTGTCATCCAGGCGCATATTGCAGCGCGCCCCTCCTGATTGATTGTTGTAATCAGCAGCCAAGCCAAAATTCAAGCAAATACTTTTGGCATGACCAATATGCAGATAGCCATTTGGTTCAGGTGGGAAACGCGTAATGATCGATGGGATCGCTTCGCCTGCTAAATTTGTACGTTGTGAAAAAGCCCCACTGGCTAAATCGTGATCGATGATCTGACGCAAGAAATTAGATGGCTCGGTAACTGCGCTGGTATTGGCTTTGAATGGTTTGCTATCTTGAGACATAGCCACATTGTAGAGAAAACCTCAGTCCATAAAGAAAAAGCCTGCAAACTACTGCGGCGGGCTCTTTTTTCGAGAGGAGCGGGAATTAATCCTCGACGAAAACCTCTTCACGAGGCTGCTTCACTGCTGGTAATACCACGATCACAACTAAGAGGGCTGCGGCAATCAGCAAACCTAAGGAGAGTGGGCGGGTTACAAAGGTTGTAAAGTCGCCCCGAGATAGCAATAAGGCACGGCGGAAGTTCTCTTCCATCATGGGTCCAAGAACGAAACCCAAGAGTAATGGAGGGGGTTCGCAACCCAGTTTGAAGAATAGGTAGCCAATCAAGCCAAAGCCTGCAGTGACATATACGTCAAACACGGTGTTATTCACCGTGTAAACACCGATACAGCAGAACACCAAAATTGCTGGGTAGAGAAAACGATACGGAATCTTCAAGAGCTTCACCCAGATGCCGATGAGTGGCAAGTTCAGGAGAATCAACATCATGTTACCTATCCACATAGAGGCGATTAGACCCCAGAACAATGCTGGGTTACTGGTCATTACTTGTGGGCCTGGTTGAATGTTATGAATAGTCATCGCACCAACCATCAAGGCCATTACCGCATTTGGTGGAATGCCTAATGTTAGCAATGGAATGAATGAGGTTTGTGCAGCAGCATTGTTTGCTGCTTCAGGACCAGCAACCCCTTCAATTGCACCTTTGCCAAATTCATGGCTGTACTTGGAGGATTTTTTCTCGACAGAATAGGCGCCGAAGGCTGCCAGAGCAGCACCGCCTCCTGGCAAGATACCCAGAATGGAACCAATGGTGGTGCCACGCAAAATTGAGGGAATCATGCGTTTAACGTCATTTTTAGTGGGAACCATGCTGGTGAGTGTGTTGAGGAATCCCTCATCATCACCGGATTTCTCCAGGTTGCCCATAATTTCGGCAAATCCGAAGACGCCCATGGCAACGGCTACGAAGCCAATACCGTCGCTCAACTCGGGAATATCGAATGCATAGCGTGAAACGCCAGAGTTCACATCGGTGCCAATCAAGCCAATCAAGAGCCCTAGGATGATCATGCCGATCGCTTTGATTAAAGAGCCAGAGGCCAACACAACCGCACCGATCAAGCCCAAGACCATCAGCGAGAAATACTCTGCTGGGCCAAACTGAAAGGCTAGTTGAGAGAGGGGTGCTGCAAAAGCAGCCAATACCAAAGTCGCTACGCAGCCTGCAAAGAAAGAGCCCATACCAGCGGTGAAGAGTGCAACACCAGCACGCCCATTACGAGCCATTTGGTATCCATCGATTGCGGTTACGACCGAGGACGTCTCTCCCGGAATATTGAGAAGAATTGCTGTGGTTGATCCGCCGTACTGTGAGCCGTAGTAAATACCAGCCAACATAATTAAGGCGGCGATTGGAGGTAACGCATAGGTCGCAGGTAACAGCATTGCAATTGTGACGATTGGTCCCAGGCCAGGCAAAACACCAATTAAGGTACCTAAGATACAGCCAATCAGGCAGTACAGAAGATTCTGGAGTGTGAACGCGGTATCAAAACCGAGAGCTAGGTTTGTGAATAAATCCATTTTTCAAAGTCCCGGTTTGTTATTGTTGTAGAAATACAGGCAGAAGCGGGAACTGAAGTTTCAATCCCAACGCAAATACTGAATAAGTAAAGGTCACCAAAAAGGCCGCATTAATAAGAGTGCCTTTCCAAGTAAATTCTTTGCTGGTGCTAGCGGCAACAAAAACCAAAACCACTACAGCAATCAAGAAGCCCAGATGCGGAAGTAAGAGGCCATAGAGAACTACTGCACCAGTTATTTGCGCCATGATGCGCCAATTAAATTTAGGGATAGATGCAATGGCTGCTTTTGCACCAAAGGCCTTCATAGTTACCAAGACGCCCAAGAGGAACATCAAGATGCCTAAATAGAAGGGAAAATAGCCTGGACCCATTTTGGCGGCAGTTCCCATTGGATATTGGGTTGCCACGATGGCAAAGAAGGCGCCGATGACTATGTACATGACCCCAGCCCCAAAATCCCGTTGATTGCGAATTTTCAAGATGCTCTCCCTGTTGTCGACTTACCTGCCAATTTTTATTGATGTCGTCGAATTGTAAGGCAGGTTTGGGCCTTATGACCTAGCGTTTGCCCTAGGCTAGTGCCAATGCGATAATTATTGTTATGAAAGTCTCCCAAATTCGCCAGACTTACCTGGATTTCTTTGCCCAAAATGGCCACCAAATCGTCTCCTCCAGCCCTGTAGTGCCGGGTGATGATCCTACCCTGCTATTTACCAATGCAGGTATGAACCAATTCAAGGACGTATTTTTAGGCTTTGATAAGCGCCCCTATCACCGTGCGACGACTGCCCAAAAGTGCATCCGAGCGGGGGGTAAGCACAATGACTTGGATAACGTCGGTTACACGGCTCGTCACCATACTTTTTTTGAAATGCTGGGAAATTTCTCTTTTGGAGACTATTTCAAAAAAGAGGCGATTCAATTTGCCTGGGATTTATTAACGCAGGTATTCATGTTGCCAAAGGAAAAGCTCTTAGTTACCGTATATGCCGAAGATGACGAGGCTTATGAGATTTGGAATAAGCAAATAGGTGTTCCAGCCGATCGCATCATTCGTATTGGTGATAACAAAGGTGCGCGCTATGTCTCTGATAATTTTTGGATGATGGGCGATACAGGCCCCTGCGGCCCTTGCACTGAAATTTTTTATGACCACGGCGAACATATTGCTGGCGGCCCCCCAGGCAGTCCGGATGAGGACGGTGATCGTTTTATCGAAATTTGGAATAACGTGTTTATGCAGTTCAATCGTGATGAAGCGGGTGTGATGCATCCGCTATCTAAACCTAGCGTTGATACTGGTATGGGTCTCGAGAGAATTGCCGCAGTTTTGCGGCACGTACACTCCAATTATGAAATCGACCTCTTTGTCAATCTCCTCAAGGCGGCAAAGGATGCGGTTGATGCAGCCGGAGGTGAAAACTGTGATGCTGATAGCCCTTCATTAAAGGTAATTGCTGACCATATTCGGGCATGTAGTTTTATTGTTGTAGATGGTGTGATTCCTGGTAATGCTGGACGTGGCTATGTGCTGCGTCGCATAGCACGGCGTGCGATTCGTCATGGCTATAAGCTGGGTGCGCGCAAGCCATTCTTCTATCAACTGGTGCCTGCACTTGTGAAAGAGATGGGTGATGCTTATCCAGAATTGCGTGCTGCACAAGACAAAGTTAGCGCAATCATTAAGCAAGAAGAAGAGCGCTTTTTCCAAACGATTGCCAATGGCATGGAAATTTTAGATGGCGCCTTAGCTGGTGGTGCAAAAGTAGTGGACGGTGAAACAGCGTTCCGTCTGCATGATACCTTTGGCTTCCCCTTAGACTTGACTGCTGACGTTTGTCGTGAGCGGGGTGTTTCTGTCGATGCGGGTGGGTTTGAGGTGGCGATGCAAAAGCAGCGCGACCAAGCGAGAGCAGCTGGTAAGTTCAAAGTAGCACAGGGACTGGAATACAAAGGTAAACCTACCCAGTTCCATGGGTATGACACTCTAAAACATGAGGGTGCCAAGGTAACCGCACTCTATGTGGATGGTTCCGCTGTGCAGTCGGTTAAAGCGGGCGATGCAGTAGTTATTGTTTTAGACAATACTCCTTTCTATGCTGAATCCGGTGGCCAGGTCGGCGACAAGGGTGAGCTTCGTAACGAAAGCGTCCGCTTTGCCGTAGAGGATGCCTTCAAGATTCAGGCCGACGTATTTGGCCATCAGGGCGAAGTCCTTGAAGGTGAGATTAGGGTGGGTGATTCTCTGAATGCCCTAGTTGATGCTCAACAAAGAAGCGATACGATGCGTAACCATAGTGCAACCCATATCTTGCATAAAGCATTACGCGAAGTGTTGGGTGACCATGTGCAGCAAAAGGGATCTTTAGTTGATGCAACAAAAACCCGTTTTGACTTTACGCATAACGCCCCGATTACGGCTCAACAAATTCGCCGTATTGAAGACATCGTTAATCAAGAGATCTTGGAAAACACTGCAACCTCAGGCAAAGTGATGTCATTGGATGACGCTCAAAAAACTGGCGCAATAATGCTCTTCGGCGAAAAGTACGGCGAAGAGGTACGCGTTTTAGAGATTGGTAGCTCGAAAGAGCTGTGTGGTGGCACTCATGTTGCCCGTACCGGCGATATTGGAAGTTTGAAGATTGTTTCAGAAGGCGGTGTTGCTGCCGGTATTCGTCGCGTTGAGGCAGTCACAGGTAATAATGCACTGCATTTCTTGCAAGGCTTGGAAGATAAGATTAATGAGGCTGCAAGTATTCTTAAAACCCATCCCGGGGATTTGGTAAATCGCGTTGCCCAACTACAAGAAAATCTACGTCAAGCTGAGCGCGAATTAGAGAAGGTAAATTCGAAGTTAGCTGCAAGCCAGGGCGATGAGCTAGCTGGGCAAGCGATTGAGGTAAACGGCCTCAAAGTTCTTGCTGCGCGTCTTGATGGCGCAGATGCTGGCGTACTTCGTGAAACTATGGATGCGCTCAAGGCCAAGTTGAAAACTGCAGCGATTGTGTTGGCATCTGTACAAGGCCATAAAGTCCACTTGATCGCCGGAGTGACTGCCGACGCTATTGCTAAGGTAAAAGCAGGTGATCTCGTGAACTTTGTGGCTCAGCAAGTAGGCGGCAAAGGAGGCGGTAAGCCCGAAATGGCTATGGCTGGCGGTACTGATGCAAGTAAATTAGGCGCTGCATTAGCAAGCGTAAAAGATTGGGTGGCTCACAAATGAGTGATACTGTGAATATTGCATTTAATGCGGAAGTTGATGCTATTGGCATGAACTGCCCCTTGCCTATTTTGCGGACCAAAAAAGCGTTGGCTACTATGCAGTCTGGCGATGTACTAAAGATCAAAGCCACAGATGCTGGTGCTACTCACGATTTCCCAGCATTTGCCAAGCAGACAGGCAATGAGTTGCTGGCGAGCACCACAGAGGGTGATGTGTTGGTTTTCTTTATGAAGCGTAGATAACGGCAAATACTTTTGCTCAAAATCAAAAGGCAGAGACTGATCTCTGCCTTTTTAATACCTGCTAGAAAGATTTAAGTTAAGGAGCGGCTCTTTAAGTAGGCTGCAAAGTCTGTGGAGACTTCTGGGTGACGCAAGGCAAACTCTACTGAGGCCTTGAGATATCCCAATTTGCTGCCGCAGTCATAGCGCACACCATCGTACTCATATGCAAAAACGGCCTCCTCTTTCAACAAAGAGGCGATTGCATCAGTCAGTTGAATCTCCCCGCCAGTGCCTGGCTTGAGATTACGAATATGGGTAAAGATATCAGATGAGAGAACATAGCGTCCGACAACAGCAAGGTTCGACGGCGCATCTTTGGGTTGCGGTTTTTCTACGATTCCATCTAGGCGATAAATCCCTTGAGAAACCTCAGATCCCGAAACAATGCCATAAGAGCTACTTTTAGCTGGATCAATGTTTTCAACTGCGAGCACTGACCCATTCTGCTCTTCAAATACTGTCAGCATTTGCTTCAGTACAGGAGGCTGACCATCCAAGAGGTCGTCAGCCAAAATGACAGCAAATGGCTTATCACGAACTAATTTTTCAGCGCACAAGACGGCATGACCCAAACCCAATGCTTCAGGTTGGCGAACATAGACGCAGTCGACATGACTGGGTTTAACACTACGCACAATCTCGAGAAGAGCTTGTTTATTTTTTGCCTCTAATTCAGCTTCCAGCTCATAAGCTTTATCGAAGTGATCTTCAATAGCACGTTTGCTACGACCGGTTACGAAAATCATCTCTGTAATGCCGGCTGCAATCGCTTCTTCAACAGCGTACTGAATCAGCGGCTTATCAACCACATTGAGCATCTCTTTTGGGCTGGCTTTGGTGGCTGGCAAAAAGCGTGTTCCTAAACCCGCTACTGGGAAAACTGCTTGAGTCACTGCTCTAGTACGTAGTGGCATTTCACTTCCAATCGCTGTGTAAGGCTACGGTTTATTTCAGACGCTCTAATTGTGCAACAAGCTTCTGATGGTTTTTCTCAAAACCTGCAAGACGTTGTTTTTCTTGAGTTACCACCTCGGCTGGGGCACGAGCTACAAAGCTCTCATTGGTTAATTTGCCCTTAGCTTTATTCATTTCATTGGCGAGGCGCTCAATTGCTTTGCCTAGACGAATACGCTCAGCAGCAACGTCAACTTCAATCTTCAGGAGTAGTTTGATATCTCCAACTAGCGCGATTGGTGCTCCAGGAGCATCTTTTTCTAGAGCAGACTCGTCGTTGTAGATTTTGACTTCAGTTAGCTTAGCAAGCGCCATGAGGTAAGGGGTGGCTTTTTCCAAGAAGACTTGCGGCCCACAAATCCAGAGGGGCACTTTTTGACCTGGAGGGACTTGCATCTCCCCACGCAAATTACGACAAGCATCCACAATTGCTTTGATCTGTGTAACCCAAGCTTCACTTTTTTCATCAATCTTCTCAAGTTGCGCAGTAGGGTAGGGCTGCAGTGCAATGCTTTGTTTGCTTTGCTTTGCTAGCTCTTTCCCAGACTTGGGTCCTACGGTTTGCCAAAGTGTCTCGGTAATAAATGGGATCAATGGATGCGCCATGCGCAATATCGTTTCCAAAACACGCAACAGGGTCCGACGGGTAGCGCGTTGTTGTGCTGGCGTACCAGTTTGTAATTGCACTTTGGCAAGCTCAAGATACCAATCGCAATACTCGTCCCAGACAAACTGGTAAATACTGCTTGCGATATTGTCAAAGCGATACGCTTTAAAACCTTTTGCAACTTCAGCCTCAGTTCTTTGGAGTTGTGAAACGATCCACTTATCTGCAGGTGAAAAATCGAGGTAGCCATCTGGTCCGCATTGATTATCGCATGGGGCAAAACCATTATCTTCATCGCCACCAGGGCAGTTCATCAAAACAAAGCGCGATCCATTCCAAAGCTTGTTGCAGAAATTACGATAGCCTTCACAACGTTTTTGATCAAAATTGATATTGCGCCCGAGCGAAGCTAGGGACGCAAAAGTAAAGCGCAAGGCGTCAGCACCAAATGCCAGAATACCTTCTGGAAATTCTTTTTTTGTTTTTTTTCTAATGCTCTCAGCTTGTTTGAGATTCATGAGGCCAGTTGTTCTTTTGCCTACAAGCTCATCAATCTGAATGCCGTCAATGAGATCAATCGGATCCAGAGTATTACCTTTAGATTTGCTCATCTTTTCGCCTTCAGCATCTCTGACCAAGCCATGAACATAAACCGTATGGAATGGTACTCTTCCTGTGAAGTGGCAGGTCATCATGACCATACGAGCTACCCAGAAGAAGATGATGTCAAATCCAGTTACTAAAACAGATGAGGGTAGGAAGTGATTTAAGGCAGGCATTTCCTCTGGCCAACCTAGGGAGCTAAAGGGAACCAGTGCGGAGCTAAACCAGGTGTCCAGAACGTCTGGGTCTCGGGTAAGATTGCCTGAGTAACCTACTGCTGCTGCATTACTCCTGGCTTCCTCTTCGGATCGAGCAACAAAGATCTGACCGTCATCTCCGTACCAAGCGGGAATTTGATGGCCCCACCAGAGTTGGCGAGAGATACACCAATCCTGAATATTTTCTAACCACTGAGTGTAGGTACTGATCCAGTTTGCTGGAACGAGCTTAATGTCGCCTTTTGTTACCGCATCTAATGCTGCGCCTGCGATTGAGGAACCAGGTTGATACTTATTATCTGGACTTAGCTTGGACATCGCTACAAACCATTGATCTGTGAGCATTGGTTCAATGATGGTTTGAGTGCGATCACCACGAGGCACCATTAATTTGTGCGGCTGAACTTTTTCTAATAAACCTGCAGCATCGAGATCCGTAACCACTTGCTTGCGAGCGGCAAAACGTTCCATACCTTGATAAGCGGCTGGAGCATTTTCATTTATTTTGGCATCCAAAGTCAGAATATTGATCATGGGTAACTGATGACGTTGACCTACTGCATAGTCATTAAAGTCGTGAGCAGGAGTTACTTTCACAACGCCAGTACCACAGTTCAAATCTACATAGTCATCTGCAATGATCGGGATGTGACGGTTACATAAGGGCAAGTTGACGGACTTGCCAATGAGGTATCTGTAGCGCTCATCTTCTGGGTTTACCATGACGGCGACGTCACCAAATAAGGTTTCAGGGCGTGTAGTGGCAACAGTCAAATGGCCAGAGCCATCGGTTAATGGATAGCGGATGTGCCACATCGAGCCATCCTCTTCTTCGCTCACAACTTCTAAGTCTGAAACTGCAGTACCGAGTACTGGATCCCAGTTGACTAAGCGCTTGCCGCGATAAATTAAACCTTGCTCGTGCAAGCGCACAAAAACTTCAACCACGGCTTTGGACATCTTACTGTCCATAGTGAAATATTCTGTACCCCAATCGATCGATGCGCCAAGACGACGCATTTGTCTGGTAATCGTATTGCCAGAAGTCTCTTTCCACTCCCATACTTTTTCTAAAAACTTTCCACGACCTAAGTCATGACGAGAAATTTTTTGCGCATCGAGTTGACGCTCAACCACGATTTGAGTGGCGATACCAGCGTGATCTGTGCCTGGCACCCACAAAGTATTTTTGCCAGACATGCGGGCGTGGCGAACCAAGCTATCCATGATAGTTTGGTTAAACGCATGACCCATGTGGAGGGTGCCTGTCACATTAGGTGGTGGAAGTTGAATAGAAAAATTCCCCTTGCTTTCATCCATGGTGGCATCAGCAATGCCTCGGCGCTCCCACTCAGGACCCCAATAGGCCTCTATCGGGGCTGGTTCGTAGGATTTGGCGAGCGCGTCCGCTGAGCTGATCGCTGGTGAATTAGGGGTATTTGAGGCGTTTGGCATAAGAGGTTAATTATAATTGGGCCGATGTACTCAGACTTGCTCGCGCACCTCAATCCAGAACAGCGCGAGGCAGTGACCCTTCCGCCTGTTAATGAAAATGGCCAAGCCCAGTCTGCCTTGATTTTGGCAGGGGCGGGGGGAGCGGTAAAACCCGCGTCTTTACCCCCGTATAGCCTGGTTGATTCAGACTGGTCAGGTATCCCCTATTGGCGTCTTAGCAGTCACATTCACCAATCAGGCCGCCAAGGAGATGCTGTTACGCCTAAGTGCCATGCTGCCAACGAATACTCGTGGCATGTGGATTGGCACTTTTCATGGCCTCTGTAATCGCTTATTGAGAGCGCACCACAAAGAGGCTGGGTTGCCCTCTATATTTCAAATTCTGGATACACAAGATCAATTATCTGCCATAAAGCGACTTTTAAAGGGTCTAAAGGTAGATGATCAAAAGTATCTCGCAAAGCAATTGCAGTCTTTCATTGCGCATGCCAAAGCGCGCGGACAGCGGGCAAAAGATTTATCGATAGGTGATGACTTTCAGGCCAAGATGGCACAACTTTATGCGGCTTACGATGAGCAGTGTCAGCGTGAGGGTGTAGTTGATTTTGCCGAGCTTTTATTGCGTAGTTACGAATTACTGAAACACAGTGAAGCGATTCGTACGCACTACCAAGAGCGTTTTCGTCACATCTTGATTGATAAGATTCAAGATACTATTGCTTTGCAATGTGCCTGGTTGAAGTTGTTATCAGGGTATGATGCTAGTCGCATCAATGTGAGCGGTATGGGTAGTGGTTCGGTATTTGCAGTGGGTGACGATGATCAAAGTATTTATGCTGTCCGCGGCGCTGATGTAGAAAACATGCGTCTCTATGTACTTCATTTTCTCGGGTGGTTCATTTCCCCACTCGCGGAATCGGAGCAAGATCAATTGAAGCATTACAAGATGCTGCTAGAGCGCAACAGTGTTCTCTCTATTTGGCAGCATCTACTTTAGAGGGTAAGCGGGTGCGGCACTGAGTGGATTTGTGCGCTTAGTAGATCACATGCGTGAGGCTACTCGTCACAATACCCTCCCAGAAACGGTTGAGTTTGTGATTCATTATTACTTGTCAGAGCGCGAATGGCAAGATCGCGTGGAAAACTTACAAGAATTGATTAATGCTGCAACTGCCTTCATTGCAGAGGAAGGGTACGGCCAAGACGCAGCAGCAATGTTGCCAGGCGAAAATGCTCCGGGCGATATTGAGATTTCACCTTTAGCTGCTTTTTTATCGCATGCTTCACTCGAGGCTGGAGATAATCAGGCCCAAGCGGGGCAAGATGCAGTGCAATTGATGACAGTGCACTCTGCAAAGGGTCTAGAGTTCACCTCGGTATGTATTACCGGTCTTGAAGAGGGATTGTTTCCTCATGAGGATAGCGTGAATGAGCAGAACGGCCTCGAGGAAGAGCGGCGTCTCATGTATGTCGCCATCACTCGAGCCAAAGAACGCCGATACCTGTCGCATACTCAATCACGCATGTTACATGGCCAAGTTCGTTACAACATGCCATCTCGATTCTTAGAGGAGCCGCCCTCAGACTTAGTGAAGTGGCTTACTCCTAAGGTAAGGGATGCGCGCTGGGGAGGCGGTAATTTAAGAGCAGGCGTAACTTGGCAAGATGGCTATACCCGTCAGCGCGATGATGAGTCCAATGACTTTTTTTGAGTCTGGTTCCGAACATCAAAGACCTGCTAAACGAGTAGGCTCTGCTTCAATGGAAGTAAAGCGTTTAGCGTCGCCCCCGCGAGGTAGCTACCTATTCAAAATTGGGCAGAATGTATTTCATACTAAGTTTGGTGAGGGTCAAGTGACAGTGTTAGAAGGTGTTGATGCTGATGCTAGAGCATCAGTCAATTTCAAGCGTCATGCCATTAAATGGCTGTAACTCAGCATTGCCAAGCTGGCAGCAATTGATTAACTAGGCATCCAATACAACTTCGTCTTCGGCAAAGCAAGCCTTCCAAGCAGCATAGACAGAGCAGTGCATGATAGTAAGAGCCACCATGGATATGGGAGCAATAATGAATGAGGCGGCTTGACCTAAATTCATCGCATCAAAGATCATTCCGATCATTAAAGGAATGGCGATCAAAATGACGCTCCAAATAGAGAGGTAGTAAAAGAATGCAGCTTTGTTCGTCCAGAAGGCTAAACAGCTAGAAAAAAGGGCCTGAGCGACTGACATATCAGCCCAAGCGATTAGGACTGGTGAGAACCACATCACCATAGCAATAGGCACATAAAGCATTGCACCGAAAAAGAGGATGAGGTACACCTGTCGCAGTGCTTCGGGAGTGATGGGTTTATCACTCGTCATTAATGGCAGAAGTAATTCAAAGTCTACTAAGAGGCTTAGGATAAAGCTCATTAGTAAGATCATGCCTGCGTATACCAAACCTAACTGCAGAATTCTTTTTCGCACAACCGAGCTAGATTGCAGTGCAATTAAGTAGACCATCGGTCTAATGTGTTCCTTTTGTATCGCTTCGCGACAGGCCGTCATAAATCCAACGGAGAGCGTTGGATTTAGCAATAGAACTACGAATACGCCAATGACTGGAATGATGACTCCCAGTTGTGCGGCGAATATATACATAAATACGAGCATTAAGAAGCCCAGAGGATTGTGCTTAAAAAGCCAAATGCCTTGTCTTATCCAGGTGTAACCCTCTTTAGGCGCTACGGAATTCAGTTTCATAGAGATCGACGGCTCAATAAGATGTGTTCAAAGTGGGTGGGGTCATGTGGGGTTAGCATCTGCGCATCCCGTGGCATATGGAAATCCCATAATCTGGAAACCCAAAAACGCAAAGCTGCAGCGCGAAGCATGAGTGGCCAACACGCTTGTTCTTCCTTGGTAAAAGGACGCACTGCTTGATATGCCTTAAGAAAGGCATCTAAACGTGCTGGATCGAAATCCTGTTTATCACTGGAAAGGCACCAATCATTTGCGGTGACAGCAACATCAAATAACCATTTATCAGTACCGGCAAAGTAAAAATCAAAGAAGCCGCCTAAATGATCCTGTGAAACCCCATTTGATTCGTTGACATCAAACAAAACATTGTCGCGAAAAAGATCGCAATGACTTGCGCCTTGAGGGAGCCCATCATAAGCAGCTGAGGAAAAGAAATTCTCTTGAGTCTTAAGCTCATGAGTAATTAACTCTCTCTGTGAGGTCCTGAGGTGGGGTAATACGGAAGGAATTGTTTTTTGCCACCACCCAAGACTGCGAAGATTTTCTTGCGAATGAGGATAGTCTTTTCCAGCCAAGTGCATTTTGGCCAGCTTGTCACCAACAAGTGCGCAATGATTAGCATCCGGCTCAAGCCTGGAGCGCCCTGGCAGTTTAGTGACAATCGTGGCTGGCTTGCCCTTGAGGCTAAAAAGTATTTCGCCTTGATGGTTTGCAATAGGCTTGGGAACTGGAATGTCTTTGTTTGCCAGATGACACATTAACTCCAAATAAAAAGGGAGTTGCTGTGCGGACAGTCTGTCGAAAATAGTTAAGACATACTCTTGCTGCTTACCATCTTGAATAGTGTCTAAGAAAAAATTGGAATTCTCAATGCCACCATGAATGCCGCGAATTTCAGTTGCTTGGCCGATATCAAAGTCTTGAGTAATCCATGTGGAGATATCCTCAAGCTCGATTGGGGTAAATACGGCCATAAACTGGTTGCAATAAACAGTTTTTATCTCAGCGGAATGCTAATGCTGGGAACGCTGATCAGATCAGTTTCTTTGGGTGGGCCTGGCATGACTGATGTTGGGGGTGCCATCTCATAACTAGTGTATGGCATTTTCACATCAACTTGTGTTGGTGCATTCATATCCCTGTACTCACTAATAGTGGTGCCATTTTTATCTTTGTACTGATAGTTAGGCTTACGTTGTTCGGGGTTATTCATTGCACCACTTCCGCTGACCGCTGGGGCAAGGGGTTGATTGTTAATGCGATTTAATTCAGCTGGGCTAAGGGCTTGGCTGTTATTCTGAGACTGTGCTGATGTGGCAACGAAAAGCCCAAAAACCACTAAAACACCCTTCATGGCTTGGCTTTGACTCATTCTGCGGCCAACTAAGTTCGTTAAATAATGCATTTTTTCACCTTTTTAAACCTACGCTCGAGCGGTTCCGTAACCGGACCGGTAGGTAATTCACAACTAGATTGTACGATTGCGGTATGACTAAACATAGACTCTTGTTGGTAGACGGCTCAAGCTACCTTTATCGCGCCTTTCATGCCATGCCAGACCTCAGAAATGGGGCTGGAGAGCCCACGGGGGCTATCTATGGCATGGTCAATATGATGCGTCGGGCTAGGTCTGAGCTTAAAGCTGACCATATCGCCTGTGTTTTTGATGCCAAGGGCAAAACCTTCCGCGATGAAATGTACTCTGAATATAAGGCCTATCGCTCCCCTATGCCTGAGGATTTGGTCAAGCAGATTGAGCCTATTCATGCCATGGTTAAGGCTTTGGGTTGGCCGGTACTTATGGTTTCGGGAGTGGAGGCTGATGATGTGATTGGCACTTTGGCATGTCAAGCTATCCAAGCGGGTTGGGAGACGATCATCGCTACTGGCGACAAAGATTTGGCGCAATTAGTGAATTCTTCCGTTACGCTTATCAATACGATGACAAATGAGAAATTAGATATTGATGGTGTCAAAGAAAAGTTTGGCGTTCCCCCTGAATTAATTGTGGATTATTTATCCATCATCGGTGATGCGGTAGATAATGTGCCAGGCGTACCTAAAGCAGGTCCTAAAACAGCCAATAAATGGCTGACAGAATTTGGTAGCCTCGATAACTTGATGGCTAATGCGGATAAGGTAAAGGGCGTTGTTGGTGAGAATTTGCGTGCGACATTAAGTTGGTTGCCCCAGGCTCGCCAACTCATTACGGTAAAAACTGATTGTGATTTATCGTCACATTTACCAAGCTTAGATGATTTACATGCAAAGCAAGAAGATGCGCCATTACTTCGAGAGTTAATTGAGCGCTATGCATTTAAGACCTGGTTGCGCGATGTGGAGAAGCAGCTTACAAGCCCACAGATGCAAGATGAGGGAGCCGCTTTTGATTTAATGGGCACTCCGATTTCATTTTCTGAAACTGATATAGACGGAGAAAAGAAGCCTCGCATCATTGCGAGTTCTACAACAAAAGATTTATCACAAGAAACACGCGATTCTCAGGGCGCTATTGAGCGTCACTATGAATGCGTGGTCGATGAAGCCGCTTTGGAGAAGTGGTTAACGAAGATTGAAGCTTCGCCTTTAACCGCAGTCGATACTGAAACTACGAGTCTTGATGCACTTGCTGCCGAGCTTGTTGGAATCTCTTTGTCAGTAAAGCCGGGTGAGGCTTGTTATATCCCAGTTGCGCATCGTAATGGTGAAGTGCAACTTGATCGTAACTTGGTTCTTGCGCGCTTAAAACCCTGGTTAGCAAGCACTAATCATTTAAAGGTAGGGCAAAACCTCAAGTACGACACTCACATTTTTGCCAACTATGGAATTCGCTTGACTGGGGTTGCGTTTGATACTTTGCTTGAATCCTATGTCCTCGAATCGCATATGCCACACAATATGGATAGCCTAGCCGAACGACACCTGGGCATGAAAACGATTCGCTATGAAGAGGTTTGTGGCAAAGGTGTTCATCACATCGGCTTTGATCAGGTTGATCTCAAAATAGCTACAGAATATGCCGCAGAAGATGCTGACATCACACTGCGACTGCATCTAGAGTTATGGCCGCAAATTCAGGAAAGTTCTGGACTTCTCTATATCCATGAGAATGTCGAGATGCCAGCTATGCGAGTGTTGGGCATCATGGAACGCAATGGCATTCGGATAGACTCGGCGTTTTTGGCTAAGCAAGGTCAGCAGGTGGGTAGACGTCTATTAGAGTTGGAAGGTGAGATACATAAACTAGCAGGACAACCTTTTAATATCCAGTCGCCCAAGCAAATTGCAGAAATTTTATTTGTACAGCTTGAGCTACCGGTGATCAAAAAGACACCCTCAGGTGCGCCATCTACAGATGAGGAAGTCTTACAAAAGCTGGCAGAAGACTACCCACTTCCAGCGCGGATTCTTGACTATAGAAGTTTGGCAAAGTTAATGTCGACTTATATTGAAAAGTTGCCACGCATGGCCGATCCCAAAACGGGGCGTGTGCATACTAATTTCTCTCAAGCTACCGCTGTTACAGGGCGCTTAGCTTCAAGCGATCCAAACTTACAAAATATTCCGGTGCGTACTGAAGAAGGGCGTCGCATTCGGGAGGCTTTTATTCCCGCTGAGGGATGTAAATTATTATCAGCAGATTACTCGCAAATTGAGTTACGCATCATGGCCCATATTGCTGAAGATGAAAACTTGCTTGCTGCATTTAGGGCAGGTAAAGATGTTCACCAGGCGACTGCAGCTGAGATCTTTGGCATTCCCTTAGATGAGGTAAATTCCGAGCAGCGACGTTATGCCAAGGTGATTAACTTCGGTTTGATTTATGGCATGAGTGCTTTTGGCTTAGCGGGTAACTTAGGCATCGAGCGTTCTGCTGCACAAAACTATATTGCTAAATACTTTGATCGCTATCCAGGCGTTGCTCAATACATGGAGCGTACGCGTTTTGAGGCGAGAGAAAATGGATATGTAGAGACTGTTTTTGGTCGCCGCCTTTGGTTGCCGGAAATCAAGGGCTCTAACGGGCCTCGTCGCCAAGGTGCAGAACGTGCGGCAATTAATGCGCCGATGCAAGGAACTGCTGCTGACCTGATCAAGCTAGCCATGATCGCAGTGGAGAATTGGCTGGAAAAAGAGCAGTTAAAAACGAAGATGCTCCTCCAGGTGCATGATGAATTGGTGTTTGATGTGCTCTTTGATGAACTCGAGCTGGTTCAGGCGAAGTTGCCTGATTTAATGTGCCATGTCGCCGATTTGAAGGTTCCTTTAGTCGTTAGTATTGGGATTGGGGATAATTGGGAAGAAGCCCATTAAATTCCAGTTGTTTAATATATGAAAATGAGAAGCGAGGAGACACGTGTTATGAGTAAAGAAATTCAAAACAGTCGACGCAATTTTATGAAGACATCGGCAATTAGTGCTACTGCAATTGGCGTGGGATTTGTGGCAGCCTCAGAACCTGTGATTGCTGCTGCGACCGAAACACACTTTAAAGGCCTCAAAGCAGGCGAGTAAATGATCCCAGTTGGCAGTTTGCAGATGCCATCTTATGTATCACGTCCAGAAAAAGCGAAAGGCTCTTGACCCATTGTGATTGTGGTGAGTGAAATTTTTGGTGTGCATGAATATATTGCGGATGTCACAAGACGCTTTGCAAAATTAGGTTACCTGGCAATTGCGCCAGAATTCTTTACCCATGCTGGTGATCCCAATGCTTATGGAACCGTGGCAGAAATTCAGCAAAATATTGTGGCCAAAACTCCAGACGCACAAGTGCTAAACGATTTACAAGTTGCCCTAGTTTGGGCTGGCAAGAATGGTGGCGACCTTAAGCGCGTTGGCATAACTGGCTTCTGTTGGGGTGGTCGCATTACTTGGTTGTCTGCTACTTTGCCGCAAGTGCGAGCTGGTGTGGATTGGTATGGTCGTGTGATTGGCGAGAAGACTGAAAACAGTCCGCGCCATCCCGTCGTAGATATTGCCGCAGATTTAAAGGCCCCGGTACTCGGTTTATATGGTGCCGCTGATACCGGTATTTCTCTAGAGAGTGTTGAGCAAATGCGAGCAGCGTTAGCGCAAGCAGCCCCTAAAAATCCTGCTGCTAAAGCCTCCATGATTGCAGTCTATCCAGATGCTCCGCATGTATTCCACGCAGACTATCGCGCTACCTACCCTAAATATGGTTGGGAAAAATGTTTGGCATGGTTTAAGAAAAATGAGGTAGCTTAATCTGTATGTCGGTTTTACAAAGCATTCTTTTAGTCACTGCCTTCGCTGGAACAGCTAGCGTCTTGGTAGCCGCTAGCTGCTCATTGGCTTTGTTGTCCAAGATGGTCAACAACATGGTGAGTTTGTCAGTTGGAATTTTGCTGGCGACTGCCTTATTACATTCATTGCCTGAAGCATTCAGCATGGAGGGCACAAGCTCCCAGCTTCTGTTTGCTACTTTATTGGCTGGCTTGCTGGGCTTTTTCTTTATGGAAAAGATTGCTTTATTGCGCCATGATCATCATCACGAAGGTGATGGCCATCATCATCATCATGGGCATGATGCAGAGAATGCAGGTCGTAGTGGTTGGATGATTTTGGTAGGCGATGGTATTCATAACTTTGTGGATGGCATCTTAATTGCCGCCGCTTTTATGACTGACTATCAAGTGGGTATCTTCACTGCAATCGCGATCATTGCTCATGAAATCCCTCAGGAGATTGGTGACTTCATTGTTCTTCTTAATGCAGGATTTTCGCGTGCCCGTGCCTTGTTTTACAACTTCATATGCGGCTTAGCGGCGGTTGCAGGTGGAGTATTGACTTATTTCTTTTTGGAAAAAGCCCATGCAGCAATGCCATATTTGTTAGTGATTGCTTCTAGCAGTTTTATGTATATTGCAGTCAGCGATCTCATTCCGCAAATGCATCGTCGTCCACATTGGGCAGAATCTTTGCGTCAAGCGCTTTTGATAGCATGCGGCGTAGGTTTTGTCGTCCTGCTCTCTATGTTGCATTGAGACGGATTAAGGAGTCTTAGAGCTTAATCGGCCTTTTAGGATCTGCACACCATTCACTCCAGCTGCCTGCATAAAGGCGTGAGCCTTTAAAGCCCGCTAACTCCATGGCTAGAATGTTGTGGCAAGCGGTTACTCCAGATCCACATTGATGAATAATCTCAGAAGCTTTCATTAGCCCAAGGACATCTGAAAACTCTTTAAATAACTGCTCGGGGGTTTTAAAGGCAGTCGCGCTCAGATTATTTTTAAAGAAGCGATTTGTGGCGCCTGGAATCTGTCCCCCAACCGGATCTAAAGTTTCATTTTTTCCATGAAAGCGATCTTCTGTACGGGCATCCAAAACTTTGCATTTTTGAGAGCTGAGGTTTTCAACAACTTCATCGACTAGAACGAGTCCTGCATATGGCATTGAAGCAATTGCCTGGGCGCAAGGTGTAGGCACCCTCGGAATTGTTCCCATCGGTCCATGCCAGGCATCAAGACCACCATCCAGAACACGCACATTGGCATGGCCCGTTGCTTTTAGCATCCACCACAAACGGCTAGCGTAGACGGAGTCTTGGTTGTCGTAAGCAACGACTAAGGTGTTGGGGCTCATCCCAAGACACTTTTTAGTTTGCGCCCAAGCCTCAGGACTTGGAAGAGGATGTCGCCCATTGGAGCCATTTTTTTTTCCGGAGAGATCTTTATCTAGATCGACATAGATTGCGCCAGGGAGGTGACTTTCTTCATAAGATTTTTTGCCGATCAAGGGATCAACTAAATCAAAGCGGCAATCGCAGAGCAAAACCTCTTCGCCACTATTCATGATTTCTTCTAATTGGTTTGCGGTGATTAGAGGACTCATATCTACTTCCTATTAAGTGGTGAGGAAAAATTTTAACTACTTAAATTGTTACTGATTATGTACCTGCAAAGTTCATTACGCGTCGGTACCATTCATGGAAATGCTGCATACCATCTTCCATTGGACTTTGATAAGGGCCTACCTCATTAACGCCACGGGCTAATAGTGCTGCGCGCCCTTGATCCATACGCTCGGCAATTTCATCATCCTCAATGCAGGTTTCCATATAGGCTGCACGCTCTGCCTCTACGAATTCACGTTCAAATAAAGCGATCTCTGCTGGATAGTAGAACTCAATGATATTGCGTGTTCTATTTGGACCCATTGGGTGAAGTGTGGATACGCAGAGTACGCCTGGGTACCACTCCACCATGACATTTGGATAATAGGTCAGCCAAATAGCCCCGTGGCGCGGAGCTTTGCCGTCAAATTGACGTAATACTGCTTCATGCCAATTGCGATAGGTTGGTGAGCCTGGCTTTTGAAGTTCTCTGTGGATGCCAACGGTCTGTACGCTATGCCAATCACCAAATTCCCAGTGGAGATCTTCGCAAGAAACAAATTTTCCTAAACCTGGATGAAACGGAACAACGTGGTAGTCTTCGAGATACACCTCGATGAAAGTTTTCCAGTTGTAGTTGCAATCATGTACCTCAATATGATCGAGCATATAGCCATCAAATTTGAGATCATCTGCTACACCTAATTTAGCCAGCTCTGAGCGAACATCACGAGAGCCCTCGAACAGCAATCCTTGCCAATTTTGTAGTGGTGACTTACCAAGGTTCAAGCAGGGCTTATCCTCAAAATGAGGAGCGCCTAATAATTGACCGCTCAGGTCATATGTCCAGCGATGTAACGGGCAAACAATATGTTCTGTTTTGCCGCGACCATTTAGCATCAGGGCTTGACGATGGCGACAGACATTTGAAAGTAGCTCTACTCCCGATCCGTTGCGGACAAGGATGCGACCCTCGTTTTCTGCGCTAATAGTTTGATAGGAGCCAATCTCGGGCACCATGAGTGCGTGGCCGACATAGCCAGGACCTTGCTTAAATAGCAGTTCAATTTCCCGCTGATACAAATCAGCGTCAAAATATGCCGAAACCGGCAGTTGTAAATTGGACGGCGCAAGCTTCTGCGCGGTAGCCAGATTAGTCATTCTCCCCACCCCCGAAAACGTCAGCCAATAACCAATCCAACCATCGACGGATCGATATTGGAAAGGAAGGGGTGGATTATACCCATCCAAATGGCTTCTCGCTTTAATATGTATGGCAATCCATGTGGGAGATACCAAGGAAAACAGCTTATGCCAGCCAAGAGGTCAGATACTCAGCAGTGCGGTCTTGAGGTCAAAATTGACCCAAAACTGCGCTATGAACAAGCCGTAAAGGAGCTTGAAAAGCTCATTTCCGATATGGAATCCGGAAAATTTTCTTTAGAGGAAACTTTATTGGCCTATCAACGCGGCGCCGCCTTGTTAAAACATTGCCAAGGAATGTTGGCTCAAGTTGAACAACAAGTTCGAGTTTTCGAGGCTTAATTGAGCTCCGTTTTTCAAGTTCAGGAGTGGATAACTTCTCACTCTGAGCGAACTGAGTTGGCGTTAGATCGTTTACTCGATTCCGCACAAATGACTCCTCATCGCTTGCATGAGGCAATGCGGTATGCAGCACAAGGTGGTGGTAAGCGGATTCGTCCGCTATTGGTTTATGCAGCTGGACAGCTTGGCAATTTTTCTGAGGCTGATAAAACAGCGTCATTAGATGCTGCGGCAGTTGCCATTGAATGTATACATGCTTACTCATTAGTGCATGATGACTTGCCGTGTATGGATGATGATGATTTGCGTCGTGGTCGACCAACTGTCCATAAAGCATTTGATGAGGCGACTGCGTTATTAGTTGGTGATGCCCTACAAACACGCGCCTTTGAAATCCTAGTTAATGCTAGTTGTGATGCGCACGTGCGTTTAAAGATGATTACATTATTAGCGGCCGCCTCAGGTTCTCGCGGTATGGCTGGCGGGCAAGCAATCGATTTAGAGAGTGTTGGCAAGAAATTAGATCTTCCCGGTTTAAAGCAAATGCATGCAATGAAGACCGGTGCTTTATTGTCATGCGCGGTAGGATTAGGAGGTATCGCAGCACAACTCAATTTAGCGCAGATGGCTTGCCTCGATAGTTATTCGAAATCCTTAGGATTGGCTTTTCAGATTGTGGATGATGTTTTGGACGCGACCACTGATAGTCAAACCTTGGGAAAAACAGCTGGCAAAGACGCTGTCGCGAATAAGCCCACCTATGTAACCCTGATGGGTTTAGACTACGCACAGCAACAGGCAAAAGAGCTTCAGGAAGAGGCAATCGCTAGTTTAGATAGTTTTGGCGCATCATCGGCGCAGGCATTAAAAGATTTAGCTCTTTTAGTTGTTAATCGTGGCAAATAAAAGAGAATCATTTGTTCAGAATATTTAGATTCAATGACTTTAGATTCCATTCGCTCCCCTGATGACCTTAAAAAACTCTCGCGTGAAGAGTTACCAGTGCTAGCTGATGAGCTTCGTGAGTTCATTGTGGATTCTGTATCCAAAACCGGAGGGCATCTCTCATCCAACCTAGGTACGGTAGAGCTATCTATAGCCTTGCATTACGTTTTTGATACCCCGGCAGATCGTATCGTTTGGGATGTGGGGCATCAAAGTTACCCGCACAAAATATTGACTGGCCGCAAAGAGCGTATGAACACTTTGCGGCAGTATCAAGGCCTTTCAGGCTTTCCGCATCGAACTGAGAGTGAATTTGATGCTTTTGGAACCGGACATTCCTCTACAAGTATTTCTGCGGCAATGGGTATGGCGCGCGCCTTTCAGACCAAAGGTGAGCGACATGTAGCTGTTGCTGTGATTGGTGATAGCGCGATGACTGGTGGTATGGCTTTTGAGGCTATGAATAATGCAGGCGTATATGACGATATCCCTTTAGTGGTCATTTTGAATGACAACGATATGTCGATTTCACCGGCAGTAGGTGCGCTGAATCGACACCTTGCACGATTGCTGAGTGGCAACATTTACTCTGCGACCAAAAAGGGTATTGATAGCGTTCTTTCCATTGCCCCGCCACTGCGTGAATTCGCAAAACGTCTTGAAGATCATGCCAAAGGAATGGTCTCACCATCGACCATCTTCCAAGAGTTTGGTTTTAATTATTTTGGGCCAATTGATGGCCACGATCTTGATGCACTTGTGCCGATGCTACAGAATGTGCGTCGCTTAGTTTTAGAAGGCCGCGGCCCCCAGTTTTTGCACGTAGTAACTACAAAAGGTCAGGGATATGAGTTAGCCGAAGCTGATCCCGTCCTCTATCACGGCCCAAGTAAATTTAATCCTGAAGAGGGTGTCAAAAAAGCGGTAGCGAGTAAGAAGACTTTTACTCACGTGTTTAGTGAGTGGCTATGTGATATGGCTCACGTCGACCCTTTATTAATTGGCATTACTCCTGCGATGCGTGAAGGTTCTGGTTTAGTCGAATTTGAAAAGCACTTTCCAAAACGTTATTACGACGTCGGTATTGCTGAGCAGCATGCGGTCACTTTTGCGGCGGGCATGGCTTGTGAGAGTATGAAGCCTGTTGTAGCAATTTATTCCACCTTCTTACAGCGTGGATACGATCAATTAATTCATGATGTGGCTTTACAAGATTTGCCAGTGTTATTTGCGTTAGATCGTGCTGGACTGGTTGGGGCAGATGGTGCTACTCATGCAGGCGCATATGACATTCCTTACTTGCGTTGCATTCCGAATATGTTGGTGATGACGCCCGCGGATGAAGCTGAATGTCGCGATTTATTAACGACTGCTTTTCATCAGCCGCATCCAACTGTAGTGCGCTACCCTCGCGGCTCAGGAGTTGGCATTATTCCTTCTAAAGAGTTACGCACTTTACCAATGGGCAAAGGCGAGATTCGTCGAAAATCAACCGCACCTGCTGGTCAACGTGTAGCCATTTTGGCCTTTGGCACATTGCTTTATCCTGCCTTAGAGGTTGCCGAAGGAATTGATGCAACAGTAGCAAATATGCGTTTTGTTAAGCCGCTCGATATCGATTTGATTGAATCTTTGGCAGCAGATCATGATTATTTGGTGACGATAGAGGATGGTGCAATTGCTGGTGGTGCAGGTAGCGCTTGTTTGGAGGCGCTCGCAAAGTTAAGTGTCGCTAAACCCCTCTTGCAATTAGGTTTACCTGACCAGTTCATTGAACACGGCGATTACAACTTGCTAATGACCAAGTGTGGCTTGGCTGTAGAAGGTATCGCAAACTCTATCAAACAGCGTTTTCCGAGTGTATTAAGCACGAAATCAGTAGTTTTGGGTAAATAAGCCGGTTTTGCCTGAAAATAGAGCTACGAATGACATGAACCCCGCCTTTTTCAAACTAAGCGCTATGCCCGATGTGCAATCCACTCGGGATGAGCGTGCTTTACCAATTGAGCAGGTTGGTATCCGTGGCGTACGCCATCCACTGACTATTCGGATGGGAGACGGATAACTTTCCATCCGTAGGACTTTTCGAGATGGATGTCGCTTTGCCTGCGCATGTAAAAGGTACACACATGTCCCGTTTCATGGCCTTATTACAAAAACAAGATATCGCCGTGGATAGCACTTCGGTTGTAGCGATGGCGCATGAAATGCTGCCATTGCTTGATGCTAAAGAAGGTCATGTGCAATTTACCTATACTCACTTTGTTAAAAAAGCAGCGCCAGTGTCGGGTGTAGAAAGCCTAATGGATTACGAAGTGACTTGGATGGCAACTGCAAAGCAAAATAGCAACGGCAAATCCGAGGTTGAATTAGGTTTGCGTGCCCAAGTTCCTGTAATGAGTTTGTGCCCTTGCTCTAAAGAGATTTCTGATTTTGGTGCTCATAATCAGCGCTCACATGTAACGATGTCTGTAGTGTTGGATGCCAATACACAGATGACTGTGGAAGATTTGGTTGAGGCAGCCGAAAGCGAAGCCTCTAGTGAACTTTGGGGGTTGCTCAAGCGTCCCGATGAGAAGTGGGTCACTGAACGCTCTTACAGTAATCCGAAGTTTGTTGAAGACTTAGTTCGTGATGTGGCTGGGCGTCTCAAGACGGATGAGCGGATTCTCGCATTCGTAGTCGAGGTCGAGAATTTCGAATCTATTCACAATCACAGCGCCTTTGCCCGTATTAGTCTCACTAAATAATTAGGCAAGCAAGTCCTAAATTACTTCAGGTTATTGGTTTCCAAATGCCAACGAGGTTTGACATTAAACGCACCTGATTTTGTGGCGCCATGACCTTCACTTAGCAAACGTAGCGCTCCGGCAAATGCGATCATCATACCATTATCAGTGCAAAGTTCTAGTGGTGGGTAATGTACTTCAAAATGATTTTTCTTTGCTTTGTCATTGAGTGCAGTACGAAGTTGTACATTGGCACCCACGCCACCTGCAAGCACTAAATGTTTGCAGCCTGTTTGCTTTAGTGCTTTCTCTGATTTGCTGACGAGTACTGCCACAATGGCACCAACAAAACTTCTCGCAAGGTCCGCATGAAATTGCGCGACGATGTTTACGTCAGCAATATTTTGTTTTGCAAACTTTTTGGTTTGATTGAGAACGGCAGTCTTTAAGCCTGAGAAAGAAAAATCCAAATCGCCTGAATGCAACATAGGTTTAGGTAGATCAAGCATTCCGAGACGACCTTGTTCCGCCAATTTCGAAATCGCTGCACCGCCAGGGTAGTCTAAGCCTAATAGTTTAGCGGTCTTATCAAAAGCCTCACCCGCAGCATCATCCAAAGTTTCACCCAGCAGTTCATATTGGCCAATTCCAGAAACCTTCATAAGCTGAGTGTGACCCCCAGAAACCAATAAAGCGATAAATGGGAATTGAGGGACTGTTTGACCCAAAAGCGGAGAAAGAAGGTGTCCCTCGAGGTGATGCACCCCCATTGAGGGCAAATTGAGGCCTTGGGCGAGGGATTTTGCAAACGCACTGCCCACTAAGAGGGCTCCAGCCAATCCGGGTCCCTGAGTGAAGGCTACGGCATCAATATCGCTTAATTTAAGGCCGGATTGGTCTAAAGATTGCCCTAAAAGGGGTAAGACACGACGAATATGGTCGCGCGAGGCTAATTCAGGGACTACGCCCCCATAGTCCCGATGCATAGCAATTTGAGAGTGCAAACCCTGTCCCAATATGCCCTCGAAGGCTGGTTTACCATCTTCCCAAGGCCTGGTGTTGTATAAAGCCACCCCAGTTTCATCGCAAGAAGTTTCTATTCCTAAAACAATCATTTTTTGGTTTGGTCGTGCTAGAATCGCAATTAAGTTAATTTTTCGATATCTATCGAGCATATACGAGTTAAATAAGTATGACTACAGTCCGCCTCCGCGAAAATGAACCATTTGAAGTGGCATTACGCCGTTTCAAGCGCACCATTGAAAAGAATGGCCTTTTGACAGACTGGCGTGCACGCGAGTTCTACGAGAAGCCAACTGCTGAGCGTAAGCGCAAGAAGGCTGCCGCTGCCAAGCGCCATTACAAGCGTATTCGCAGCCAAATGTTGCCTAAGAAGCTTTACTAATAGAATTTACAAGCTCTCTTCACCGAGAAGCTTTGAAACCCGTTGACGGTGAAACGCAGCGGGTTTTTGCTTTTTAATCGCCATTCAACATTGAATTTAATATCAGGAATATAGCGATGCGCCTCAAAGATCAAATCACTGAAGATATGAAAAGTGCTATGCGAGCAAAAGAAACGGGACGTTTGGGCATAACTCGGCTTTTGTTGGCAGCGATAAAGCAGCGTGAAGTCGATGAGCGGATTGTGGTGGATGATGCAGGAGTGATTGCTACTGTTGAAAAAATGGTTAAGCAACGCAAAGACTCGATCTCTCAGTTTGAAAAAGCGGGTCGTGATGACTTGGTGGCGATCGAAGGTGCCGAAATGACTATTTTGCAAACCTACTTGCCTGCACAGTTATCTGATGCTGAAGTTGAAGCGGCAGTGGCTGCTGCTGTTTCCTCCACGGGAGCTTCTGGACCCCAGGATCTGGGCAAGGTGATCGGCGTTCTTAAAGGCCAATTGGCTGGCAAAGCAGATATGGGTACGGTATCTGGCTTGGTAAAAGCCGCGCTAGCAAAGTAAGAAACATCCTTACATACTGAGCATATGGCGCTCATCCCACAATCCTTTATTGTCGATCTCTTGAATCGGGTGGACATCGTTGATGTAGTTGGGCAACATGTCAAGTTGAAAAAAGCGGGCGCGAACTATCAAGGTTTGTGCCCGTTTCATTCTGAGAAGTCTCCTTCATTTTCGGTATCTCCCACTAAGCAGTTCTATCATTGCTTCGGTTGTGGTGCGCATGGATCTGCTATTAGCTTCCTAATGGAATATTCTGGTCTAGGTTATGTGGATGCGATTGAAGATCTGGCACGCTCAGTAGGATTAGATGTTCCTCGCGAGGAGCGAACAGCGAATGACGTAGCAAGACAACAGCAAGCGATGGCCTTAAGTGAAGTAATGAGTTCTGCGGCAGATTGGTATCGCCAGCAACTCAAAGGAAATACTAGAGCTGTAGAGTATTTGAAGGGCCGCGGTCTTACAGGTGAGATTGCCAAACGCTATGCACTTGGTTATGCACCTGATGGTTGGCAAGGCTTAGAAGCAGTCTTCGGCACTTACTCAAATGATGAAGTGGCTAAGACCTTGCTTGAGGGTGGCTTAATTATCCAAGGTGAGCAAACGGAGGGTAGTCAGCCCGTAAAACGCTACGATCGTTTTCGTGATCGGATTATGTTTCCGATTCGCAATCCCAAAGGGCAAAAGATTGGTTTTGGAGGTCGCATTCTCGATCAAGGCGGGCCGAAGTATTTAAATTCTCCAGAGACACCGTTGTTTTCCAAAGGAAATACGCTTTACGGATTATTTGAAGCAAGACAAGCAATTCACACACAAGAATATGTTCTTGTGTGTGAAGGTTATATGGATGTTGTTGCTTTAGCGCAATTAGGATTTCCGAATGCCGTAGCTACATTGGGGGCAGCCTGTACTGCAAACCATGTGGGCATGCTCTTGCGCCAAACAGACAAGATAGTCTTTTCATTTGATGGCGACACTGCTGGCCAAAGAGCAGCACAGCGTGCGCTAGAGGCATGTTTGCCATTAATGTCAGACGATAAAGAAATTCGATTCTTATTTTTGCCGACGGAGCATGATCCTGATAGTTATGTGCGCGCCTATGGAGCGGCAGCATTTGAGAAAGTCATGAAAGAGGCAATGTCTATCTCCAGTTTTTTCTTTAAAGTTGCCAGCGAAGGACATGAGCTTACAACCCCTGAAGGCCGTGCCCACACACATCATGCCGCTAAGCCACTCTTGCTCTCAATGCCACCAATTGCGCTGCGAACGCAAATCTTACGTGAGTTAGCCATCCGCACCAACTCTACACCGGCAGAGCTCGAAGCATTTTGCGGTTTAACAGTTGCGCCAGCGCCAGTTCGACAAACACTGTATCAGCCTATGCAAGCAAGAGTTCAAGGTGGAGCTGCGATTCAGAATGGACACAGTAATTTCAACAACAATAGCCAAGGTGCTCCTTGGCAAGCATCTAAAGGATCTGCAAAGCGAGTTGCTACACAAAATATTGAGCCACCGAAAGCGCCAACGGATCTAGCCGAGCAGATGTTGCGAGTGATGATTCAGTTTCCGCACTTGGGAAAAGCATTAGATACGTATAGACGTGCGCTAGCATTAAAGGCAGCAGAGCAGAGGTCTGCTAAAGCACATGCCTTGATGCAGGATCTTTTATTGCAATGTGATTTAGTTGAGTTGATTCCAGGTGATGTTAATAAGCCTGCCATGGTAGGTGCAGGTACATTTGCTATGTTTCAAGAACAACTTTCTCGCAGTGAGTTTGCAACGTTGTATGAGGTCCTAAGCAATCGCGTGATGGGGTCTAATTTGGAGCTTGATGGAGCCATCGCCGATCTAGAGGGGGCATTCAAAAAACTGGAATTAACCCATCTCAAGCAAGAAATGACTGCAATTGCCCAAAAGATCGCGGCAAGTACTGCTTCCGATCAAGATCGGGCCCGTTATCGAGAATTAGGCGAAAAGCTGAAATTCACTTAAGAATTTCTTCAAATACCCCTAGACATCCCCTAAAAGGGCCTCATATTTTTTGGGGAAGTAGGGGTAAAAAAGTCGCAATCGACTATAATCCTCTCTTCCCAAGAAAAAACCGCTTTAATTCAGCCACTTGCGCTTTATTTTGATGAAATTTGAGGTAAGTGGGTAAGTGAGTTCCGGGGGGGGGCTGTGCTTAATCAGTCGATATCAACAACAGTAATGTGAGTAAGTGCTAATAAATGCCGAATACCAAGACCAAAAAACCAGCTCCAAAAGCGAAAACACGAGCTAAACCTATAAAGGTTGCTGCTAAACCCGCTGCCAAAGCAAAGGCGCCAGCAAAACCTGCGCCAAAAGCCAAGATTCCTGTAAAAGCAACGAAGGCTAATGTCAAAGTTGAGCCATCGAAAAAAGGTAAGGCTGTTGCAGCGCCAAAGGTAGAAGCAGTTAAGGTTGCCAAAGAAAATAAAGGTAAAAAAGCTCAAGTTGTAGATCTTGAGACTCCAGTGGTTGAAGAAGAAAAGAAGCGTGGTCGTAAAGCAAAAGCTGAGACACCTGCAGATGCTGCAGCGCCAGTATTAACAGATCGTCAAAAAGCACGTGAGCGCAAGGCTAAAGAGAAGGCGCTCTTAAAAGAATTTGCTGCGCAACAGCTTGGAACTGAAGAGCAACAAGAATTACGTCGTGCTCGCTTGAAGACTTTGATCAAGATGGGTATGTCCAAGGGGTATTTAACTCATGGCGAAATGAATGACGTCATGTCTGATGAGTTGTCTGATGCAGATGCATTAGAAACGTTGATTAGCTTACTCAATGACATCGGTATTACTGTGTATGAGCAAGCGCCCGATGCAGAAACATTGATTCTGTCTGATAACACTGCTGCTGCCGCTTCTGAAGAAGAGGCTGAAGAAGAAGCAGAAGCCGCTTTATCCACTGTAGATTCGGAGTTCGGACGCACTATTGATCCTGTACGTATGTATATGCGTGAGATGGGTACCGTAGATCTCTTGACTCGTGAGGGCGAGATTGTCATTGCGAAGAAGATTGAAGCCGGCCTAAAAGATATGGTGATGGCTTTGTCTGCTTGTCCTGTAACGATTGCTGAAATTTTGACAAACGTCGACAAGATTGCCAGCGGTGAAATAGAAATCGATCAGTTTGTGGATGGCCTAGTTGATCCTAATGCTGAAGAGGGTGAAGATGATGGCGACGACGAAGGTAGCGGTAGTGGCGGCGGCGGTGCTGCAACAGCTAGCGCAAAGCAATTAGAGGAGTTGAAGCAGATCTCCTTGGAGAAGTTTGCGATCGTTCGTACTCAAGCGGAAAAAATGCGTCGCGCATTTGACAAAGATGGTTATAACTGTCCTGCATATCTCAAGGCTCAGGATGCAATTCGTGCTGAATTGCTAGATGTCCGTTTGACGGCCAAGAGTGTTGAGAGGCTATGCGATACGATGCGTTCACAGGTAGATCAGGTATGGAAGCTCGAGCGTGGCATTGTAAGCTTGCTGGTAGATAAGGTTGGCGTTAATCGTGGTGAAATATTAAAAGACTTCCCTAAGATGTCGATGAACCTGACTTGGACTGATAAGTTGCTCAAAGAAAACAAGCCATATAGCGCTCTCTTACAACGTAACGTTCCTGCAATTCAAGAGTTGCAACAGAAGTTGATCGATATTCAGAAGAATGTTGTTATTCCACTTCTAGAATTAAAAGAAGTAAACAAGCAAATGATCGCTGGCGAGAAGCGTGCGCGCGAAGCTAAGCGTGAGATGACCGTAGCCAACTTACGTTTGGTGATCTCGATTGCTAAGAAATACACCAATTGTGACTTGCAGTTCTTAGACTTGATTCAAGAAGGTAATATTGGCTTGATGAAAGCAGTAGATAAGTTTGAATACCGTCGTGGTTATAAGTTCTCTACTTATGCAACATGGTGGATTCGTCAGGCGATTACGCGCTCTATTGCAGATCAGGCACGTACGATTCGTATCCCTGTGCATATGATTGAGACCATCAATAAGATGAGCCGTATCAGCCGTCAGTTCTTGCAAGAAACTGGTCATGAGCCAGACGTTGCTACTCTGGCGTTGAAAATGGAGATTGCTGAAGATAAGATCCGTAAGATTATGAAGATTGCCAAAGAGCCTATCTCTATGGAGACTCCAATCGGCGACGACGAAGATTCTCATTTAGGTGACTTCATTGAAGATGACAACACATTGGCTCCAGCAGAAGCTGCATTGCATGACTCAATGCGTGATGTGGTGAAGGACGTACTTGATTCATTAACACCACGTGAAGCAAAAGTATTGCGTATGCGCTTTGGTGTTGAGATGAGTACTGATCACACCCTTGAAGAAGTTGGCAAGCAGTTTGACGTGACTCGTGAGCGTATTCGTCAGATTGAAGCCAAGGCCCTCAGAAAAATGCGTCACCCAAGCCGCAGTGACAAACTGAAGACCTTCCTCGAGGAAGGTTGATCTAAGACTAACGGGCCCATAGCTCAGTTGGTTAGAGCAGAGGACTCATAATCCTTTGGTCCCAGGTTCAAGTCCTGGTGGGCCCACCAATGAAATCAACGACTGAGGGAGAAATGCCTAAGTCGTTTTTTCTTTTTTCGCCACTAAGTGTATAAGCTATCGTCACATATTTTCCATGGCAAACCCAATAGATACATAGGTCTATTGGTAGTAGAGCAATGAACTATTTGCTGATTGTGATGTGGAAAACCTGTAACCACCGACCATTGGCAATCTTTCTTGCTTTTTCTTCTAGGCTTTTATGAATCATTACGCCCATAGCGCGAATCATTTCTTGCGGACGTGGATTCATAGTGTGCAGAGTAGCAAATAAAAATATTGCATCTTCAGGTTTATCAGACACTTGCCAATCTTCCAGGGCAACTACGCGATTTTTAAAGTCATCGAGGCGTACAAAATCTGCATGCGCTAACTTTATTAAATGAAGATTTTTAAAGAGTGCCTTCCAGTCAAGTTGACCTTCCAGTGTTGGCGGAATTTCTACTGTGATGTGAGGCATTTTATTAATCTACCGTTGCATTAGATTTGCGTGGCGCATCGCCCCAAACCCTTGCTTCAGCTAGTGACATCGGGGTGGCAACTAAGCCCATCTCTTGCATACGAGCTGCAACATCGGGCCGGCGCAGAACAGCACTGATTTCTTTATTGAGTTTTTCCGTAATTGGTGAAGGCATATTGCCTGGGCCCATGATTCCATACCATGGCGCTGCAACCAATCCAGTCACCCACGCTTCACGGAGGGTTGGGGTATCAGGCAACGCTGCTGAGCGACGATCACCAGTTTGTGAGCGAGAACACGCAATTTACCATTTCAAATATGCTGCATTAAAGGGCCTGGATTATCAAACATTAATGGAACTTGATTTCCAAGTAAATCTGTAGTGGCTGGAGTAGAACCCTTGTAAGGAATATGTAATAGTTGGACATTGGCAGATTGTTTAAACATTTCTCCAATAATATGCTGCCGCGTTCCATTACCTACAGAGGCATAGGCAAAATAGTATTGGGCTTTGCTTTGGCTGCGGCAATGAGATCCGCTACATTTTTATATGGCTGATCTGGATGAACCACCACCACAAATGGTGCCCGAGTAATAATAGCAAGTGGCGTTAAATCTTTCGCAGGATCATAGCGTAGTTGAGGATATAGGGCTTTGCCAACTGAAACAGGACCGGCTGCACCCAATCGCAAAGTGTATCCATCGGGTGTGGGGATAGCGCTACTTGTTCTGTGCCAATTGTGCCGCCAGCGCCTACTTTATTTTCAACAAGTACGGTTACTCCAAAACTTTCATTTAAGCCCATCGCAATAATACGACCAAGGGCATCGGTGACGGCACCAGCGGAATAAGGAACGATAATTTTAATTGGGCCTTTAGGATAAGAGTCTAGTGTTTGTGAAAATGATAAGTTAGTAATGCCAAATGAAATAATTGCAATCAAAAGTCTGATAACGCTTTTGAGATTAGCTCCAGGCATTTTTGTCTCCGTATCTGTTTTATTAGTAAATGCTTGAGTTCAAGAGTAATGGTTTGTAGCTTATCAGTACAGTATGTAAACCCTCTTTTTAATGAGTTTCTTAGTCTGCTACAAATTTAGTGGAAATTGGTTATGGATGTTTGGCTAGGATTAGATATTCAAGGTTGAATAGCTATGCTAGGATCATCAACAGCCAGATCCGCGCCATGTAACTTAGCGCAGCCAAAGAGGACAGATATGAAACTCAAATTACTTGTATTGGTTTTATGTTTCTTTTCGCTAAGGCAGGAACCGAAGCAAATTCTGGGATGAAGTGTTCTACTCCCATTGCTCCAGGCGTAGCTGTGCCAAACAAAATAGAAAGTTCTATTGGTGCGCTTAACTTAAATTATGGCTATCCCAAAGCCGATACTGTAGAGAAAATATACGATAACCTGGATCGCTCGCGAGTCCAGTAAGCCGATCTCATGGCGATATCAATCGTAAATCAAGCTGGTATGCGAGATTCTTTGGGTAAATTTGGCCCCGTTAACCGCATTGATGTGATCTGGGAAAACGTGGTTGATGCGCGTTCCGTAGAGCTGACGGCAAACGATAATACGATCTACAACTTTATTTGGCTCGACACCAAAAAGGGGCCATGAGTAATTGAGATCCCTCCAAAAGTTTTAGGGGGTGTTAATGATTTTTGGTACCGCTGGGGTGACCAATATGGATGGTTATATCTTCTATTGCTACTTTGCTACAGGTGTTACTCCGGCGATGGAAATGAAGATGGTTGGGCAGGGATCTCAATACCAATGGTCAGTGCAGGCTTCGAAAGGAAATCCATTCGATGGTAACAAGACCTACAAGATGCGTCTGCCACCTAATGTGCCTGTAAAGGATTTTTGGTCGGTGATCGTATATGACAATCAGACCCGCTTAATGGTGCAGATGGATCGATTGATGTGTATTTTGGTCCAAAAGCCCCTCTAGGTTACGAAAACAACTGGGTGCAAACACTTCCTAGTAAAGGTTGGTTCATGATTTTGCGTCTTTATGGACCTTTCTTTTGAGCCCTGGTTTGATAAAACCTGGCGACCCGGGGTGAGATAGAGTTACAAAAGTAAATTAAGTGACGCCTTAGTTTTGTGAATCACTCATCAGATCATGTGCGCTGGTTATAAACTATGATCACTTAGACTAGGGTGATCATCTGGCCTTCTTCCTAGGGGCCAGAAAAATTTTCTATCTGATTCTTTGATTGGTAAATCGTTAATGCTGGCAAATCGACGCATCATGAAACCGTTTTTATTGAACTCCCAATTCTCATTCCCGAAACTTCTGGTCCAGTTTCCAGAGTCGTCATGACACTCGTATGCAAAGCGGACTGCGATGCGATTATCTGTAAATGCCCAAAGCTCTTTAATGAGTCGGTAATCTAACTCTTTAGCCCATTTACGACGAAGAAACTCTTTCACTTGCTCACGCCCTTTTGGGAATTCAACACGATTTCGCCAAATAGTATCTTCTGTATAGACTAGCGCCACTTTTTCTGGATCACGTGTATTCCATGCGTCCTCAGTCATGCGAATTTTCTGAATCGCTATTTCCTTAGTAAATGGGGGTAAGGGGAATTTTTGTTCCATTTTTATTTCCATGAAGGTTGGGTTTGGGGATGTTATTGTTAACTTAGGTCAGCAATTCTAGAAATTTCATGAGCTTGTTTTCATATGGATCCAGGGCATGCAAGCTTACCTTTTATTATTTTTGATGTAACCAAGGCTGTAGATTGCGAATCTATTGTTGTAAATGGACTTAATTCTGAGAATCGCTCTTCCGGGCTCGTAATTTCTTGATCATTCGATGGTAGAAAATGCATTTCAGGCAACCTTTGCATGGTTGCCGTTGGTTCGCCCTCACTCCCCCTCATTAGCATTCCATTTGAAGAACGAAGTTGAAAAAACTCTCGTAATTTTTCTGGATATTCTAGGTGAGTGTAGTTAGAAATCTGCCATGGATCCTGAAGAGTTGGAGTTATGAGTTTTGCCAGTACCTGACCAGTATTCCTTAAGCCGATTCTCTCTGACGTCTAATAATTTCTGAAGCGCCAGAGAAATCACATTGAGCGGGCAAAAGATTGGCCGTTGAGTATTGAGAAGTGTTTCAAATTCATTAATCGTTCTAAGAATTGGCCAGTCAAGTGAGTTAAAAATTTCATGACTAGTTACTCTGGTCTGATCTCTCTACCCCTTGAACCAGAACGGTAAAACCATTACTAGTTAGCCTTCCGGCAAGAAGAGGTGTGAGGTTTGCTTATTTTCTAGCCCAGTTATAACTAGGCAAGACAATTGCTGGCTTTGATCCAATATTGAGTAAATTCAGATGCGGTTGTAGGGTATCTATAAAACCCATCAGCTCAGATGCCGTCTCTCCTTTGATGCGCATTGCAATACAAAATGCACCAAGCTCGAGATCGCTAACATTGCCCTCAAGAATGTGAGTAAAGACTTCTTTGGACTGAATACGATCAAGAGTGCCTGCACAAGCAATACTCATTGGGATATTATGCCGTTACTTCCAGTTTTGAGAGGAAGCTGGTAATCATTTGCTTGACTTCCGGTTTGTAGGATCCACAATTAGTTCCGCATTGTGTTGTAGATTGAAGGGTATTCATAGCATCTTCAAGAGTGATCTTTGGCGGTAATTTACTTAGGTATTCTTTCATTGTGTCAGCAGATACATTAAAACAGTTACAAATTGATTTGCCCTTAGATCTAATTTCTATTGGAGGCTTACTGACTGGCATTAGTCATGAACGACCTAGTGACTTTGCATCCAAACCACTCTCTCAGTACTCTCTGAGCCACGCAGAGCTGGCTAGACTCTCAATGGGTCCAGTTAACATTGTGTGCAGATAGAACCTTCTCTTTTGCGCGTATAAGGCGCACCACACCTCTTCGTTTATCGCTGTAGCGCATCACAGGCTCGCCACATGTTTCATCTAATTTCAATTTTTTCATCACATCTTTTAAACCGAATTCTGGAATAGAATCTAATTCTTCAAGAGGATCAATATGATGGGCGGCTTTGAATGAAACCCTAATGAGATCGCTATCCTGCTCTCTGCCAAATAGGACGCATTGGGCAGAATCGAAGGAAGGCAAAGTGCTTCGTAAACTATTTGGAATAGAAAAAACTTCGTCTTTAGGAAATAATCCAAAAGCAACTAATTGCCAAGGAAGATTTGCTGGCAAAATTTTGACAGCAGAGCGCTTGAATTCTGGTTGGTCTGATACGGGATCAATCAAACTGCAAGTAAGCCCATTAACTCCGCGCCCTGGGGTTTTTCCAGCCGCACCCAAAATAAATTCGGAACCCCAGTGCATAGCAATCAATGCTTGAGAAGAGGCAACATCATCTGAGATTTTGATTGGGAAGATCTAGCTACCTCTACGGCTAGTGACATGAACTAAAGCACCATTTTCTAGATTCATTCTCCCAGCATCTTTTGGCGATATCTCTATGCATGGTTCGGGCGAGTGGCCATAAAGTGTTGCAATAGTTCCAGTTCTGCTCATACCGTGCCATTGATCTCCGGGATATCCGGTATTGAGGGCAAATGGAAAGCGAGCGTCAACTGATTCTACAGTTGCCTTATATGGTGCTGCAATAAAGTGAGCCTTTTATCTTTCGTTGGAAAAACCCCATTTTTATAAAGTCTCTTTTTACCAAAGCAATTTCTGTTTGGCATTGACCATTGTTGTGGTCCACCCTCCTCGAGGATTTGATAACTTAGACTAGTGTTATCAAGATCGCGACCAGAGGTGCTTTCACGATGTTCATTCCAAATATCTTCAGGCCCACAATCAGAACATAGAGTAGAGACCCCATTCATCTTGTTATCTCTTAATAGTTCTTCAAGAGCTCTTGCAACTTCTAAGGCGATCTGCCAATCATGCTTAGAAGATGCGTAGAGTTTAATTGCTGGATTTACTTGAGATATGCGCCGCTCTGAATTGGTGACGGTCCCAATTTTTTCAGCCAAAGTAGTGGCTGGTAATAAGATATCTGCATAGAGAGTTGTCGCTGTATGTGCGTATGCCTCTTGAACGACAACAAATTCTGCGTTACTAAGTCCATCATGAACTGTATTGAGATTCGGCATAGATTGTGCAGGGTTTGTATAGACAAGCCAAATGGCTTTTAATTCTTTTGTGCGCAAAACGCTTCAAACATAGGAATGGCGCTGAGACCCGGCTTCTCAGGAATCGAATGGACCCCTCAAAAATTAGCAACTTCAGCGCGATGTTCTGGGTTAGCAAGATCGCGATGTGCAGACAGAAGGTTGGCCAAGCCACCAACTTCGCAACCGCCCATAGCATGCATTGGGTTGTCCAGTCGGAGAGCATGGACCTGCACCAGTCTTACCAATCTGACCCGTGGCCAAATGCCGGTGTACTAATTCGGCATTTTTAGCCGTCCCAGAGGCTGATTGATTCAGCCCTTGACAGTACAGTGAGAGAGTTGCGGGTGAAGTGGCAACCCATTGTGCTGCCTGAAATAAATCTTTTTTGCTAATACCGCAGATCTGGCTTACTGCTTTTGGTGTGAAGTCTCTTACTCAATCACGCAGGGCGTCAAAGCCTGCAGTATATGCGTTGATAGATGGTTCATTCATCCATTTTTCTCAAAGCATGATGTAGTAGAGCATGCCGTGCGAAAGGGTGACGTCAGTGCCGGGTTGAATTTGTAAATATCAATCTGCTTATTTTGCGGCATTGGTTTTGCTAGGGTCAACAACAATAACCTTGAGATCAGGATTATGTTTACTTGCATCCTCAAGACGTCTATATAGAACTGGATGTGCAAATGCAGTATTCGACCCAGTAATAAAAATAGTAGAGGCAGAATCAATATCTTCATAACAGCAGGGCGGAGCATCCATACCTAAGGTTTGCTTGTAATCCGCGCCACTGCACTTGACATACAGAGCCGCGAATTGGTATCAATATTACTTGAGCCAATCAGGCCCTTCATTAGCTTATTGAAGATATCGTAGTTTTCTGTCAGCAATTGGCCAGAGACATAAATCCCCACAGACTCAGGACCATGCTCTTGAATAATGGAGGCAAATTTCTTAGCAACTGTTTGACTTGTTTCAGGCCAAGAAATGTCTATCAGTTCCTCACCTCTTGCATTGCGGATTTGTGGCGAATCAAGCCTTGCTTGTATCTGAAGGTCTGGGTTTGCTGCAGTGAGATGAAGGGTGGATCCTTTGCTACAAAGTCTGGGGATGATCTGGGTCACTACGAACACCGGTTACCTCGATTTCCCCATTGCTCGATGCTGTAGTTTCAATAATGACACCACAGCCCACACGCCACAATAGCGGCAGGTGCTTTTAACATCAGCCATCGGTGGTTTGTAATTCCTCGCGACTTAACCATACCACCCCAGACTCAATCTTGACCGAAAATGATTTAGCGTAGCCTTCATCTGGAGCAACAGCGCATCCGGTGGAAAAGTCTATATTCCAGGAGTGCAGAGGGCAGGTTACAGATCTTCCATGAAGAATACCCTGTGAGAGAGGTCCACCATTGTGAGGGCACTTATCTAATACGGCAAATACTTCATCTTCTGTATTTCTGAAAATCGCAATTTGACCAGCAGGCGCTTGAATAATACGAGAACCCAGTACTGGTATCTCCTCAAGAGCTGTGACTTTAAGCCACTGGTCAAGGTGGGCTGTATTAGACATTTCCAACCTCGACAATAGGAATGGTTTTAAATTGACGCACATCCACGCGCCGGCGCGTTCAAATTCCTTCCAGGGATCTGGGGCATCTTTTAGATCAAACAACAGTCTTTCATAAAGTGCTTTGCGGCTGTCTGCGTCTTCAACCACCTTTTGCTTGATGTACTCCATGCCAACACGAGCTAGGTAGTGAACGGTTCGATCAAGATACCAGGCTTCTTCACGATAAAGTTGTAGGAATGCGCCAGAATACTCACGTACTTCTTCATCAGTTTTAACTTTGCATAGGAATTTAGCACCTTCAGTTTTGATACCCCCATTGCCGCCGATGTAAAGTTCCCAGCTCGACTCAACGCCGATGATGCCAATATCTTTGATGCCTGCTTCAGCACAGTTTCGAGGGCATCCTGAAACTGCAAGTTTTACTTTGTGAGGCGAGCGCATTCCAAAAAGCATACGCTCAAGCTCTACACCCATCTTCATAGAGGATTGGGGTCAAAACGGCAATGTTCATCACCTACACATGTCTTCACTGTACGAATGGATTTGCCATAGGCATGTCCTAATGGCATATCTCATTCTTTCCATACTGCCGGTCATCCTTCTTTATGTCGAGTAAGTCAATACGCTGACCACCAGCAACCTTCACCGTTGGAACTTGGTATTTCTCTGCGACATCCGCAATACGGCGTAGCTCTGCTGGTGTGGTTAATCCACCAAACATCTTTGGTACAACAGAGTAGGTGCCGTCTTTTTGAATATTTGCATAAGCACGCTTATTTATAAAACGGGATTGTGGATTATCAACTGCTTCATGCGGCAACGTTGAAATGAGGTAGTAGTTCAGTGCAGGACGGCAAGTTGCACATCCGTTAGGCGTTCTCCAATTTAATTCAGTACGAACTTGCTCCTGAGAAATTAAATGGCGAGTACGTATTGCTTGATGAAGCTCGTCATGTGATAAATCCGAGCACCCGCAGATTGATTTCTTTCTTGTGGTTGCTGAGTAGTCTGTGCCCAAGACATTCATAAGTACCTGTTCAACTAAGCCAGTGCATGAGCCGCAAGGGCTCCTAGCTTTAGTGCATTTCTTGACTTCATCCAGCGTAAAAAGACCTTGCTCACGAATAGCTTTCACAATCGTGCCTTTGCTGACGCCATTGCAACCACAGACTTCATTTGCATCAGTCATTCCAGCCGCTTTATTGTGGCCTTGATGACCTATATCACCTATGTTCGATTCACCAAACATACAATCGCCAATCAAGCGATCATCTTTAAGAACTAATTTTTTATATACTCCACCAATCGGATCTGTTAAGGTGATTTCTTTTGTCCCCTCACTAGACCCATAAAATTTCCCGCTGAAAACAGATCAACCCCAGTTACTTTTAACTGTGTTGATGTTACAGAGCCTTCATAACGCCCAATGCCGTGTTCAGCAAGATGATTTGCACAAACTTTTGCCTGTTCAAATAGCGGTGCAACTAAACCATAGGCTGTGCTTCAGTGACTTGCGCACTCACCAACAGCATAGACTCTTGTGTCAAAAGTCTGCGTTGTGTCATTAACAACAAGACCGCTTTGGCAATGTAAGTCTGCAGATTCAGCCAATGCGGTGTTTGGCTTAATTCCAGCAGCCATAACAACTAGGTCGGCAGGAATTTCTAGGCCGCCCTTAAAGCGAATAGAGCCAACCCAATCTCCAGCTGTATTAGGTGAGATTGCCTCAGTAGAGATCTTTAATAAAAATTTAAGATCCTTTTCAGCGAGATGAACTACGGTCACATTCATTCATCTGAGCGCTAAACCATTTTAGCCGCTTCTAAGCCAAGCAATCCACCACCAATCACAACAGCATTTTTATAGCGGGTTGCTACATCAATCATTTCATTGGTATTTTTGATGTCGCGATATGCAATGACTCCCGGTAGGTCATTGCCGGGGATAGGCAGAATAAAAGGGAGAGAGCCCATCGTTAGTAATAAGTGATCGTATTTTTCAACCGTGCCATCTTTAGCAGTAACCGTACGTTCTTTACGATCAATCTTTGTCATTTTTTTACCAAGATGAAGATGAATTCCATTGTTCGTATACCAATCCAGATCATTTAAAACAATTGGTTCAAGCGTTTGTCCACCAGCCAAAACTGGGGAAAGTAATATCCGGTTGTAATTGGGATGAGATTCTGCGCCAAATATGGCAATCTCATAAAGTTCTGGATCGAGCTTTAATAGTTCCTCGATGGTCCGGACTCCGGCCATCCCGTTACCAATCATGACAAGTTTTTGTTTTTTCATGCTTTGATCTTGAAGTTATCTGCGTATGCGGCTGGGTGCGAGCCATTCCAAACAACTCCATCAAATAGTTTGCTTGAGCGCATATCGCTTTTTGGAAGTGGAGTTTTAGTTGCGGTGGCTGCATCTTTGTAGATGGCAATATTGTTCGCCTTCTTTGCAACCGCTAAAGAATCTGGATACTCTTTGAGTAAACACCAGTGCTTATGTTGAGTCATAAACCACACACCATCTCATAGATACGGAAATGTAGCAAGACCGTTGTTGTAACACTTCATTGCATTAGGATTATGCCAAGTCTTACAATACCATTGTTATAGCGACCCATCATGCGATATTGAATTACATTGACATCTGTATTTACAAAAGAAAGTGCAGAGACCACTTCTACTGTTGCATGTTTATTTGAGGTAAACGCATCAATATACTTGCCTGCTTCTAGGATAGCCGCTGTGACCGCGCGACAAGTATTTGGATATTTTTTAGCAAAATCAGAAGTTGTACCTAACGCTTTTTCTGGATGATCTTGCCAAATGGCGTGTGTAGTCATTGCTGTGAATCCAATGCCATCAATGACGGCGCGAGCATTCCATGATTCACCTACACAGTAACCATCCATATTCCCACTGCGCATATTGGCAACCATGTGTGGTGGCGGAACGGTAATAATTTTTGCGTCTTTAAATGGATTAATTCCGTAATTGGCTAGCCAATAATAGATCCACATGGCATGTGTACCGGTCTGAAGAGTAGTCTGTCAATGCAATGAAACTCACCTTTACATCAGTTTTTTCTGGAGCATCAGAGCCTGCAGCCCATGCACCCGCTTTTACCATGGGATCTATCAACGATAAAATACTCGCTGAGCCAATGGATTGAATTAGCGTTCTTCTGGCTGAATTTGTATCAGTTGCAGTAGAAATTGCAACATTGGAAGTTGCGCTTTTAGATTTCATTTCTTCATTCATGCGGAGCTCTTTTGATCGATCACTAAGGATAAGTAACTTTTTTTCGGGGAAATCTGGAGATAGCTCAATATTGGTGCGTCAAATAAATGCATGAGCACTTTTGGTTCATGTAATTGATTTATGACTTTTGAGGACTGTTAAAAATGATGCATGGACAACATCATTCGAAATGCAGTTAACACGCCAAAGCGTGGCTAAGCGCAAGCTAGTTCGCAGCACTTTATTAACAAACAACTGGTAGATGCTGCAGGTAAGAATTTAGTGGTGGCGCGACTAAAAAAGAGAGGCTAATCTTTGGACGTGCTTAGGGGGAAATCGATGGACTTGAGCGCTCCGGAGTCTATTACGAGATCGTCCCTGGCATCACAACTGCCTTAGCTGCTTCGGCTCAACTAAAGCAACCACCAACGACCAGAGAGTTCAGTCGAACTCTGACATTGACCACTTTACCGGTTCGGTGTGCGCATCCCGCCCACAAAACTTCTATCTATTACATGGCCCGTGATCAGTTAATGGAGGTTGCTCCTACCTTAATCTCTCAGGGCTATTCGGGCGATACCCCAGTCTGCTTGATGGAGTCTGTAAGCCTTCCGTCCGAGCGGAGTTTTGCATACACATTATCCGCAAAGATGGATACTGAGCAGGAGAGTGCCGATTTTGTTGAGGCTGGCTTGGTAAAGGCTTTATTTCCTCAAGAGGCACGTAGGCGCGCTTTTTTAAAGGCGGTTGGTGCTGGAGGCGCAATGAGTGCTTTATTGGGCTTTTTGCTGGTGGGTGCTTTGCAGGCAATGGCCCAAGAAAAAGTTCCCCTTGAAAAGCCAGATTTAAAGATTGGTTTTATTGCGATTACTTGCGCAACACCTCTCATTATGGCCGATCCATTAGGCTGTTATAAGAAGCAGGGTCTGAATATCACCCTGAATAAAACTGCAGGATGGGCATTGATTCGCGACAAGATACTGAACAAAGAGCATGACGCTTCTCACTTTTTATCGCCAATGCCAATTTCAATGTCAATGGGTCTGGGCTCTGATCTAACTCAAATGCGTGTTACCACAATTCAAAACGTAAATGGGCAGGCAATTACCTGAGCAAACAAGCATAAAGATAATCATGATCCTAAGCATTGGAAGGGGATGAAGTTTGCAGTTCCCTTTGAATATTCAATACATAATTTCTTGTTGCGTTACTACGTAGCACAAGCTGGACTCGATCCAGATAAAGATATTGAAATTCGCGTGACTCCGCCGTCAGACATGGTTGCCAACTTACGCGCTGGAAATATTGATGGCTTCTTAGGCCCAGATCCATTTAATCAGCGTGCTGTATACGATGAAGTTGGATTTATTCATATTCTCACTCAGCAAATCTGGGACGGCCATCCATGTGGTGCCTTTGGAACTTCTGAGGATTTCATTAAGAATAATCCAAATACTTTTTCCGCTTTATACCGTGCGGTATTGAATGCTTCTACGATGGCACACGATCCTGCTAATCGACCTCTGATTGTGCAAAAGTGATTTTACCTCTTAACTACCTCAATCAGCCTGAAACCGTTGTAATGAAAGTATTGACAGGAAAATTTGCAGATGGTCTTGGTAATGTGCAAAACGTTCCTGGTCGCATTGATTTCAATCCAATTCCTTGGTATCCAATGGCAACATGGATGCTTACCCAAATGCAGCGCTGGCGTTACGTCAAGGGCGATGTTAACTACAAAGATATTTCTGAAAAAGCATTCCTCCTGACCGATACCAAGAAGTATATGGGTGAAACTGGTATTGCTATTCCACCACTGGCTAAAGTGGGATACAAAAAAGACAAGATTATGGGTACAGAGTTTGACCCTAGTCAGCCTGCAGCCTATCTGAAATCTTTTCAAACAAATAACGCGTGAATCTAAGGTAAATGAATGAAAACATTATCAATTGAGGTTAAAGGTCCAATCCTATCAGTTGTGATCTTGCGCATGTGCTTATCAATTTGGCATATGGCAACAACACACAAGGTTGCGCCTTCAGCTGGCATATCAACAAACTCTAGCGAGTACAACAATCTTATTGGCCAAGGAAGTGGTGAGCCAGTTCAGAAAACTGGTTTTCCAACCTTAAGCCAAATGCGGCAAACAATCTATAAGCAGTTGTCACATCCTTTTTATGATAATGGCCCAAACGATAAGGGACTTTGTATTCGGTTAGCCTATTCTTTGGCTCGTGTTGGTTTGGGATTTTTGTTTGCAATGATTGTGGCAACTCCATTTGGATTTTAGATCGGTATGTCACCGTTAGCATATGAGGCATTTAATCCATTTATTCAAATCCTCAAGCCTATCTTCCCGTTAGCTTGAATGCCGATTGCGCTTTATACGATTAAAGATTCATCTATCTCGGGCATCTTTGTGATCTTTATTTGTTCTGTATGGCCGATGCTTCTGAACACTGCATTTGGCGTAGCTAATGTTCGTAAGGAGTTGTTGAATGTTACTAAAACATTAGAAGTTACCCCTCTGCGTAAGGCGTTCTTGGTAATCCTGCCCGCAGCTGCCCCAACAATCTTGACTGGCATGGGTATCTCGATGGGTATAGCTTGGCTGGTGATTGTTGCGGCTGAAATGCTTGTTGGCGGCACGGGAATTGGTTATTTCTTGTGGAATGAGTGGAATAACTTATCCCTTTCTAGTGTGATTTTTGCAATTCTTTTAATTGGTATTGTTGGAATGCTCTTGGATACAGTATTTGGCAAATTACAAAAGGCGGTTTCATATGCAGACTGAAAATACTTTTCTTAAGGTCATTAACCTTTATATATCTTATAAGGCAGATACGCCTCCTGTATTTGAAAGTATTGATTTTGAAATCGAAAAAGGAGAATTTGTTTGCATTATTGAGCATTCTGGATGCGGTCAAACTGCTATCTTGAATGTTCTTGCTGGCCTTGAAGATGCAACTGGCGGCGACGCAATTATGCTAGGTAAGCGCATACAAGGCCCTGGTTTAGAGTGAGGCGTAGTATTCCAGGGGCATGCATTAATGCCCTGGATGACGGTATTGCAGAATGTTGCCTTTGCCGTAAAGTCTAAGAAACCATCTGAGCCGTTTGGTGCCTTGGATGCCTTAATGTGTAGTGTTATCCAGGACGAGTTTTTAAAGATACGTAAAGAAACAAATCAAACTGTTTAAGCGCAGGTAGAGGCTGCTGGACAGTTCTTTGATTTGACCGATGAAGAAATGACATGGTTACAAATTGTTCCATACAAGGGTGCACTGCCTACAGCTGTTCCGACCGATCCGCTGATCTATCGTTGGTATGAAATCGGCAGTGTATATGGAACCACAATTAAAGAATTGATCCATGAGGAATCTGGTGATGGCATCATGAGTGCAATTGATTTCTCAATGGATATTCAGCGAGAGCCAGATCCAAAGAGTGATCGTGTCCAGGTAGTGCTTTCCGGCAAGTACCTTTCATACAAAACCTACTAAAAAATCAATACATTCCCATGAAACCACCTTCGGGTGGTTTTTTGTGGCCAAGATCTGGGGGAAGACCCTGTGGATCAGGACTCAGTTACCTTGGACTAGGTATTTAGAGGCAATGTTGGGTATTGAAATATTTAAAATTACCCCCAATTAGAGGTAATTCATTTTTTTATGGGAAAAAGAAATGACTGTTGCTACAAAAGAAACTCTGAGATTTCAGGCGGAAGTAAAGCAGCTTTTACAGCTGATGATCCATTCCTTGTATTCCAATAAGGAAATTTTCCTACGCGAACTAATCTCTAACGCCTCAGATGCTACTGATAAGTTACGTTTTGAAGGAATCGCACACCCTGATTGGTATGGCGATGATCCTGATCTCAGGATAATAGTCGAGTTTGATAAAGCGGCTAGAACGGTGACTATTTCTGATAATGGTATTGGAATGAGCCGCGAGGAAGTGATCAGTAATTTGGGCACTATTGCCCGCTCTGGCACAAAAGAATTTGTCTCCAAACTGTCTGGAGACCAGCAAAAGGATGCTGCCTTAATAGGCCAGTTTGGTGTTGGTTTTTATTCCGCCTTTATTGTTGCTGACAAAATTACAGTCGCAACCCGTCGGGCAGGCTTATCCGCATCTGATGGCGTTCGCTGGGAGTCGGATGGTTCTGGTCAATTTACGATTGAAACAATCGATCGCCCACAACGTGGCACCTCTATTACATTGCATTTACGAGAGGGTGAAGATGATTTTCTCAATAGCGTTCAGCTCAAAGCGATTATTCGTAAGTATTCCGACCATATTTCATGGCCTATTCAGATGCGCAAGGAAGAATGGGATGCAGAAAAAAAAGAGCAGGGCATTAAAGATGAGCTTGAGAGTATCAATCAATCTTCTGCACTTTGGGCTCGTAACAAGTCAGAAATTACCGAAGAGCAGTACAGCGAGTTTTATAAGCACCTTTCTCATGATTATGAGAACCCACTGACCTATTCATTAAATAGAGTTGAGGGTAGAAGTGAATTTATTCAGCTACTTTTTGTGCCATCCCGTGCGCCATTTGATTTATGGGATCGTAATAAGCGTGGCGGCATCAAGCTTTATGTGAAGCGGATTTTCATTATGGATGATGCAGAACAGCTCATGCCGATGTATTTGCGCTTTGTCACTGGTGTGATTGATTCAGTTGATTTGCCTTTGAATGTCTCACGTGAAATTCTGCAGGAATCTCGTGACATTAAGGTGATACGTGAAAGCTCTACCAACCGTGTATTAAGCATGCTTGAGGAGCTGGCGAATAGCGCAGACGAAACTAAGAGAGAAAAATATAGTAGCTTCTGGGCCCAATTTGGGCAAGTGCTAAAAGAAGGTGTCGGTGAGGATCATGCCAATCAAGCGCGGATTTTGAAGCTCTTGCGTTTTGCAAGTACACATACCGATGCTGCTGAGCAGACAGTATCTTTGGCTGACTATGTATCTCGCATGAAAGAAGGTTGGGATAAGATTTATTACGTCACTGGCGAGTCTTTTAACGCTGTCAAGACTAGCCCGCATCTAGAGATCTTCCGCAAAAAAAGGGTTGAAGTTCTTTTGCTCTCCGATCGAGTGGATGAATGGATGCTCTCATTCATGACCGAGTTTGATGGCAAGGCATTGGTATCTGTTGCCAAAGGCGGATTGGATCTCGGAAGTTTGAGTGATGAAAAGGAAAAGAAAGAGTACAAAGAAACTGAGAAGCAATTCAAAGACTTGGTAGAGCGTATGAAGAAGGTATTGGAGGATAAGGTAAAGGATGTTCGCGTCACATTTCGTTTAACCGACTCTCCAGCTTGCTTGATAGCTGATGAAAATGAGCTCTCCGGAAATTTGTTGCGGATGCTAAAGGCTGCTGGTCAAAATGCTCCTGATATGAAGCCGATTTTAGAAATTAATCCAGAGCATCCTTTGCTGGTAAAGCTAAAAAACGATAATCAGCAATTCGATGACTGGACTAACTTGCTATTTGACCAGGCACTTTTAGCGGAGGGTGGTCAGCTAAACGATCCAGCTAGTTTCGTGAAGCGGATGAATCATCTGCTCTTAAAGTAATTCTGTATTGTGCCCATATTAGTTGCGGGTGTCGTGTGGCTGCTATTGCCCTCGTTTCCCATGCTGGATACGAGGGTTCGATACCCTTCACCCGCTCCAGCACTCTCAAAAAGCGCTACTTTGATGTAGCTCTTGCCCATTTGGCTCTAATGGGGGAAGCTAATCAGATGTTTAAAAGGTAGAATTGCTGCCTATATATGAAAGCGAGGGTGCGTCATGATGAATAACAAAGCAATCGAAACTAAAGATAAGATAGCAAAAAGCTACCTTAACTTATCTGTCGTTTTCATAGTGAGATTTTCCAGCATTACATTAATATCGCTATTTTTGAACGCGCTCAATTTCTAAATATTTGTAAATTGCAGTTTTGCAAGGTGTGAGTATAGTCTCCGCCTTGGTGAATCAGACTGGCATGGTCGCCGATTTCTACTATGCGACCATATTCTATGACAACAATTCTGTCTGCTTGCTTAACCGTCATAGCAAGTCTATGAGCAATAACAATACTCGTTCTTCCCTTCATGGCTTCCTCTAGGGCATGCCGTACTAATCTCTCAGATTCTGCATCCAAAGAACTAGTGGCTTCGTCTAAAAGAAGTAATGGTGGATCGTTGAGTAAGGCCCTGGCGATAGCAATCCGTTGCTTCTGACTGCCAGATAGTCGGACTTCTCGATCGCCAAAATACGTGTTATAGCCTTCTGGCCGCTTAGATATAAATTCATCTACGGATACAAGCTTAGACGCTTGTATTACCTCCTCATCACTGGCATCTACATTACCGTAGCGAATATTTTCTAAAGTATTTTTCAGAGAAGATACTCATGTCTTGAGGCACCACTCCGATCAGCTTTCTTAAATCTTCCAATCGATATTGCCTAATATCTACGCCGTTGAAACAGATGCTGCTACTTTGTGGATCGTAAAAGCGTTGCATCAATTTAAACAAGGTCGATTTTCCTGACCCAGAGGGTCCAACGATGGCAATCTTTTCGCCAGCCTGAAGATCCAAAGTGAGACCTGATAACACTTCGTTGGTATGGAGGGGGAATGAAAGCTGAGATTTTGGATTTCAATACTGATCGCTTGATGATGACGTTTTCCAGGAGCAAATGGAGCCTCAGGATTTCGTACCTGAGATTGAAGTCGTAGTAATTCTAAAAGACGATTGCTAGCTCCAATAGCTCTTTGAACATCTCTAATCACCTCTGAGAGGGCGGCAATAGAGCCAGCAACAATCAATGCATACAAGAAGAACTGAGTTAGTGGACCCCCACCAGACATTATTACTTACCGCATATGCGCTACAAGCCCAAGGACGGCAATAATGCTGGTAAATCCCAAAAGAATGACGACAAAAGTGAGTTTTCCTCGTGCGGCACTTCTTATGATGGCAGCTATGAATGAAGTCTCAATGGTTTTATTAAATGCCTTGATTTCATTTTTTTCATTTGTAAATGATTGCACCGTCAATATTGCATTGATTTTTTCTCCTGCAATTGCAGACGACAGAGCAATCTTATCTTGGGAATTTCTTGATAATTGGCGCACTTTTTCCCCATCAGCATGACGGGGATGACTGTCAATAAAAGGGTTGCAAGAATCAGTAATGATAATTTGATGCTAGTAATAAACATCATTGTCATACCACCCAGCAGTACAAAAATCTTTCTCACTGCCATCGATACACTCGTACCTACCAAAATTTGTACGATGGAGGTGTCATTATTAATGCGTGATCGCAATTCACCACTTTGTTTTGTCTCAAAAAATTTTGGGCTCTGGACAATGATGTGTGAGTAGACTGCTTTCCTGATATCGCTTGTTACGCTTTCTTCAAGCCAGGAGGCTATTTAATAGCGCAGAGCACTTGCAAATGCGGCTGCAAATAAATTAATAAAAGTGAGGTTGATCTGATCATGGCTAATGTTGCTAAATCCAAGATCAACAATCCTACGAAAGCATAGTGGCACCACTAAGGTTGCAGCGGCCGCCAGGATCAGACTAGTCTGTCATGATTTCTTTTTTTCCAATCATCTTTGCGCCATTTCGAGCCCTCATCGGCTTTCGTTCCGATAATCATAAATTAGCTTTGGGTTGGCGTAGGGTGCCCTACATTTGGATGGATATTTTAGTGCAATTTGTGGCGGCTTATCTATCATGCCATTTGCGTTGCTGGTTTTATCTGGCGCAGGTCAATCTCATCAAGCGCCAGTGTGGATTGGTTGGGTGGCTTCTGGCCTCGCTTTTTTATTAGTTGGGACTGGTATTCACATCACGCAAACGGTTGGGTTGGCCTTGGCTACAGATTTAGCTCCGGAAATTGATCAACCTACAGTGGTTGGGTTGATGTATGTAATGCAACTCTTAGGGATGATTGTGAGTGCATTGGTATTTGGTGTGGCTTTAAATGAATTTAGTCCTGGAACGTTAATTCAGGTTACTCAAGCTTCTGCAGTGATCACTATCGTGCTCGATGTTATCTCCTTGTGGAAGCAGGAGCCTAGGAGTTCGGATGGCAAAAAACATCAGGCACAGCCTGCATTTATAGATTTTGGGCGAACCTTTGCTTAAGGTGGTCATGTTATGAGAAGGCTAGTTGCTGTTGGCTTTGGGACCGTGGCATTTAGTATGAATGAAGTTTTATTGGAGCCATATAGCAGTCAGATTTTAGGGATGAGTGTGAGTGACACTAGTATGCTTACAGCAATCTTGGCTGCCGGGGATTAATTGGTTTTAGCTGGGCATCCCGCGTGCTGAGCAAGGGTACCGATCCTTTTATATGGCCACAATTGGTGCTTTGATCGGTATACCCGCATTTATGTTCGTTATTTTTTCTGCCCCCTTAGTTTTAATGACACTCTGTTTATTGGATTTGGTGCGGGATTATTTAGTCACGGAACCTGAACAGCAACGATGCAGTTAGCGCCTTCCGATCAAAGGGAGCTGGCATTAGGGGTCTGGGGCGCGGTACAGGCCACTGCAGCCGAAATAGCGATGGCTTTGGGCAGTGTCATCAGGGATCTTGTAGTGACAGTGGGTGTAGCAAATTGGTTACCCGAGGGGGTAATTGGCCCGACTACAGGATATTCTTTTGTTTATATGTTGGAAATTGGATTATTGATTGCTACAATTTTCTCAATGACCACACTTTTGCCTAAGAAGTGCTAGGATTTATTCTTAGCTTGTATTTTTATTCAGGGAGACTGAAATGAATTGAAACGGAATTTTATTAGCGGCTTGGGTAATCGTATGCGCTATCACGATTGCGAAAATGGCAGCAAGACTTACTAGCAAATACAAAGAAAAGATTTGTTTCAATCGCCTCATATTGAATAATGAGGTGATGATCGTGGGCCAAATATTTTGAGCATCACGTATTCCATCATGAAATTACAAATCAGTGCCGTCACAAATCCAGTTAATACGGCTAGAACAGTCCAACTGATTTCGTAACCAAACTTGAAGCCGAAATCAAATCCCATGATGCTAGCAATGCAGTAGGGAATGAAGCGCCAAAAATGATTTTTCTTTTTGGTGCGACTCATGTCATTTGTTGCTTGAATCAAAATAGTTGGTAGATCACATGGAAGTGATGATTCGTTACCTCGAGGTAGAGGTAGCAGGACATAAGATTTTGCTGTCCATCACCTTCTCTCGTATTGGTAAGCAGGATATTCAAGTGCAATCCATTTTGGCAGACCAATTTGCACAAGTCCCTAAAACAAAGCATCCAGAAGAAGAAAAAATCATGGCGTACTTTGGAGTAGGTACTCTATACACTACGCCTGAACGTCAGGCGCCGCTGGCATGAGTCTCGATATCCATAGTAGTCCAGAACATGAGTTTGAGACTGAGCTAGGTCTTCCAAAACGATTGCCTAAGGGAGAGCGTATTTTGTGGCAGGGATCTCCTGATACAAAGACGATCTTGTTAAGGGTCTTTCATATCAAAATTTTGTTCATCTACTTTGGATTGCTATTGGCTTAAATGATGGCGAACCAATTGCAGTAATTTTGTTGTCTTTAGTCAGTATTTTGGCAATATCAGCGCTAGGTCTTAGACTTATTGGGTATTGAATGGCCTCCACAGCAATCTATACGATTACCAATAAACGGGTTGTGATGCGTATTGGAATTGTGCTCAATATGACCTTTAACTTTCCTTTGAAGATGATTGAATCGGCAGACTGTGGGGTTACTAACAACGGTACTGGTGATGTTGATTTGAAGTTGAGCAAGGGATGCAAGATCGCAATATTTCATTTATGGCCACATTCAAGGCCTGATAAGTGGGCCGTACCCCACCCAACCCTGAGGGGAATAAAGAACTATTCTGAGGTGGCACAAATTTTGGTAGATGCCTGGACTACAGAAAACAATGTAATTGCGCGCTCAGTCCAAGCAACTTCTCATCAGTCAGCTGATACAAAAAGTCATTGCTCAGAGGTAGAAGCAGCATGCTTTTACCCATCAGCCCAATACACGTGCAAAACTACATTGCATTATTTATTGCCGCATCCTTGGCGATAGTAGTTCTGCTGGTTGGAAGCTATGTTCAGTCTGGTAAGCTAAAGCCTCAAGCTGATGCGAAAGTTGAAGGGCAGGCAGGATTTGTGAGGGGTATTTTAAGAGCGCTTGCTCGTGATCGTCGCATTCGCCAACTCTCCAGTGATGATGCCTTTGAGCTGATTAGTCGCTCAGATGGAGGGCTAACTTTGATTGATTTAGCTATAAACAGTCGAATTGAACCGAACGGCTACTGTATCTAAGGCGGGATTCTTATCTCGGATATGGGTATATCTCACTGCTAGGCTCGAGGTGACGATGTTGTATGAGGTGAGCTTTTCGACTACTCGATTTAGTAAGGCTAAAACATACCCTAGGCAAGTTCCAAGTAAAGAGGTGGCACCGATTATTTTGCGTGAAGGAGTAAAAGCATGAGTACAAATGCCCCAACAATGCCAATGGGGTGTTCGAGAAATGAGTCAACCGATCGCGCTCTTGAAAATACCATTCTGAGTCCGCGTTTTTATACGACTGACTTTGATGGGATGGACCGCTTTGATATTTCTTCCGTAAAGCCGGAGTGGGCTCGACTCATGCAAGAGTTTGATCAAGATATCAATCAGTCTCATTTTCAGCGCCCTGAAGATATGTCGAAGGATTGCTCCTATCTTCCGGAGGGTTTGTATCAAGAATGCTTAGATTTTTTAATTAGTTCTATTACTTCTGAGTTTTCTGGCTGCGTGTCGTATTCCAAAATTTAAATATCCATTAATAATCCAGAACTCAACAATCTTTTCTCTTACATGGCTCGTGATGAAAGTAGGCGTGCCGGATTTATTAATCAATGGTTCAAAGATTTTGGTATTGGTGTTGATTTAGGATTCTTGGCAAGAACTAAAAAATATACTTTCTTCAAGTCAAAGTTCATTTTTTATGCTACCTACCTTTCAGAAAAGGTCGGATACGCGCGCTACCTCATGATTTACCGCATCATTCAGAACAATCCTGATTTACGTTTTCACCCAATATTTCTCTGGTTTGAGAAATGGGGCAATGATGAATTCCGTCATGGTGAGGCATTTGCGCTATTAATGCGTTCAAACCCAGACTTACTCAGTGGTGTGAATCGTTTATGGATTCGCTTTTTCCTGATTGCAGTGTATGCAACGATGTATGTACGCGATCATTCAAGGCCCGAATTTCATAAGGCACTTGGTGTTTCGCCCACAGACTATGATCGCCAAGTTCTTAAAATTACCTCAGATATTTCTAAGCAAGTATTTCCATTTACTATTAACTTGGATGATCCAAGGGTTTGGAAGGGTTTTGAAAAGCTCAGAAAAATTTCTGATGAAGTTGAGAAGCTTAAGCTAAAAGGTGGATTCTTCTCTAAGGTTAAGCGTGGTGGTTTAGCTGTTGTTGCAGCAACCACCTTTTTGCAAATCTATTTGTTGCCAGTAGTTCCGAATGGGCTACCTGCTGATATCCACTTAGCACCGGTTTGGTAAGGGACCATGTATTTTTGGATAGGACCTTTAATCTTTATCATCTTTGTATGGTGGGTGAGCGCGGGTCTTATTCTGAAGATTAATGGTTTGCCAAAAAAATTTTCAAGTTGATTTTTGTACTTTCGATTGGCGTGCTATTGATGGCCTTCTGGGGATTAGAAATCTCGAGCCAACAGGCTACCGTAGCGGGTGCGTATTGTTCCTTTGTCTGCGCAATTATTATTTGGGGATGGCAAGAGCTTGCTCAATCAAATGAATAGAGGCATCAATTTGCCCTATCGCTCCCTCTACCTCTGGATGGCCGTGATGACCAATCATAATAATTTGATAGCGACGCTCTTTTAAACGCATGACTTCTGCATGAACTTTGGCAATCAACGGACAAGTAGCGTTAAACACTTGAAATTGTCGTTCATCAGCCTCATACCGAACTGCCTTGGAAACTCCATGAGCGCTAAAATCAGAATAGCACCCTTCAACACTTGATCGAGTTGATTAATAAAGACGACGCCACGCGCCTCAAAATCCTTGACTACATAAGCATTATGAATACTTTCATGTCTGACATAAATGAGGGCGCCATGTCTCTTGAGCGCCTCTTCCACGATGAGGATTGCTCGCTCCACTCCCGCACAGAAGCCTCGCGGCTGGGCAAGAAAGATGGTTTTGTTTGATCAATTGGCTTAGGTGCACCATCGACCAAGTCCTTAGCTTCTTTCAAGCCAAGACCAGTAATTTCGCGAACTGCCTTAATTACTGAAACTTTATTTGCACCAACTTCGAGCAAGTTAACAGTGAATTCTGTTTGCTCAGCGCCACCAGCATCGCCACCAGCTGCACCGGCAGGACCAGCAACGGCCATAGCTGCAGCTGAAACATTAAACTTCTTTTCGAACGCCTTAACCAAGTCGTTCAAATCCATAATGTGTGCTTTGCCGCATGCCCCATAAGATGATGTAAGTCCAAAATCCAGTTTGATTCATGGCTTCCAGATTCATGAAAAAGAAAAGCACACCAAATCCGAGTAAAGTCATCTCATGATAGTTAATGGTCTGGAAAGCATATCAAGCACGCCTTATGCCGTTGAGCCCGTTAGGACAATCAGTACGTCTCGATCCAGTGATATAGCCCAGTAAAAATGCAAGTGGCTGATGTTGCTAAGCTCTCTTTCAATCAAGATGAGCTATTGGCTTACATTACACAAACTACTTTATCAGTCGATGAAACGCAGGAAATTACGGCTGCGCTCACATCAAAAAAGATCCCCAAATTCATGCTCCCAAACGGCAGTATATTTGTTGCGCAACACAAAATCGTCAAGACGCTGTTAAGGCGATGGTTCCCCATGTGGATGTTGTTGTTGGAAGTCCGAATAGTTCCAATTCCAAGCGCTTGCAGGAGTTAGCCAGCAGCTTAAATGTCCCGGCATTTTTAGTGGATGATCCTATTCAGATAGAGGCTGACTGGTTTATGTCTGCAAAGAGCATTGGGGTCACCGCTGGCGCCTCAGCACTAGAGGCCTTAACCACTAAAATCATTGAGGCGATTCATTCCTTGCACCGGGGTTCAGTAGTTCCCATGCTAGGAATTGAAGAAACCGTCAATTTTTTCCTGCCAAAAGGCTTATTAGAGGCGGCTTAGGCCCAAAAAGCACTTCCCCTGATAAGGGTTTTCACTGGTAAAAACAGACTATAAATAACGATTGCGATGCGCCTCAATTGGGAAGCACTTGTTTTGAACCCAGGAGCCTATATTGAGCATATGCCAAGTATGAAGCTGCTACACCTCGGCGTGAATCATCATACTGCCCCAATTGATATTCGGGAGAGTGTGGCAGTTGCGCCTGATGTGTTACAAGATTCATTAATCGATCTGCGCAAATTTTTGCAAATAGAAGAGGCCGAGCATCAACCTGAAGTAAGAAGCTTGTCTATGTGTAACCGCATGGAAATCTACTGTGCCGCCAATGATGTTGAGTATGAAGATCATCATCTAGAAGGTCGTGCCTTTGAATAGTTAGCTGCTCAGAATAATGTCCATAAAAATGAATTACGCCCCTATATCTATTCAGCTAAAGAGAGTGCATGCTGTTAAGCATGCATGTATATTTCAATCCCCACAAACATTATGGGGGAGAGGAAATCTTTGTGGTTGAGGGAGTTTTTGAGGATGGGCATGGTCGTTATCCAGCGGGTTCATAGATTAGAAGCCCGCATATGAGCCTGCATCAGCCTTTTAGTAAAGAAGGCTGCACTATTTTTGTAAGGACCGGACACCTAACTATAGAGTGATACTCATTAAAGTCTGGGGCTGGGGTAAATCTGATGTGATATATGCTGCCCATTCTGATTTACTTTTACTAGAACCATGTCGTTAACACCTACCACTTTTCCCGTATAAGCCTGAATATTGACGTGATGGGTTGCGAGAATCAGCGGCTGCCTATGATTGCTTTTGAGAGTCGACTGAATCAATTTCTCCAAGTCTTTTGTTTGTTGTTTTTCAAGACTCATATTGTCAAAAAATGAACCAAGAGATGGAGCAATCTGCACTTTACCACGATTGCGTTGGGCGGAGCATTGGTTTAGCTGATACCCAGAAGGATCTCCATCTCCAGGAGCATCTGCATGTCGCATTAGAAGGACGTGCTCGCTGTCATGCAAGTCGGTCGCTAGGTTTGCCTGTGCTGCAAGAGGTAGCATATTACCAATTATCACAGCGCAAAGAGAGATGCAGATTTTGATGAGCTTCATAGATGACACACTTTTCCGTAGATTGAAGATTGCTTAATTTCTTAAAGCTGCTAAGTCAGCCTGCTCCAGGAGTAGCCTAACGCCCAGTGAGCCAGATTGATTTCTAACGGGAGATTTGCGGAGGCTAATTTCTAAGGCGGTAACTTGGGGGTAGCTTGCGCATGCCTCAACTATCCTACTGACCAATCTTTCTTGAGCCTCATATAAACCATCGCCGGCTAAGCTCTCAATATCAGCAATCAGAGGGTCATAATCAAAAACATGACCGATCCCATCTTCAGTAGTCAACACCAGATCAGAGTCGACCTTTAGCGTGAGATCTAAAGGTCTATCGGGAACAATGTCGCCGGGCTTGTAGATTCCAATTTGGGTTTGGAGTTGAAGATCGCGCAATTCAATAGATGCTTTAGTTCGCATATTGTGATTCTCTGTAGGAGATTAGTCTTTATTATTGATTAGGATAGTATTATTCTTAAGTTACCCCTGAAATCAGGAGGTAGTTGTGGAGAAAAAAATAATGAGAAAGATGGTGGCTGCTTCGGCATCAGTCAGCCTGGCATTTACTCCCTTGGTTAGTGTAAGCCTGTACTAGTTTTCTATTAAAAGGTAGCGATGGTGCTGATGTCTATAGACGAACCCTAGAGTTTGGAATGTCTTTGGCCTCACAGCTCACGACTATTCCTAGAGGCTACGCCCTTAAAGGAATTGGAGTTGATGGCAAGTATGGATCAGGGCTTAGCTGGAGCTCCACATATGCTGTTGCTGCGGCAAACTCAAGCGAGAGTATTAATTCAGTACAGGTGCTGACTGATGTTTTGACCAAGTTTGCTACTGTTGAAGAAATTAAAACAGGATTCCAGAAGATTAAGGTCAACGGAGCTAAGCTGTCTATTGATGGCAATCGCACCCCGCCAATGCACTACACATTCCATGACGCAAATGGAAAAAGTATTGTTGTTGAGTATATGAAGGGGTAGCTCAATATTACGGATAATCCAGTGACCGTGATGACAAACGATCCTCCGTTTCAAGATCAACTGAATAATATTGGTAAGTACGTTAACCTTTCCAAGGTAGAAAAACCGCCACTAGTGATTAATGGTGCCACGTTTGCAGCTCCTAGCTCTGGTAATGCCTTACACGGCCTTCTTTCCTGGCGACTACTTGAGCACTAGCCGCTTTATTCGTGCGGTATTTCTCTCGCGTTCAGTTCCTACTAACTTTACGACTGCTCAAGCAAGTGCTGCAGCTGGGCATATTTTGGGAAGTTTTGATATCCCTCCTGGCGCAGTTACATTACCCGCGAGTAATCCATATGGTGGTGCCTCAGGTGGCTATGAGATAACCGAGTGGAGCGTAGTAGCGAATAATAAAGAGATGCCTTACAGTGTGAAGATGTATGAGAATACTAACATCTATAGCTATGATCTGAAAAAGATAGATGTCAATGCCAAGGAAATTAAATACACTAAATTGGATAAACTCAAAATCGTATTCCCATTAAATTGATTTGCTGATTTGCTGATTCGTATTCGTGCTACTAAACTCGCCTCGGCGGGTTTTTGATTGCCATCAACGGCTATGCTACGGTTTTCTATATCAAATAGATGAATGCCTAAATATACGCAAGCGAATCATGAAAGCATTAATGCCAGCAGATGCAATTACTTCTCGCATGTCTGTGAGAGTTTTTACTAAACAGGGTATCTCGAAGGAGCTGATTCTTCGATTATTGAATATTGCAGCGCGTACCCCATCTGGTACCAATACTCAATCATGGAAAGTTTATGTGCTTGAGGGTAAGTCACTCAGTGAGTGATGTGAAAAAGTCTATACTGCATACGATGAGATTGCTGCTAATCCAGAGTTAGCAAAAGAATATTAGCCAGCTTACGACTATTATCTAGCGAAATGGTTTATAGTCCTTATATCGATCGACGTCGTGAAAATGGTTGGGGTCTATATTGGCTCTTGGGCATCACCAAGGGGGATAAAGATAAGATGCATATTCAGCATCGCAAGAATTTTGAGGCATTCGGTGCACCAGTTTGCTTCTTCTTTACCATCGATAAGGAGCTGGGCAGGGGATCAATGCTGGACTACGGCATGTTCCTGCAGAATCTAATGGTCGCTGCAAGAGGGGGGAGGGCTTGGATACCTGCCCGCAAAATTAGTAAATACCTTTCACACCCCGAGGGTGGTGGGCGGAAGAATTTACGACATGGGTCAACTAAGTTGATGGACATGCTTAATTGAAGAAGTAGCATAAATTTAGTTTTTAGAGGGCAATAATTTCATGCGCTTAATGATTAGATTTCTATTTTGTATTGGCATCCTGTTTGTTTATTGGATTTTATAGTCAGACCACTACAGGTTTTTGTCCTCTGGTTATCAAGAAGATGAGTGTTGATTCGGGTGTGATTAGTTACCTGGACGGTGGTACAGGCCCATCAATCCTATTGATGCATGGATTATTTGCTCAAAAAGAGCAGTGGCTTGATGTTGGTTGTGCATTGGCTAGCAAGGGTGATCAGGTTATCGCCCCTGCTCTTCCTAGTTATGGAGCAAGCTCTGGTTTTTCGGTCTCGGTTTACCCTTTGGGGTCTCAAGTAAAAGTATTGCACGAATTTTTAACTGGTCTAAGACTGGAGCAGATTCATATCGCTGGTAGTTCAATGGGTGGCACTATCGCCTCTATGTATGCGATTTAATATCCACAAGCAATTCAATCTCTTGCATTTATTGGCGCCCCAATAGGAATCATTCCTTGGAGTCCACGGGTGAAGAGTGCCATTTTCCAAGGTGTCAACCCTTTTATTCCGATAAACCAGAATCAATTGGAATTGGAAATGAGCTTGTTATTTTTTAAACCACCGGTTGTGGATTGAAAAATAAGCTCACAACTAATTAAAGACTATCTGGATAACAATCGTCACTATCAATAGGTTTGGGATATTGTTAATTTTTACGGCGGGGCATTAGAGAGTGGACCTGTATATCAGGGCGCAACCTTAATTCTTTGGGGGGGGGAGAAAGATGGCATCTTTAATGTTGCAGGATTACCCGCTTTAAAAAACCTTCCCATAATCCAAAACATTTAGTTATGCAGACTCTGCTCACTTATTGAGGCTGGAGCAACCCAATAAGGTGTTAGATGCTGATGCCGACTTGCTGGGGCAAGGTAAGACAGTATTGCCTAAAAAATAGGTAATACTATTGATTAAGGTTGGCATTCATTTGAAACATGCTACCCAGTTTTGGATATCTTGGAGTTATTTAAAGCCGTTCAATCAGCATTTAAAGGTCTTTAAATGCGGCATATGTAAATATATATTGCTTTGCAACAAAAATATCTTGCATTTAGAAAAAGAGGCTCCTAAAATGGTGCATCGCAATAAAAAACCCATTTACTTAAAGTTAGGATAAATCATGTTTTAAACTCAATTAAATGATCAATTTGCTAATGCACAAGCTAAAGTTAACAAAGTGGTTCTAACGGCAATAAAGAAGTTGCTCAAGTAGTTGACGCTGCTATAGAAAACATCCATAGGTCAATACGTTGTTGCTAAGCCTGCTGCTAAAATCCGTAAAGCTGCTTAATCTGATTGCTTACTTCAGCTACAGATTTAGTTTTACTGTTTTTCTAAAAGCCACCCGAGGGTGGCTTTTTTTTCGTGCTATCAACTAGTCAGACTTATCAACCACTCGACCACCTACTATGGTCATGGATGCTTGAACGTCTTTCAGCGATGTTTTGAGTATTTTAAAAAAAATGATTGGATAGTACTGTCATATCTGCGTACTTACCAATCTCAATGGTGCCCTTCACTTTATCTTCCCCAGTCGCCTGGGCGGGCCAGATAGTCCACATTCGTAAGGCGTCGCGAACTGAAATAGCCTCTCGGGGCTCAAAGATTCCCATATCGGACTGCCTTGTTACGGCCGCATAAATTGCTTTAAATGGATCAATATTGCCGAGGTAGATACCTGTCATATCTGTGTTGGCGGCAGGCTCTCAACCAGTATTAATCATGGTTTTAAATTGATATCCAGTTTTTGCTCTTGCAGTCCCCATAATTTTCATAATCAGCATTAACTAGCTCCAATAACCAGATGGGTTGTGATGAGAGATGACAGTGATTTTCCTTGAGTGCAACACCTCGCTTTAATTGTTCTGGTGTTAGCTGAAACATGCCAAAATGTTCAATACGTTTGATGGTATTACTTGATTGATTTTTGCTGAGCAGTTCGTATGCATTGAGTCCAATATTAGCAGCCGCGTCACCAGAGCAATGCAGCATGCTCATTTTCTGATTTTGATTGGCTAGCTTGGAAAGCTGATTAGCTAATTGCTGATTTGTGACCAAGGTAATTTTTCCGCCAGGTGGATCGGTATCCTGTATGCCTACGTATGGCTCATACATGAAGCCTGTTGGACAGTTATTTTCTCCATCAACCCATGCTTTGATGGCGGCAAAGCGGTAGTAAGCAGGATTTGCTTTTGCTGACATTTCAAAAATACTTAAGTCTTTTAGCATACTTTCACCGTTAGGTGCCGCCCAAACTGAAGCGGTATATCGAATATTCGGCGTAGGAGCAGAGAGTGAGACACTTTGCATCACGGGAATGGCAGTAGCTAGTTAGACTAACCATTTTTCTTTGCAACACAGCATCGGCACGCAGTTTGCTATCCAATTCAATCCAATCAAGGTGACATGACTTACGATACCCAACAAGTCAATTGCAGCGTCAACACCTGAGTTCCCACCACCAATTACCGCGGCACGCTTGCCTTTAAATAAGGGGCCGTCACAGTGAGGGCAATAGGTACACCCTTACCGCGATATTCTTGTTCGCCGGGTATATTCGATTGCAAAATAGCCAAGATAAAGGCAGTCAGTTCGTGACCCATTGGCAGTCCAGCAAAAGTGATGCGCGCAGACTGGTCAAGTTTGCTTACAGTAAAGCTAGGGATGTGATCCGCTGTGCCGTCAGCTTTGACGGGTGATTTTGTCAGGCTGTTCAGCAACTTCGTTTAAGAGCTCAAGCATTTGTTTTGAGCTTTCGCTGCCATCCACGCTAGCCACTAAAACGATAGGGCTAACGATTTTTTCAAAATAAACCTTGAATTGAGATTTGATATTGGTATCGAGCATGATAATTTCCTTCAATATTTTTTAGGTGAGTCTATTGGGCAGGATCTGTTCCTCTCCAATAGACTCACCGAAGAGAGTCTATGGATGAATGATTCAGCTTAGATCTTGCCTACGAGATCCAATGATGGAGTTAAGGTTGCTGCCCCTTCTTTCCACTTGGCTGGGCAAACTTCACCTGGATGTGCAGCTGTGTATTGAGCAGCCTTTAATTTACGCAGAGTCTCAGAAACATCACGAGCGATTTCGTTGGAGTGAATTTCTGCGCTCTTGATTACACCTTCTGGATTGATGATGAAGGTGCCACGTAACGCTAAACCAGCTTCAGGAATATGCACACCGAATGCATTGGTCAAAGTATGAGTTGGGTCGCCTACGAGCGGGAACTTTGCCTTACCAACAGCTGGAGATGTTTCATGCCAAACTTTGTGTGAGAAATGAGTATCAGTAGTAACGATATAAACCTCAGCACCCAATTTTTGGAATTCAGCATAGTTTTCAGCTGCATCTTCAATTTCCGTTGGGCAGTTAAATGTGAATGCTGCTGGCATAAAAATGAGCGCTGACCAATGGCCCTTCAGAGTCTCGTCGGTAACGGTAACGAACTTGTCGTTGTGGAAAGCTTCGGTTTTAAATGGCTGTACTGCTGTGTTGATGATGGACATACTGTGCTCCTAGTTTTGGTTAATCAATATTTTGGTAGCAAATACAACTGAATGAATTGTGAACCTCTGATGATTATTTGTCTAATGAATAAATTTGATATTTATCATCGAATTATTAGATAAACTGAAATTGCCCATCCTAAAATACTCAATATTCAATTTAGACCATATAAATCAATAGAGTACAAATTCTGAGAATGCAGGGGTTCTCAATTGCATCCAGCTAAGGGGCAAAACATCGCCTTGCAAAGGTTTGTAGCGCACGCTAACTATGAGCTTGCATTTAGTAATCAGGACGCAAACCTACAGTAAGAACAGCTAGCATACTGATGCAAAAGGCACTTACAAATCTTATAACTTTTAACGTTTTTAGTTAAATTTTGCTTATCCCTGCATCCTATAATGAGCCCTAAATTGATCGCAAACGCTGTATTCAACCCAATCTTTTAAGTAGATTATTTATGAATAAGAAAATCCTTGTAATTTGTTTCTCTGCATTCCTAACCTTGGGATCTGTAAGCGTTGTTCAAGCTGAAGAGCAGATCTTACCAATTCCCAAAATCTCTGACAGTTGGACCGTAGATGTAACGCCATATTAGCAGTCTCAAGTCTGGTGGAATGCTTGCGAGCAAGGTTCGTTATGGTAACCGGGGGATGATGGCTGACTTTATCAGCGCAACGCTTCACAAAACAGGAACAACATCTGTCACCCCCGCCCCTGGTTATAACTTTAGGGTGGGATTGAAACCTACAGTTCAACAAACCATTTTGACTGGCGCAGCAACATACAATTTAGTCAACAGTCAAGACGCCACTTTGGATGGTTGACTAGGGGTTCGTTGGATTAGTGCGACAGCCACATTGAATCTGGCTCTTGATGGCACGAATTATTCATTGAGCGATTCTAAAACTGTGAGCACTGCTCATCCAATTGTGGGCTTCAAAGGCCGCTATCGTATTGCAAGCTCAACTGGGTATGTGCCTTTTATGCTGATATAGGTAGCGGAGGAGGTGCTACCAACGTAACTTGGCAGGCCATGGCTGGCATAGGAAAGACTGTTGAGAAATGGGTTGATGTCTCTCTAACTTATCGCGGTCTTTACTATGACATGCGCTCCTCAAAGACTAACGGCGCAGGCTTGCTGCAAAAACGACTTTTCAAATCCCGCAATTATCTGCCATTTTCCACTTGTCATTCTTTTAAATAGTGCTTATGAAACTTGCTTAAAAATGGGTACTGAATTTAGTGGTTGCAGGATTATTTTCATCCATACCATTTGCTCAAGCAGTTTCTAGTCAACCAAGTAATGTTAGGGCGGATAATTCAAGTGCCGTTTCAGCTGCCTCTAAGCCGGCGGTAGATTCTGTTGATATTGCTAAAAAACTGGCCCATCCAATTGCCAATATGAATTCAGTCGTGGTGTTGGCAGAAATCAAGGAGGGCCTGAGCAGACCCTCTTGTTCCAACCAGTAATGCCTTTTGATTGGGGCGGCGACGATATTTTTATCGTCCGTCCAATTGTGGCTGGCGCAAGAGAGATTAGCGTTCAAGATGCTGTGGGCCAACCTTTTGTTGTTTATACCAATAAAAAGAAGCTTGGACTTATACAGCTAATATGGAAGCACTTTATAACTGTAATACGCGCCGTACTTCCAACCCGCTTTATGTTGGCTGATGGTGTGCTCATTTCATTTGGCCGTGGGCCCTATGTATTACGTTAGCAATACTCCGGGTGGTCCATCGATATGAGGTGCTCGTGCTACCGTAACTTTGGTGATTTTAAAATAATGAATTAATACCTAGGAAAAGATATGCAATTTGCTTCGAAGCTATTCTCTGCTGTATTGATGACGCAGAGCGCCCTTGTGTTTGCAAAAGGCAATACCGATACCATTTTTTATGGCGGCCCAGTTGTTACCGTCAATGCTAAAAATGAAGAGGCACAAGCACTCGCAGTTCAGAATGGCAAGATCGTGGCTGTTGGTACAAAGGAAGTCGTTACTAAAGACTGGCAAGCTAGCACTGCCAAGAAGGTCGTGGATCTTCAAGGGCAAACACTCATGTCTGGATTTGTAGAGCCGCATGTTCACATTATTATTACTTCGGTATCTGAGGGTCTGGGATTAAAATTCAGGAATTTCACATTGCCATATGACACCAAAGAGACCTGGATTCAGAAAATGAAGGCAGCACTAAAGAATATTCCTGCGGGAGGATAGTTGTTTGGTTTTGGTTTTGGTTTTGGTTTTGGTGTTGATCCAACACGCACCACGCCATTTATGGCTGAAATGGCTGAATTAACTGCAGATGATTTAGATAAGGTCTCTAAAGATGTTCCGATCTTTATCGTCAATCAATCGGGCCCTATTGGTTATGTCAACCATAGGGCTCTCGAAATTGCTGGTGTTACGGATAAGACTCCAAATCCCCCAGGCGGCGGTATTTATATGTCAAGGATGCTACAGTCAAATTGACTGGTAAATTGGTTGAGCCCCCTATGCGGGGTTAGTTTCATGTTCCAAAAAAAGTGCCAGGTTCACGGATATTAGATGGCCAATTCACCAGTATACAGCAAGCGATTGCCACCAAGAAGTCGAATTTAGAAGCAATTGAATATTTGGATGCTTGTCTCAAAGAGTGTATTCGGAGTGGCTTGGTTGCGAATTTGCTGCAAAAATATGGTGTGCAGGACTTATCCGCCGCCCCCATTATCAAGCCGTAGAAGGTGAGTGAGAGGACGCCTGCCAAGTCTCAAATCAAACCCCCCCATTAATGTGGGGTTTTTTGTTGCTCTAGCTTGCATTTAGTTCGTATTAGTTCTAATTAGTACTGTATATGAGTCAAATGAACTTCTTACCAACACGACGCACTCTTGTGTCTGCCTATCAGGCTTTTGAGCGATATTCAGCGCCAGATGTCAAAGCGATGGGTTTAACTACTACTCAGTTTGATGTGATTGCGACTTTAGGTAACCAACTTCCAATGACATGCAAAGAGTTGGGTGACAAGACTTTAGTAACCAAGGGAACGCTGACAGGGGTCCTGGAACGTCTAGAAGCGAAAGGAATTTTGGAGCGGAAATTAAACCCAGAGGATGCGCGCAGCCAAATGATTGGGCTAACAACAGCCGGAAAAACATTATTTGAAAAAGTATTTCCTGCGCATCTACAGCATTTAGAAAAAGCATTTTCTAAATTGAGCGAAAAAGAGTTCGCGGAAGTTACTAAATCTTTGCGGGTTATTAACCATATTTTTTCAAATTAAATTAATCAGAGAAGTTTTGATGAATTCAATATCCAAGCCGTTAGTATTCATTGCCAGAATTTTGCTTGCAGCAATTTTTATATCTGCAGCCTTTATTTTGCATAATTTTTGGGCCGCTCCTGCTGATCAGGCTTATGTACAAAATCTCATGTTGATGAAAAATCTGCGTATTGCAGGCGGTCTATTTTTGTTGACAGTATTTGGCGCTGGTGAGCTCTCGATTGATTCTAAAAAAGTATCTTAATAATTGGCTTATTTAAAGGAGAAAAGTATGAAAAAAATTGCAGTGATATTTCATAGCGGTTATGGTCACACAGTAAAGCAAGCAGAAGCAGTTGCAAAAGGCGCTAATGGAAGATTGGTGGCAATTGATGCTGAAGGCAATTGAACTGAATCCCAATGGTCAATCTTGAATGACGCTGATGCAATTGTCTTTGGATCGCCAACCTATCTGGGTACGGTAAGTTGGCAATTTAAAAAGTTTACCGACGCGAGCTCAAAGCAGTGGTTCTCTCAGTAATGGAAAGACAAGGTGTTTGGCGGCTTTACCAATTCGGCTACGATGAATGGTGATAAGCATTCTACTTTGCACTATTTCCTTACTCTAGCCATGCAACACTCTGGTTTATGGGTTCGCACTGGATGAATGCCCTCAAATTCTAAGGCTGCAAAGCCTGATGACATTAACTATGTCGGTTTTTCAGCGGGAGCAATGATGCAAACTCCCTCAGACGCAAGTGCGGATGAAGTCCATTCGGGGATTTGGAGACTGCTAGACTATACGGACAACGTATCGCAGAAATTACTAAGCGTCTTAAGTAGGCTAAGTAATTGATTTAAAAAAACTACCTTTGGGTGGTTTTTCCTTTCTGTGAGGACTCGGTTTATACTTTCATAAGTAATTGAATTAAAAGGCATTATTCCCTTAATTCCACCTGTCCTGGTTTGACAGTCCCTATGGGCTCTTGGACAATGCCTGGGGTGGTTTGATTCAAGCCACGAGCCCTCATGATTGTCACTACCTCCTCCATCTCCAGCAACCCATCACTTGCGCTTGAAGCTCGTGAGCTGTGCTGTGTGCGTGGCGAGAGAACGTTATTTCGGGATCTCGATTTCAGAGTTTCAAACGGAGAGTGCCTACATGTTCGTGGAGAGAATGGAATCGGCAAAACCAGTTTCTTAAGGCTTTTGACAGGCCTATCTAAACCTGAGTCTGGAGAGATACTATGGAATGGTGAGTTGATCAGTAAAGATGCTCCCATCTTTCACCGCGATTTGCTATTTCTGGGGCATCGTGACGCACTCAAAGAAGACCTCACAGCATTCGAAAATATACAGTTGTATGCTGCGCTCGATAATATTGCATTATCAGACGTTCAAGCCCTGAATGCTTTCTGGCGCTTTGGTCTACGTGGGCGCGAATACTTGCCCGTGAGTTGTTTGTCTGCTGGACAAAAGCGTCGTGTATTGATGGCGCTTATGTTGACTCGTCAAGCTAGATTATGGATTTTAGATGAACCATTCAATGCGCTTGATACTGATGCAGTAAGGGCGTTACAGACTTTGATTGCCGAGCATATAGAGCATGGTGGTTTGGTGATCATGACTAGCCATCAAGAGCCCAGTCTTCCAAATGTTAGGGTATTGGATTTATGAATGCCTTGTTAGCTGTTATTCGTCGTGATTTGCTTTTGGTGATGCGTCGCAAAAGCGAGGCGCTCACAGCTTTATTCTTTTTTGTCGTCGTGACCAGTTTATTTCCTTTGGGCATTGGTGCGGATAGTGCCTTGTTACGTAAAATTGCACCAGGGGTTTTGTGGGTCACTGCTTTATTGTCGACATTATTGGGTTTGCAGCGGATGTTTTCTGCTGACTATCAAGATGGATCCTTGGAGCAGCTCGCTTTATCACCGCAGCCTATGGTTCTCCTAGTTACCGGAAAAATTATTGCGCATTGGATTGTGAGTGGATTGCCGCTAGTGTTATTAGCTCCCGTTATCGGGATCCAGTTTGATCTGGATGCAAGTGCTTTATATGTATTAATGGGAACCCTCCTAATAGGAACGCCAGTACTATCCTTGTTGGGCTCTATAGGTGCAGCGTTGACACTGGGCGTCAGGGGAGGGAGCGTCTTATTGAGTTTATTAATACTGCCTTTATGCATGCCAGTGCTGATTTTTGGTGCTGGCGCTGTTTATGCAAATAGTGTGGGTTTAGACGCGTCAGGGCATTTTTCGTTGCTGGGCGCATTATTGATTTTGGCTTTAGCATTTGTCCCTTGGGTAAGTGCTATAGCTGTGAAGATTGCGATTGAATGAGACAGGAAAAGAATTTTTCTAATAACCGCTTAGTTAACTGGTTCAGGTTATCTAGCCCCAGTACCTTCTATCCGGTAGCGGGGAAGCTTATCCCTTGCTTTTGGGTTTTGACTTTGCTATTTGGCATTGCCGGTTTATGGGTCAGCTTTTTTGTGGCTCCGGTTGATGCCGTGCAAGGTCAGGGGTATCGAATTATTTTTGTACACGTTCCAGCGTCTTGGATGTCCATGCTTATCTACCTAGTGATGGCAGTATGGGCAGGGTTAGGCCTCATCTTCAATACACGCTTGTCCGCAATGATGGCGCAAGCACTCGCTCCCGTTGGAGCTTGGATGGCTTTTTTGTCATTGTGGACAGGGGCATTCTGGGGGCAGCCAATGTGGGGCACTTGGTGGGTTTGGGACGCTCGCCTCACATCAGAGTTAATTCTTTTGTTTCTTTATCTCGGTTTTATTGCCTTAAGAGCATCAATTGATGATCCTCGTCGTGCAGATAAAGCAAGTGCCACTTTGGCTCTCGTGGGTGTAGTGAATGTGCCAATTATTTACTTCTCAGTTAAATGGTGGAATACCTTGCACCAAGGGGCTTCGGTTTCTTTAGCTAAGGCCCCAGCCATGGCTCACACCATGCTTTTAGGTATGCTTTTGATGGCCTTATGTTTTTGGATGTACTCGATAGCAGTTACCTTAATGCGAGTGAGGGCAATTATTTTGGAGCGTGAAGCCCATGCTGATTGGGTGGGACAATCGAGTAAGGTAAAAAGTTGATGTGGAATAGTCCTGCCGAGTTCTTTGCTATGGGTGGCTACGCGCTATATGTGTGGAGCAGTTTGGGTGTCTGTGTATTGATAATGGTATTAGAACCCTTGCTTGTGCGCAGTCGCTTCAGAGCTATCGTACGCAGATTACAACAAGAGCAATTAGCAGAGCAGTTTGATAAAGAGACTTGTAAGTGAAGCCTAGACATAAACGTGCATTGATTGTTGCTACTCTCATAGCAATTGGGGCTGCAGCGCTGTTCATTCTAAATGCACTAAATAGCAATATTGCTCTGTATGTAACCCCTAGTGAGGTTGCTGCTGGAAAAGCGCCTCAAGGTCAAGCCTTTCGAATTGGCGGCATGGTAAAAGATGGCTCGTTGAGGCGCGATGGTTTAACCGTGCACTTCGTAATCACGGATCTTGCCAAAGAGATTCCAGTTACCTATACCGAAATTCTTCCTGATTTATTCAAAGAGGGTAAGGGTGCCGTCATTCAAGGGCGCCTGAATGCCAATGGAGAATTTGTTGCAAGCGAAGTGCTGGCTAAACATGATGAAAACTATATGCCGCCGGAAGCAAAGCACGCTTTAGATCAGGCCCAAAAGAACGGAAGTGCTAAATGATTCCTGAATTTGGGCATTACGCGCTAGCTTTGGCGCTATCTATTGCTTGCGTTCAAGGGGTGTTACCTTTATTGGGTGCGCATTTTGGTCGTCGTGATTGGCTGGTCTTAGCAAGACCAGCTGCACAAACCGTTTTTTTGCTACTGGCTATTGCATTTGCAATTTTGGTTTGGAGCTTTTACGTCAATGATTTTTCAGTGCTCTACGTAGCGCAACATTCAAGTTCTCAATTACCGCTGATGTATAGAATCGGCGCGGTATGGGGTGGTCACGAGGGTTCGCTGTTGTTATGGATTTGCTTATTAGCTACTTGGACGATATTGGTTGCTCAGCTTTCTAAGGCGCTTGATGATTTTATGGTGGCCAGAGTGATTGGTGTTTTAGGTTTGGTTACTAGTGGTTTGTTGTTATTTGTCTTAACAACATCAAATCCGTTTGAGCGATTATTGCCGGCTGCGCAAGATGGTCGCTCCTTAAATCCTTTATTGCAAGATCCTGGCTTAGTATTTCATCCCCCAATGCTGTATATGGGTTATGTTGGATTCTCAGTTGCCTTTGCTTTCGCTATTGCTTCTTTATTGTCAGGAAGATTAGATGCTGCCTGGGCGCGCTGGTCTCGCCCTTGGACTACCGTTGCATGGATTTTCTTGACTCTCGGTATTGCTTTGGGTTCATGGTGGGCCTATTACGAATTAGGTTGGGGTGGCTGGTGGTTCTGGGATCCTGTTGAAAATGCTTCTTTTATTCCTTGGCTAGTGGGAACAGCTTTATTGCATTCATTGGCTGTGACTGAGAAGCATGGTGGTTTCAAAGGCTGGACCGTGCTTTTGGCAATTACTGCATTCTCTTTATCGCTATTAGGAACGTTTTTAGTTCGCTCCGGTGTATTAACTTCCGTTCATGCTTTTGCAACTGACCCACGGCGTGGTATTTTCATACTGCTCTTCTTGTCCTTGGTGGTAGGCTCATCATTATTGCTGTACGCTTGGCGCGCACCCAAAAGCACAATGGGTGGCAAATTTAGCTTGAGCTCTAGAGAGACATTAATTCTGCTTGGGAACGTCTTTTTAGTTGTCTCTGCTGGTTCTGTATTGCTGGGAACGCTTTACCCATTGCTGATTGATGCATTGCATCTTGGCAAGATCTCCGTTGGCCCACCTTATTTTAAGAGTGTGTTTGTCCCCATCATGGTTCCTTTATTGGTATTGATGGGACTTGGTCCTTGGGCAAGTTGGAAAAAGAGTAACTTAGTTAGCATCATCCAGCGTTTGTGGCTTGCTGGTGCAGTTTCTTTAGTCGCAGGCATAGCAATTCCTCTGGCCATGGGTCAATTCACATGGCTTGCAGGCTTAGGATTTATGCTGGCTTTTTGGGTGATTGCATCAGGCTGTATGCAAATTATGCGTCAAGCAAAAGCGGGTAAACCTACACGCTCTTTTATAGGAATGCAGGCGGCACACTTAGGAATCGCTATTTTTGTTATTGGCGTAACTATGGTTGGCGCATACCAAGAAGCAAAAGATGTTCGTATGACGGCTGGCGATACTGTCAATGTTGGCGCATATCAGATTCAATTACAGAGTGTAGATGCTGCGCGTGGCTCCAATTATGATGCTATGCGCGGCACATTCTTGTTGTCAAAGAACGGCACTCTCGAATCGACTCTTTATCCTGAAAAAAGAAATTATTTCTCTTCAACAATGCCCATGACTGAGGCAGCGATTGATGCTGGGCTTACGCGAGATATTTATGTATCTCTTGGCGAAGAATTGGGAGACCAGTCTTGGGCTGTGCGGGTCTACTACAAGCCATTTGTCGATTGGATTTGGGGTGGTTGTTTGTTGATGGCTCTTGGCGGCATTCTAGCAATGTCAGATAAGCGTTACCGACTCAAGTTAAAGAGCAAATGGGCATGAAAGTAAAATTTTTGATCCCGCTAGTACTGTTTGTCGGCCTTGTCGTTTTTTTGGCTATCGGTTTAAATCGTGATCCACACGAAGTTCCATCGCCCTTAATTAATAAGGTAGCGCCTAATTTTGAAATTCCACAATTAGCTGATCCTAATAAATCCTTTTCACCAGCTAATATGAAAGGTCAAGTATGGATCCTTAATGTGTGGGTCTCGTGGTGTGTAGCGTGTCGTGAAGAGCATCCTGTATTAGTAGAGCTGGCTAAATCTCAAAAGGCACCTCTTATTGGTTTGGATTACAAGGATAAGCGTGAGGATGCTCTGGCAATGCTGGTAAAGCAAGGTAATCCTTATGTGCTCTCAGCGTTCGACGCTAACGGACGCGTTGGTATTGACTACGGTGTCTATGGTGTGCCAGAGACCTACATCATTGACCAAGCTGGAGTAATACGCTTTAAACATATTGGTCCACTTACGATGGACTTATTAAATCAAAAAATCTACCCCAAGCTGAATGAGTTGAAGAAATCATGAAGCAGAGTTTTCTACTCGCTATTTTTGTATTTACTTTGGGCAATGCATTTGCTAAGGATGCCGCTCCTTTAGCAGATGATCCTTTAACAGAGCAACGTTTAATTAGTATCTCTGAAGAAATGCGTTGTTTGGTATGTCAGAATGAATCATTGGCTGGATCACGCTCTGACTTAGCAAATGATCTGCGTCGCGAAATTCGCATCCTCATCAGAGAAGGAAAGAGTGATGATCAAATTCGCTCTTTTATGGTCGAGCGCTATGGCGATTTCGTCTTATATCGCCCACCGGTTAAACCAGTGACCTGGCTGCTTTGGATAGGCCCCTTTGTTATCTTGGGAATCGGCATCGCAGGACTGTGGACCTATCTCAGACGAAGAAATGCTAGCGTCCCTAATGTGACCTTGACTGATGCAGACAACCAAAAAATTGACGCATTATTGAATGCTGCTAGCAAGAAAGAAGGATGAACTCAGTGGCAAGTTTTTTAATCTCTGCTTTTTTGCTTTTAGTGCTGGTCTTGGTCCTGCTCTTGCGACCATTTATTTTTCCTGCAAAGATTTCTGCGACGTCACGTCGTCAGATGAATGCTGCTATTTATAAAGAGGAGTTAGACAAACTAGCGGCAGAGCACAAAACGGGTCTCATTACCTCATCAGATTATGAGATCGCCCATGTTGAAATGCGCCAGAGGCTTTTTCAAAATACGGTTATCGAAGATGATCGCGAGGTTGCAGGTTCCGCAAAGAAAACGGCTACTGGTCTTTCTGTCTTTATCGTCTTGTTTTCCTCCGCCCTGTACTTTGCTTTGGGAGATGCTGTTCGGATCGCTGAAAGAGGGCCTGAAAATCCAGTTACTCAAGAGGGCGTCGAAAAAATGGTGGCTGAATTTGCTGTCAAAATGGAAAAAGATCCCACCAATTTGAAGGGTTGGGTCATGTTGGCCCAGTCTTATCGTATTTTAGGTCGTACTCAGGCCGCTGCTAAGGCTTATGAACGTGCAGGTGACTTTATCGATGCTGATCCTCGGCTCTTAGCAGACTATGCGGATGTTTTAGCAGCTAACGCTAATGGAAGTTTTGTGGGTAAGCCTCTGCAGTTAATTAATAAAGCCTTAAAGCTAGATCCTAATAACTTGATAGCACTTTGGCTTTCGGGAACGGCTTCCTATAGCGCGGGTAATTACAAAGCTGCTGTACAGGCTTGGGAAAAATTGGCGCAACAATTGCCACCCAATACTGATGAAGCACGTGCTATTCAGGGATCTATTGCTGAGGCACGATCGAAGGGCGGGCTTGTTCCTCTAAAGCCATCAGTCGCATTAGGCAAGGAGATAAGCGGTGTAGTTGAATTGTCTCCCGAACTCAAAGCCACGAGTAAGCCTAGCGACACCATGATGATCATTGCACGTAAGCCTGGCGAACGCATGCCGGTTGCAGTACTTAAGGCTCCTGTAGGCAGCTTTCCAATGAACTTTGCTTTAAATGATGCTCTAGCTATGAATCCAAGCGCACCTCTATCGCAATTGTCGGAAGCTAGCATAGAGGTGCGTATTTCAAAGACGGGTATGGCCAAGCCTGAGGCAGGCGATTTAATTTCTTCGGTACAAAATATCAAGGTTGGCGCAAACAATGTCCGCTTGCTAGTTGATCAAGTACGTCAGTAAGATCTAGCGCCTTCCAACAAATGGCATATTGGTTGCCATAATCGTCATGGAGAGAATATTGCTTTCGAGTGGAAGTTGAGCCATATGCAACACGGTTTCACCCACATGATCCACATCCATACGTGGATCCACCTTCATGGATTGATCGGCTTGCATAATTCTGGCGGCCATAAGTTCTGTCATTTCAGTAGCAGCATTACCAATATCGATTGGACCGCAGGCAATATTAAAGGGGCGTCCATCTAAAGCGATGGCTTTTATTAAACCGCTGATTGCATGTTTTGTTGCAGTGTAAGGCGCTGACATCGGGCGAGGCGCATACGCTGAGATCGAGCCATTATTAATAATGCTGCTGCCTTGAGGAGATTGGGCCTTCAGCATGCGAATGGCCTCTTGTGAGCATAGAAACGCACCACAGAGATTGGCATTGACTACATTCATCCACTGTTCGTAGGTCAACTCTTCCATCGGAATTGCTGGAGCACCCATGCCGGCGTTATTAAATAGCGCATCGATGCGTCCAAAATGATCACTCAAGGCCGCAACAAGCCTTGTAACTTCATTGAGTTTGCCAATATCACATGAAACAGCAAGGGAATTACTTTGATTGCCTCCTATAGCAGCAATCGCTTTTTCCAGTCTATCAAGATTACGTCTGGTGAGCACGACTTTATAACCCCCTCGGAGGAGGGTCTGAGCAGCTGCTTTTCCAATACCGGTTCCTGCGCCCGTAACCAGGGCGATCTTAGCTTAGTTTCTCCTGAATTCATAAAGACCTACGAGCTTCTAAAAGCCTTATCTTATCGTGATTGATATAGATCGTTTTGAAACCTTTTCCTAGCGCCCTGCTCGGGGCATAATGCCAAAAACACGCGACACTCTTCATGAACTTCATCAAAAAACAAATTTATAACCCAATGGTATGAGTCGCGACCGTTGTTGCGTTTCTCATTATCATTTTTGGTGTGCTGTGGTTCTTGGTTCCGCCACCGTCAAAGTCGATCGACTGGCGGTACCTTGGATAACTTGGCCCTTTTAAATGATTCAAAGTCGGGTGTGGCATTCGCAATGGTCCAAGGCGGTGTTGCAAATATTAATGACGATCCAAAGTTAGTATCGATTGCGAGAATGTTTTATGAGCCAATCTGGGTTTGGTATCGTGAGGGAGCTTTTAAAAACGATCGCGAACAGCTCAAGATTTTGAGTCAACTCAAAGGTAAACGGGTGTCCATTGGTAACGAGGGTAGTGGCACCCTAGTGTTAACCAAAGATTTATTCAAAACTAGCGGCATTGCTGAACATGAGATGACTGCTGAGAGATTAAAGCCTGATTAGGCTATTGCTAAGCTCAGTAGTGGTAAATTAGATGCAGCATTTATTGTGGCAGCTGTCGAGGCGCGCCCATTTTGAAAGGGGGGTGAGCTTCCGTCTGGTCATGGTCTCGATTTTCCATTGCACGTAGATGCTGAGATTTATTTGAAGGATGGGCCTTCGTTCTTACATCGCCACTTACCGTTTTGGATTGCAGTTTGGGTAGGTCGTTTCGTGAAGATGGTGATTCCATTATTGGTAATTTTGATTCCGTTGTTTGCCTATATTCCATTGGCTAAAAAATTTCTTATTACGCTTGAAGTGAGCTCAGGTATATGCAGAGCTCAAGACAATAGAGAGGAACGCACAAAATCCGGAACTTAGCGAGAAGAACTGCAGAGATTTTGAGGCGATCGAGAAGCGTGTTGGCAAGATTAAAGTATCCATGCTCGATGCCAAAGAGTTGTACGATCTTAAAGGGCATGTAGGCGCAGTCCGTGCTCGTTTAAACTGAATAAGCGCATCAAATGCTTAAATGGCAGATATTGACTCTAAAATAGACTGGTGGTATTAGCTGGACTTCCACCTCCTCTGACGCCTCGAAAGCAAATGGATCACACTTTGCGAGATGAGGGCTTTGCAGTCGTCTCTGTGGAGACTGTGGCCGAATTTAGTAACGTGACGCTTGAGAGTCTCCAAAATCTCATCCAATATTGGGAAATATTGCCGCGTGACCCCTATTTAAAAGATGGGGGTCGTTACCGTTTTTGTCGTCACGCAAGCTATCAAATTCAGGGCGAAGAGCTTGCTTTGGTTCCGCATCGTGCTTCACTGGCAATCGCTTGATTACAACGCACTTCATGGTGGCATTGAACGCTGGTTTGAGTCCGTTCAAAATGAACGAGTCAATAACCCTGCTTGGCAATCGGTGCTGATTGGATGGGCGCAAATCCTAAATGGCTTCAAGCCAGTGAAAACCTAGTTTGTTGAAGCGCATCAATTTCGGATAGATACGACTGATGGAATAGGTCGCCTCTCCCCTGAGGGAGCGCATTGTGATGGCGTTGATTTTGTTGCGGTCTTGTTGCTGGACCGTTCTAATCTCAAAGGTGGAGAGACTAGAATATTTGATGCCACAGGTTCTGCTGGTTTACGCTTCACTCTTACGCAATCTTGGTCCTTATTGTTAATGAATGATCAGCGCATGATTGATGAATCAACTCCTATTCAACCTCTGGAAAATTATGGCTACCGAGATACTTTGGTTCTCACATATCGCTCGAATCCCAATCGGAGCCAGCAATAGATTGCCGACTCAGGTTGCATACCAGCTTCTTTGAAGGCTTTTGCCCACTTCGTAGTCTCCAATTTAATTTTTTGACAAAGTGCTTCTGGTGTTCCAGGTTGTGTTTCAAAGCCATTTGCAGATAGTCAGTCAACTCAATCTTTTGATTTGGCGGCCTTTATTGATTGCTTGATTTAACTTCAGGATTGCACCCTTAGGCATGCCTGCTAGACCCAATGCAGCAAAGAATGCAACTAATTCATAACCTTTAATTTCGAGAGCTTCATTCACAGTGGGTAACTCTGTAATTACTGGGGAACGTTTTAGAGAGGTTACTGCCAAGCCACGCATTTTTCCTGCTTGTACTTGAGGTAAAGAAACTCCAAAGTGAGATGTAAACATATTTACCTGGGCGCCGATTGGATCAGTCATCGCGTTAGGACCACTTTTATAGGATGCCCCTGTCATTTTGATGTCTGCGAAGCTAGAGAGCATTTCAGATGAAATGCGCTGAGATGTACTCGCATAAGCAAAAATCATTTTTCCTCGATTTGCTTTTGCTAGAGAAACAAAACCATTCAGTGATTTAGCGGGTACATCATTATTAACAGCAATAATTAGTGGTGCAGATCCAAAGTATCCAAGCGGAGTAAACGCAGTATCTTGACTGCAAGGTAAATTTTTGACGAGACTTTTTAGTGCGGTATTGGTGCTATTTGTCCCGATTAGTATCGTATAACCATCTGCAGGAGCTTGTGCAACAAAATCTGCGCCAATTATTCCATTTGCTCCAGACTTATTTTCAACAATAACGGGTTGCCCCAATGATTCAGACATCTTGACAGCAAAAGCGCGTCCTATTTGGTCGGTGGTGCTGCCAGGAGCAAAAGGCACAATTGCTTTTATAGGCTTTGAGAGGTAGTTATCCGCAATCACTTGGGTGCTAGCTAGTCCAATGAAAAAGCCAATACCAATCTGCAACAGTCTGCTAATAATTTATGCCCCTCTACGATTTTTGCTAGTGTAACGGGTCTAATTGGCTTTGGGCGAGTAGAATGAGTCCAAGTTTCTACTGATTATTTATGCGCGTTCGTTCAGCTGGCTACACCCCCTTAATGTTTATGGCACAGACCTGTGCTTTATATTGGGCTTTGCATGCTACGCAGTAGTGTTGACTGCCCTCCAAGAGGAGGGGCACCTGAGTAATTTGCAGTCTGGACTAATTGCCAGCGCTTTTTTCTTTGGTTATATGCTTGCTGTTCCCTTAGCGACTGCATTAACGGATCGAGTTGATGCGCGTAAGGTCTATTTAGTTGGTGGTCTTACTGCTACTTGCGGTCTGTTGGGGATGGGCTTATTGGCAAATAACTTCTGGACTGCGCTGTTCTTTATGGCTTTGAATGGCGCAGGTCTTGCAGGTGCATACATGCCAGGCCTCAAGATTTTATCTGATCGTATTCAGTCAGGAGAATTAACTCGCCATATTGCTTTTTATACTGCCTTCTTTGGAAGAGGAACAGGTTTTTCCTATCTCTGTTTAGGTTGGATTTTGAGTGCACTTGGTTGGATTATGTATTTGGCGTGATTGCCTTAGGCCCTTTTACCGCTTTTCTAATTGTGTTGTTGTTGATTCCGCCGCTACAGCACGAGAAGTGGAAGGGTCCTATTAATATTCGCTTGCATGATATTTTTCCGGTTGAAAAGTGGAAATTGGTTTTGCAGGATAAAAATGCCTCGAGATTTATATTTGGATATACCGCACATTCTCTAGAGCGTTTTGCCTCCAGAAGTTGGATCGTTGCCTTCTTCGTTTTTTGTACATTTACTTCTGGAGAAGTATTTTTTGGCAGTCACAACTCTAGCTGGAGTGATTAACTTTTTTGGAGTACCTTTTTCTATTTTAGGTAATGAAATCGCTTTACGAATAGGGCGCCAAAAATGGATTTGTATTGTGATGTTAACTAGTGCAACCTTAGGAATTGCATTAGCGAGTTCAACTGGACATGCATGGTGGCTTATTGTTGCCCTAGTTGTTGGACATGCCATTTTCATCATGGCAGATTCTGCAACATTAACTGCGGGGCTGGTAATTAGTGCGCAGGAGAATATCAAGGGCGCTGCCATGGGGTTGCACTCCTTAATGGGCTTTGGTGGTGGATTGCTGGGATCAGCGATCTTTGGATTTGTCTTAGATATTTCCGGATCCCGCACCTCACAAGTAGCTTGGGTATTGGCTTATGTTGCCGTCGTGATGTGGGGCGTTCTTTTTGTGATTTACGAGCGTCGTAGCGGCTGGGGAAATAAAGCGCACTCATGAGGGGCCAAATGGATCAGAAGCTTGCTCTCCATTGTTATCACTGTTCGAGTCTAATTCTCTCTCAAGATTTAATCGAGGCAGAATTAGGTGGTGAGTCTCGCTCATTTTGCTGTTCGGGATGTATGGCGATTGCGCAAACTATTCATGGTGAGGGCTTAGAGGTTTTTTACACAAGACGTTCTCAAGCCAGCGATAGGCCGCCATCATATCTAGCATCTCATGAGATTCCAGAAAAGCTCAAGCCATACGATGACCCCTCATTACTGGGTCGCTTTACCCGAACCTTTGGGGATGGGGGTAGTCTAGAGACAACGCTGCGCCTAGAAAAAATTCGTTGTGCGGCCTGTGTTTGGTTGTGTGAGCAGCATCTGCGAAGACATGCAGGTGTTCAAGACGTTCAAATTAACTATGTCACCCAAAAAGCGATCGTTCATTTTTCGCCAGAGAAAACGAGCCTAGCAAGATTACTTTTTTCAATCGAGCAGATTGGATATGAGGCTTGGCCGTTTGAGCCATCACTCTCAAGAGATCAATCACAAAAAGAAAGGCGTAACCTTCTTCTACGCCTAGGTGTTGCTATGTTAGGCATGATGCAGGTGATGATGTACGCCTGGCCTACCTATGTTGGTGTGGACATCGCTCCTGAATTTGAAATGCTATTAGCTTGGGTGAGTTGGGGATTGACCGTTCCAGTCATGATCTATTCAGCAGGACCTATATTCCATTCGGCCGGGCGAAGTCTTTATTCATTCCGGAAAACGCATATGTTGGGAATGGATGTTCCCATAGCCCTAGCACTTGCCTTGGCTTTCATTGCAGGAACGATTAATTTAGTCAAAGGATCCGGTCAGAGTTATTTTGATTCGATCACGATGTTTGTGGCATTTATCTTAGCTGCTAGATATGTGGAATTGCTCGCTAGACAGGATGCTCAAGGTGGAGCAGAAGCTCTAGCAAAGCAACTGCCAGCAACATGCGAATTGGCATTGCATTACCCAGTTTCACAAGAGATTAAAGTAGTGCCCGTCGTGAATTGCAATCCTGGAGCCGTGCTGCGCGTTTCTCCCGGTGAGGTGGTGCCAGCAGATGGCGTTCTCATCGAAAATCCCAGTGCACTGGATGAGTCACTGCTCACAGGTGAATCAACACCAGTAGAGAAAAAAATTGGTGATCGTGTATATGCGGGAACCCATAACATTCTTAATCCTCTATTTATACGAATTGAAGCGGTTGGACAATCGACGCGTATAGCGGGTATTGCCTCTTTATTAGATCAAGCATTACTTGCGAAGCCAGTGATGGTGAGCCTTGCTGAAAAGTGGACTGCTTATTTTGTTGTCTTTCTATTGCTGAATGCATTTGCTTCATCTGTTCTTTGGCTTTATTTCGATTCTAGTCGTGCCTGGACTGTTTTAGTTTCAGTTCTAGTGGCCAGTTGTCCATGTGCACTATCGTTCGCGGTACCAACTGCCATGGCGGCGGCTCAGAGTGCGGTAACAAGGCTAGGATTGCTGATTGTTCGTGGCCATGTAATGGAAGGTTTAGTAAAGGCGACAGATGTGGTGCTTGATAAAACGGGTACATTAACGATGGGTCAACCTGAATTGTTGGAGGTCACTCATATACGCGCAGGCTATCGTCGTGAGGACGTTTTAGCTATCGCGGCTGCACTTGAGTCTGGACAAAGACATCCTCTAGCCCTCTCTTTATTGCGTGCTTGCGCAGCTGAAAATCTCTTACTTCCCTCATTCAGTGATCCAGTAATAAATCATATGGGCAGCGGCTTAAGTTCTGGTTCGTATCGCTTAGGTAGTTCAGCATGGGTTGGGGTAGGGCAGGGTAGTCAGTTAGGTCAATATGGACAGGTGCACTTAGCAGATGATCAAGGTTTAATTGCGAGCTTTGTATTTTTGGATACCCCAAGAGTGGGTTTAGATCAATTCTTAAAAGCGGTGAAGTCGAGAAATATTTCTATTCATTTGGTTTCGGGCGATGATCGATCTACTGTTGCATGGTGGGCTCAGCATGTTGGGATTGAACATTTTCAGGGTTCTTGTACGCCAGAAGATAAATACGATTATATTGAGCACTTACAAAAACAAGGGCGATGTGTATGGGCTATCGGAGACGGAGTCAATGATGCCCCCTTGCTGGCTCGAGCCGATGTGTCAATAGCAGTCGGAACTGGTGCACCTCTAGCTGCTGCTGGTGCGGATGCAATTTTGACTGCTAGCTCGCTGCAGCCTTTGGCAAAAGCATTGCAATTGGCAGATAAAACTCAGACCATCATTAAGGAAAATTTAATATGGGCATTGATTTATAACTTGCTGGCGATACCAGCTGCAATGATGGGCTGGGTCAATCCATGGGTAGCGGGAATCGGCATGTCTCTTTCCTCGCTCGCAGTGACTTTAAATGCCTGGCGTTTACGAAACGCTTAGACTGTAACGATGGAAAGTTTATTTCTCCTCATTCCCATCTCCTTGCTCTTAATTGGTCTTCTTGTATGGATATTGCGCTGGTCCATTAAGAGTGGGCAGTTTGATGATTTGGACGGCCCAGGTCATGCAATTTTGATGGATGACGACACGCCAAGATCTAAAGAAGTTAGTGAACACTCTCAAAAATAGCCACATATTTTCTAGACTCTAGAAAATAAGCGGTTTTATTCCTTTAAGCATCAATTTGCCTCACACTTTTGATATAGATCAAACCACCTAGAGGACCCTGATTTGATAATCAATCCAATCTATTTGGATTATGTCGTTGTTTGGTCGCAAAAAAGGAGAAACCATGGGGCTTACCGTGGGGGGTAATCACGATACCTTCAATTACAAGGTTGTCAGCCAATTTGCCATTATTACTGTGCTTTGGGGAATTGTTGGCATGCTCGTGGGGGTTATCCTCGCGGCCCAACTCATCTGGCCTGAGATCACCTTCAATATTCCTTGGTTAAGTTATGGCCGCTTGCGTCCTTTGCATACCAATGCAGTCATTTTTGCATTTGGTGGATCGGCCTTATTTGCAACTTCATATTACATCGTGCAACGCACATGTCAGGTGCGTTTGTTCTCCGATAAATTAGCAGCATTTACTTTTTGGGGATGGCAAGCCGTGATTGTTTCTGCAGCTATCACTTTGCCATTAGGTATTACGACTTCCAAAGAGTATGCGGAACTCGAATGGCCGATTGATTTATTAATTACGGTGGTGTGGGTAGCTTACGCGGTAGTATTTTTTGGAACTGTGATTAAGCGTAAAACAAAACATATTTACGTTTCGAACTGGTTTTTTGGTGCTTATATTTTAACGATTGCAGTGTTACATATCGTCAATAATGTTGAAATGCCTGCAAGTCTCTTTAAATCTTATTCTGCATATTCAGGCGCCCAAGATGCCATGATTCAGTGGTGGTATGGCCATAATGCAGTTGGCTTCTTCTTGACTACCAGTTTCTTAGGCATGATGTATTATTTTATTCCAAAGCAAGCTGAACGCCCAATCTATTCATACCGCTTATCGATTGTCCATTTTTGGGCTTTGAACTTTACTTACATGTGGGCAGGTCCTCATCACTTGCAACATACAGCATTGCCAGATTGGACTCAATCTTTAGGGATGGTTTTCTCATTAATTTTGTTAGCTCCATCTTGGGGCGGCATGATCAACGGCATTATGACACTCTCAGGTGCTTGGCATAAATTACGTCGTGACCCAATTTTGAAATTCTTAGTAGTCGCCTTGTCTTTCTACGGCATGTCTACATTCGAAGGTTCCATGATGTCTATCAAGACGGTTAACAGCCTGTCTCACTACACAGATTGGACTATTGGGCACGTTCACTCTGGCGCATTGGGCTGGGTTGCCATGATCACAATCGGCTCTCTGTACTATCTGATTCCTCGTTTAGTGGGTCAAAAAGATATGTATAGCACTAAGCTTATTGAATTGCATTTCTGGATTGCAACAAGTGGAGTAGCGAGTTATATCGCAGCCATGTGGATTGCTGGTGTGATGCAAGGATTGATGTGGAGAGCATTCGAGCCAGACGGTACTTTGACTTACAGCTTTGTTGAGTCTGTAAAAGCAACTTATCCCTTCTATGTCATTCGTTTGTTGGGCGGTCTGTGCTACCTAGTCGGCATGTTTGTGATGGCTTACAACGTCTACAAGACTGTAGTTGGTAAAAAATGCATTGATGCTGCGATTCCACAAGCGTCTGTAGCAGCTCATTAGGGATAAGAACATGTCAGAACAACGTCGATTTTTTTCCCACGAAACGCTTGAGCGGAATGTTGGTTGGTTGATTATCGCTACTATCGCGGCAATTTCGGTTGCTGGTTTGGTGCAGATCGTGCCTTTATTTTTCCAGCACTCTACAACCGAGTCTAGTCCTGGTGTTGAGCCGTATTCAGCCTTACGTTTAGCGGGTCGTGATATTTATCAGCGTGAAGGTTGCTTAGGTTGTCACTCACAACAGATTCGTACTTTGCGTTCAGAAGTAGAACGTTATGGACCTTACTCCCTAGCAGGTGAGTCGGTGTACGACTATCCATTTTTATGGGGAAGCAAACGTACCGGCCCTGATTTAGCCCGCGTGGGTGGGCGCTACTCAGATGATTGGCACCGCATTCATTTGCGTAATCCTCGTGACGTGGTGCCTGAGTCCAATATGCCGGCCTACCCATATTTACAAAAACCAGCAGCTGCAGACACAATTTCTTCTCACATGAAGGCAATGTGTCGCCTTGGTGTTCCATACGCTGATGAGCAAATAGCAAACGCACCAAAAGAGTTAGAAGGAAAAACTGAAGAGGATGCATTGATTGCATACCTACAGGGTCTAGGCGTGAATCGTAGATATACTACTGTTGATGAGGTGGTTGCCCAGTAAGCTTGGGAACTAAGACATTATGCAAAATATCGCCCCCTACCTTTCAGTAATATCTACCGTACTTGGCTTGGTATTTTTTTTAGGAATTGTTTGGTGGGCTTGGTCAGCAAAAAGACAACCAGCCAATCAGGAATCTGCTGAACTTCCGTTCGATCTTCCCGATGAATTTAGTAAGGATAAATCATGAGCGATTTTCTTGGTGCCGGTTGGAGTGCCTATATCGCCTTAGTAACATTGGTCGGTATTGTTTGGTGCGTCTGGTTATTGTTTTCTCAACTGAAGGTCAAGGTAAAGCTGAAGCCGGATGGGCAAGTACAGGATACTGGTCACGTTTGGGATGAAGATCTACGTGAATTAAATAATCCATTACCACGCTGGTGGATGTGGATGTTTTTGCTTTCCTGTATTTTTGGTTTAGTTTACTTAGTACTCTACCCAGGCTTAGGTTCTTATCCGGGTGTTCTTGGCTACAGTACTGACAGCGCTTTAATGAAGTCGATGACTACTGCAAACGATGAATTAAAGCCAGTCTATGCTAAGTATGTCAGCATGGATATCGAGCAAGTTGCTGCAGATCCTAAGGCGCGTGAAATGAGTCAACGTTTATTCTTGAATTCCTGTGCACAATGCCATGGTTCAGATGCAGGTGGTAGTAAAGGCTTTCCGAATTTAACTGATGGTGATTGGCTTTACGGCGGTTCACCTGAAAATATCAAAGCCAGTATCGTGAATGGCCGTGGCGGAGTCATGCCTCCATTTCCACAATTGGATAGCAAACAAATTTCTGATGTAGCTAACTATGTGCGTAGCCTTTCGGGATTACCTGCAGATGATCTTAAGGCCGCTCGTGGTGCTGATGTACACAAATCTCATTGTGCTGCTTGCCATGGACCTGAAGGCAAAGGAAATATCGCTTTGGGCGCACCAAATTTAACTGACAAAGTTTGGTTGTACGGGGCTTCAGAGGCAACAATTGTTGAGACGGTAACCAAAGGTCGTATGGCGCAGATGCCTGCTCAAGACAAAGTATTAAGCCCTGAAAAGATTCAATTATTAACAGCTTATGTATGGGGTTTATCAAACAATAAACAACCTGTGGCCGCTAAGTAAGCATAGTGATTCGTGTCTGATAATTCGCCGGGTGGGAAACCTGTTCCGATAGAAGTGATTGAGGAATCACTTTATGAGGTTCGGCGAAAAATTTATCCTCGTTCCGTATCGGGAATTTTTGCTCGCTGGCGATTCATACTTGTCTTTGCAACCCAGCTACTCTTTTATGGCTTACCATGGTTGAGCTGGAATGGTCGTCAGACAATTCTCTTTGATTTAATTCAACGTAAGTTTTATATATTTGGTCTAGTACTTTGGCCACAAGATGTAATTTATCTGACGCTTCTGCTAATTCTTGCTGCATTAGCTTTATTTCTTTTTACTGCGGTTGCTGGTCGTTTATTTTGTGGCTATGCCTGTCCGCAAACGGTGTATACGGAAATCTTCATGTGGATCGAACGCAAGGTGGAGGGTGATCGATTTGCTCGGATACGTTTAGATGGTGAAGAGTGGCCATGGAGTTTTCGTAAATGGCGCCTCAAGGTTGCGAAGCATTTTCTATGGTTATTGCTTGCTTTCTGGACAGGTTTTACTTTTATCGGTTACTTTACTCCAATTGAAACATTGGGTGAATCTCTTTTACATCTCTCGCTAGGGCCTTGGCAAACATTCTGGTTATGTTTCTATAGCTTTGCTACCTGGGGTAATGCTGGCTTTATGCGTGAGCAAGTATGTAAATATATGTGCCCATATGCTCGCTTTCAAAGCGTTATGGTGGATAAAGATACTTTCTTAGTGACATACGATAAAGTGCGTGGCGAGCCAAGAGGAAGTCGTAGTAAGTCTACTGATCATACCTCTCTCGGTTTAGGAGATTGCGTTGACTGTAGCATTTGTGTACAGGTTTGTCCGACAGGAATCGATATTCGTGATGGCCTGCAATATATGTGTATTGGTTGCGGCGCTTGTATTGATGCTTGCAATCAAGTGATGGAGAAGGTGAGCTATCCAACAGGCTTAATTCGCTATACCACCGAGCGCGCGATTGAAGATAAGGAATCTAATCAAAGTGCTATACGTCATATTTTGCGCCCCCGTGTATTAATTTATAGTGCATTTATTACCGTACTAGCATCCGCTTTTATGTTCTCTTTGGTGACTCGCAATCCTTTAAGAGTGGATGTGATGCGTGATCGCGGTGCCTTGGCTCGTGAGGTCGAGGATATTCGTATTGAAAATATTTATCGCATGCAGATTATGAATGCGTCCGAGCATCCCATGAAGGTGCAAGTGAAAGCCACAGGGTTGGATGATTTAAGGATCCTGAATTCGCAAGGAAAAGAAATTCAGGAAATTGATGTGGCTGCTGCTAGCAACCAATTGCTACCGATTAAAGTTAGCACTACGATTGGTCAAAATACGGCTGGAAATTACCCAATTCATTTTGATGTTGAAGCGCAAGAGATTTCTGGGGATAGATTCATCACTAGAACTCGTGATGAAAAATCTACTTTTATTATTCCCCGTTAATTTAGAGCAATGGAGAGAATGTATATGACAGAACAGCAAACGACTAAGCCTTGGTTCAAACAAATTTGGCCTTGGTTATTAATGAGCGGGCCTGCAGTTGCTATGGTTGGATGCATTATTACGATCTACTTAGCAATCAATTACCATGCTGACAAGCCTTTGCGTGACGGTGTATTGAAGCAGGGTCTCAAAGTAGAGCAACTTAAAGCTTCTGATACACAGGCTAACAAATGAAATTCTGCCTTTTGATCTGGATATTATGGCCCTCTTTTTTGGTGGCCGGAATGGCGGAAGGCTTGTTATTTACCATTATTCATCCGCAAGACCTTTTATTTTTTGGGCATCACCCCGAAATATCCGATGAAAGTATTTACACCATTGTTTTTTTTACAATTTGGATCTTTTGCGCAGCTTCAAGCGCCCTGACAGCCTATATCTTGCCTGCCATAGAAGCTTGAGATGATAAAGAGATAGACCGCAGCTTACTTTAAGCCAGTTTAATAGGGGTTTCGGGGTTTTCGCACCCGTGGCGATCTGGGTTTGGAATGCCCGCCAGTTCAAATAGGCCATTCATATCTATGAATTTGATATGACGTTGTTTAATCTGAATAAGACCAGATTCTGCAAAGCGCGAGAGCATGCGACTCACAGTTTCAATCTGAATACCAAGATAGCTACCAATATCAACGCGACTCATACGTAAGTCGAATTCATTATTGAGATAACCGCGTGCTGCTAAGCGTTGTGAGAGGCTTAATAAAAATGCTGCCAATCTTTCTTCTGCTCTCATAGAGCCAAGAGAGAGAAGATGACGCTGATCCTGAGTCAATGCGCGACTCATGATTTTATGGAACTGGTTTTGCAGTACTGGAATCTGGCGTGCTAGATCTTCAAATGCATCGTACCGAATAATGCAGACTTCACTCTCTTCAAGTGCAATTGCATCAGATTGATAATGGCCTTCACCGATCCCATCAAGACCCAATATTTCACCCGGAAGATGAAAGCCAATAACTTGCTGGCGACCATCTTGAAGGCAAAATTCAGTTTTAAAAGTGCCAAAACGAATGCTGTACACTGAGTTCAGCGGATCACCATGTCGGTAGAGGGTTTCACCTTTTTGTAGGTGGACACGCTCTTTGACTAAGCTATCAATTTTGCTTACTTCACTACTATTGAGGCCGGCTGGAAGGCAAAACTGACCCAGTACACAAACAGAGCATTTACTGGTTGGAGTGTCGGTAGGCTTGTAATTCATATTGATGCTAATTATGCAGTCAGTTTATTCTATATGGGTGATGAATCTGGTTTTTTTAAACGTTCTTGCGATAGAAGATGCTAACTTATAGCCTACTTCTTGCTGTATTTTTGGCCGCTCTTGTGAGCGGCTGGCATTGCGCCTTGATGTGCGGTGGGATCGCCTCTGCCATTGAGCGGCCAATCTCCTCCGAGACCCCATTACGGCCTAAATCAGAACTCTTTTACCTTCAATTCATGATGCATTTAGGCCGAGTAACAACATATGCCCTCTTAGGGGCGTTGGCAGCCTCTGTGGGGGTGGTAGTTTGGCAGCAAAACGTAGTTCCTATACAAAGACCTTTGTTTGCCTTGACCTCTCTTATTTTGATTCTGATGGGTTTTTGTTTACTCAAGGCTGGTAAGTCAGAGAACTTGTTGAGTGCCAAATGGATTGGCTCCAAGATTGCGACTTATTGGGCTACATATCTGGGCAGGATGGTAAGTGGACCCTCGCGTTGGTTTAGTGGAATGCTTTGGGGTTTGGTACCATGTGGATTGGTTTATAGCATTTTGCCGCTAGCATTTTTATCGGGAGATATTTTTACTGGGGCTGCATTGATGTTGGCTTTTGGATTGGGTACATTACCTAATCTATTGCTGATCTCTAAATTTTCTGCAGCGCTTACTCAGTTTGGACAATATCTTTGGGTACGGTATTTAGTCGTAGTACTTCTCTTTATTACTGGTGGTTTTGGTTTGTATCGCGCTTGGGTTTTACCAGAGGCATTACTGAAAGGTGGCTTCTGTATATCTTAAGAAGTTGCTGCCCCTATTCCAGCGTTTAGGGCTGGGTAGAAAGCATCTTGTGGTAGCGAAGATGCAAAGTTACTGCGCTCAGCCATTTCAAGCGGCTGGTGTGCTAAGCCAAAAATGATCACGCGAATTTTGCATAAATGCGCAATGTTCCATAATCGTATCCATGCCAGAAGTGTCGATATACATCACATTCTTCAAATCCAATAATAAAGTTTGCGTGGGTAAATTCAACTCAATGTTTTCTAATAATTTGACGGCACCAAAAAAGAGGGCGCCGTGAATACGATACGCGTCTATACTTCCTTCTTGATTTTGTAGACCTGGGAAATCACTTGTTTGCGCAAGTTCACAACGCGATAAGCTAGAGATGCGATAAATGAATGAGATAAAGGCTAAAAGCAGACCGACCTGAACTGCAATAGTGAGGCCCAAAACTACAGTCAGAATGAATGCCATCAAGAGGGTCACGTGATAGGGTAAGCAGCATTGTTTAAGGTCAATCAACTTTTTCCATTTACCCATATTCCAAGCAACGTACATCAAGATTGCAGCAAGACTAGCGAGCGGAATATTTTTGGCTAGTGGTGTGCTGCAAACAAAACGATTATGAGTGGAGTGAGAGCGTGCACCAGGCCTGCGACAGGTGTAGTTGCACCGCTCTCCACATTAGTGACGGAGCGTGCAATAGTGCCAGTTGCTGGCATGCCGCCGAACAATGGAAGCGTAAAATTGGCGCTCCCTTGAGCCATCAACTCTTGATTAGATTCATGACGATCGTGCATCAAGCTATCTGCAATACGTGCGCAGAGCAAAGATTCAATAGTCCCTAATAATGCAAGCGTTATTGCTGGTGCAATCATGTATTGCGCGCTATCCCAGCTAATGTGGATTCATTCAAAAGAAGGTAGCTGCGATGGGATTCCGCCAAAACGACTGCCGATAGTATCAACCGGTAAACTAAAAATACTGGTGATGATAGTAGTAATTACCATCGCAACCACAGTGCCTGGCAGATGCAAAAGCCAACCCAAGCGCTTCTGAAATAATTTCCAGAGAATTAATAAAGCCAGACTTCCACACGCTAGAGCTAGGGCAATCGGGTTCACAGTATGCGCCGCCAAATAGAGTGTGTGTACAGCCTGGAAAAAATGGGTCGGCATTTTTTCAACCTGGAGGCCAAAGAAATCCTTGGTCTGGGAGAGTCCAATCAAAAAGGCAAGGCCGTTTGTAAAACCAATGATGACTGCAACAGGGATAAAGCGAACTAGCGTTCCCAGGCGAAATACGCCCATCAGAAATAAAAATACACCTGACATTGCTGTAGCAATTAATCAATTGGAAATACCATAGCGCTCGACAATGCCGTAGACGATCACAATAAAAGCGCCAGCTGGGCCGCCGATTTGAACTCGACTGCCACCCACCAGTAAAGAAATGAGTCCACCAGCAATGATGGCCGTAAAGATGCCTGCTTCTGGCTTGAGTCCGCTAGCAATGGCGAAGGTCATCGCTAGGGGAAGTGCAACAATTCCAATAGTTAATCCTGCGAAAACATCTTTTGTGAGAAGGGTGCGGTTATAGCCCTTAAACGAATCTAGTAGATGAGGACGAAAAAGCATAGGCTAAATTAATTGCCTAGGAGGTGCGATTGCCAACCCAGTAGGCAAAGTATGCGCATATGGCTGTTACAAAGCTTCCTCACGCTATATCGACAAAGGCTAACTGTGTTAGAAAGTTTCTCACAACGGCAAGGTTGGTGAGATCGTATGTCATGTAACACAAAACCCCAAACAAGGCGCCATATTGCAGCGCATATATCCAAGACTGTTTTGAAAGTGCTGGAATAATCACAAATATACAAACCCCCAGAGCATACAAAAGATAAAAGGCAAGACCGGCAATGAGTTTGGGCTCGCTAGCCATCAAATCACCCATTTGGTCGCGATAGAGATTTTTTGCAATCTCTAAAAGAGATATAAAATCGATTGTGATCAACACAACTAAAAAGGAGGTATAAAACAGCAATATTCTTGAGCAATTCAGTAACCTTTATCTTTATATATTCTAATAGTATGATAGAAAAACTAGATTAGTTGTTCAAGTTAAAGGGGGTTATTATGTTTAAACGTTTATTGGTACCAGTAGATGGTTCTGGCGTCAGTAGCAAATCCTTAAAAAAGGTCGCCGCTCTGTCTAAGGCTGATGGCGCTGCCGTAACCTTGGTTTATGTTTCTGATCCAATGCCCCCAATGGTTTATTCCGACAGCACAATGGGTTACGGAATTTCGCAAAAAGAACATGCCAAGGTATGTGAAGTATATGCGAAGGACGTATTTAAGAAAGCCACCGCTGCACTTGGTGCCGGCGTCAAAACAAATAGCCTACACATCGCCAACAGTAATCTGGCTGAGGGAATTTTGGATGGCGCCAAAAAAGCGAAAGCGGATGTCATTGTGATGGCCTCCCATAAGCGTACTGGCATTAGAAGTATGTTGCTCGGTAGCGAAACCCATGAGGTCATTGTCCATGCAACACTTCCAGTGTTAGTTTTGGGTTAATTTGGCGATGTTCAGTAAAAAGGGTCCATAAGGACCCTTTGTTATTTCAAGCGTCATACTGAATCAATTAGTTATTTTTAATGGGGCTTCCTAGAAGCAAAATTTCTCTAGTGAGCTGTCCACTATCATTGTCTCGCATAGACCATAAATCCAGTTGTGTTTTGGCGGCATACGGATCTATGTAGACCCCATTTTTTCTTAATTCAAAATGCAGATGGGGACCAGTTGATCGCCCTGTAGAGCCTACATATCCAATTTCTAAACCACGTCTTACTTCATTACCAAGTTCGAGTTCTACGTTGTAGTTACTTAAATGCGCATAGTAAGTGTGATAGTTGCCAGGATGCTCCAAAACAATTAAGTTGCCAAAGGCACCGCTGTAACCAATATGAACAACCCTACCATTAGCCACGCTGAAGACAGGTGTTCCAGTTGGCGCAGAGTAGTCTATTCCCATGTGGGCGCGGTAACGTTGTTTTTGGGCTGGAGCGGTATTGGCATTAGGTGTAGCGGCAGGGGCTTTACTGCGTTTGCTGGAGGCCTTTACCATACCAACCCCACGAGAGATGCGTCGATAACTTAATGGATTGGTCCAGAAAGAGCGCTCAAGTGATTCCCCACTTCCGGTAAAGAAGCCGCCAAGAATATCGTTGCGTTCAAGCCAGAAGGCATTGGCATATGTCTCATTAGTGTTTGGATCGATAATTTCAACCGCCCAAATTTGGGCCCATTTTTCTCTATCGCCAAAATCCACAATCAAACGCACAACACTATTAGTGTTTTCGAGGGAATTATTTTCTTCCGGATAAATTTGTTTGATGATGGAGTTCAGTTCCCAAACGAGTTCTACAGGTAGTTGATCGTTTACTTTTCGTGGGTTATATAAGACATCTCTTAATGGAAGACGAATCTCTGTCAAGCGTTTTGATTCATCTTTTAAGTAATCTTGCTGAATTAAAAATTCACCAACTGCGGATGGAGTAAAGGTCCACACCTCTGTTTTGCTGTCTTGAATGGGCCCATTCATAATGCTGAGGGAATCAAAGCGATTGCGACTACCAAATGCGGCGGTATAGGGTATGCAATCACCACGCATGCGGTCAAAAAAAGTTTTTGTTTGATTCTTAAAAAATTCGGCAAATTGACGATCCTTTATGCCGACGCTGGCAGGCAGGCTGTCTTCGCTAAAACTTCGTCGCAGGCAGCCTTGAGTAACGCGATAATCGAGGTTAGCGTCACCATCCAACATAAGTTCATCTGGAACTTTGCGCTGAAATAGCGAGGGATTTAGACTCATACTGCTTGTTTTTGGATTCGAGCCCGCTGATTTATCTTGAAAGCCAACTTGTTTGGGCTGTTGGACGATGATTTTTTTGGGCGACTGCTTTGTACTCTTAGTTTGATTACTCTGAGCTTGTGCCTCGACAATCCACTCTGGGGTTGTGCTTAGAAAGGCGCAACAAGACAAAATGACAACTCCCTTGGTGAATAGGGAGCTAATAGATACTTTTTTATTCACGCCTCAATTATCTAATAATGTGAGCGCAGCTCTGAATAAATATGCTGTGCTGCAGCAAAATTAAATTTAATCTTCATCTGCAGACTATGTTCTGAAACCCTCACCCTTGGCGATACCAGTTTTGCCACTTTTAACTAAATTCATTACGCAACTTGGTGGCGCTGAGATATTGGATAAAGATGGGTATATCAGTTCTGCGGCTAGAGTCATTCCCTCCCAGCCAGAGATCTCTTTTTGAGTCATGGGTCCGACAGCTGCATACCGAAATCCAAAGCTATAACGAACTGCAGTATCAATAGCTTCGGGAGTAGCAATTCCTTGCTCAACCAGTGAGAGAGCCTCACGCATTAATGCGTGTTGAATGCGGTTTGCTAAAAATCCCGGGATATCTTTTTTGACAAGCACTGGTTTTTTACTATGGGCACGGTAAAACTGGCATACCCTCTCTGCCAAAGAAAGGTCAGAATGCTCACCCACAACTATTTCCACCAATGGGAGTTTATGTGCTGGCATAAAGTGGTAGGTGTTGAGAATGCGATGCGCGGTAGGTAAACCAGCGTGGACATCCAGATTTATTACTGCCGATGGAAATATGAGGAGGCACACACACATTGATCTAAGGCGGAATTGATTGTGCGGATGACTGAATAGAATCAAGACAAGCCATCGCCTTTTGAGAATGGCGGCCCAGAATGATGATATTTGTGCCGCGCGCTAGAAATCCAGCGGCGATACCAATGCCCACGGTGCCTGTTCCCATCACAACAACTTGGCTCATCTTTGCCCTCTAACTGCCAAATGTAATGGCTTGATTATTTCTTATTCGAGCCCATGCTGGTAGTGTAAATTTTTAATTAAGGAGTTTAGATGCCGATTATTGAATCCATCCAAGTTGCTTCTGTCGCAGTGCCTTTGGATAAAGTAACTTCATTTTCTACCCGAGCGGTATCAGAGCGTCACTATTGTTTGGTAAAAGTACGCAGCAAAGATGGTCATAAAGGCATCGGCTTTTGTTATGTCGGAAGCGCGGGAGGCGAGATTGCCAAAATTACAGTGGAGCAATTACTCGCTCCTCAACTTATTGGTCAAAATAGTCACCGAAGTGAAGGCCTCTGGATGGAGATGTATAACGAGTCCATATTACAAGGCCGTGCAGGCGCAGTAATCTCGGCATGTGAGCGAACTAATTCCAGTTGATTGTCAAAAACAGCCTGCACAATCTTGTAGGCTTCATCATCGGACATCGTCGCATTGACAACTCATAGGTTTGCTACCGCAGCTAGATTATTGTCTTTAGCTATGCCGCTATATGTTTGCTTAGTTATGATGGATGGGCAATATAAGTTGCCATATTTTTTATTCATGGCTGGTACTTTGGCTGAAGTATCAATCATGACAATGTTCATCCCTGGACTATTTGCTCAATCGGTTACTGCTGTAGTTGGTAAGCCGCCGACCCAGGAAAACGCATCAATTTTGCGATCTTTGACTGCATTAACGGATTCAGCAACGCTTAAACGCTCGCGCTTGATATCTTTAGTCGGATCTAAACCAGCTGCTTCAAGTAAACGAAATGCCATGACTTCAGTTGCGCTTCCAGGGGCGCCAGTGCTGACTCGCTTACCTTTGAGGTCACCCATAGTTTTGATGCCAGTTGATTCAACAGTAGCAACGTGCATCAAGTTTGGATAAAGAATGAGCAGAATGCAAACATCAATAGGCTTGTCTTTAAATTTATCTACGCCTGATGTTGCATCTTTAGCAGCATTCGCCATAGAAAAACCAACATATGGCTTTGTCTGTGCCGATTAGCTTTAAGTTGTCTATACAGAGCCACCACCGGTGACTTCTGCCGTTGCAGACATGCTTGGAACTTTGCTGGAAAGAACAGAGGCTAAGCCACCACCCATGGGGTAGTAAACGCCTCCTATGCCGCCCGTAGCAATAGAGATATTTTGCGCAGTTGCACTTGCGTATAAAAAGCTAAGCGATATAGCAATGACTTTAAGTGGTTTCATTGTTGTCTCCTATTTATGTTTTGTATTGTATTTTTATTAAATTACAGTCCCGGCATGCTAAAATTAATTTTTTTTAACTCTTTAAGTAATTGAGAGTGCTGATCATCGCTGAGTTGCATAAGTGGTGGACGCACTCTGAGCTACTCAGGATCATTGGTGTAATGGGCTGCAGCAGTTTTCATGCCTGCAATCATTTGATACTTAGCAAAAATTCCACGAACCTGATCAAGTCCAGCTTGACGCTCATCTGCGTTGGATTCTCGCCAGTGCGCCGCTAATTCAGCAATGGCTTTTGGATTGACGTTGGCGGCAGTGGAAATGCAACCGACGCCACCAGCACGCAGGGCACCCATTAAAAATACTTCATGACCCCCGCATAGACTCTAAAGCCAGAAGGAGCGAGTAATTGAATGACTGATTCGGTGTATGCCCAGTCGCCTGAGCTATCTTTCATGCCGACAACAGTGTTTGGGTACTCCTTTGCTAAGTGCGCAAGTAAGGAGAGGCTTAAATTAAGCTTAGTAACTGGTAGAATGTTGTAAATATAAATCTGAAGTGCAGTACTACCCATCTTTTGAATGACTTCAGAAAAATAAGCGAAGAGGCCATCGTCTGATACTTCTTTGTAGAAGAAGGGCTGTAACATTAATACCCCTGCGCACTTATGATTCACTGCATGGCGAGTTATTGTCACAGCGGCATCAATTGATGTGGCACCAGTACCAGGCATCATATGTTCAGGATTTAATCTGCCTTCAATTAAGGCGGTCAAAGCACTCATTTTTTGAGGGGCAGATATTGAGTTTGCTTCAGAGTTTGTGCCAAAGATCGCTTGACCAACACCATTGGCCTCAAGCCATGTACATTGTTTCAATAACTTTTTGGAGCATCTGGGCTACCGTCCGCCTTAAATGGTGTGATTACAGGGGACAACACCGCAGGTAAGGTAGAAGGGTGCAGAGAAATCGTCAGGCTGGCTCCGTTTTAATTATTTACTTCTGAAGGAAATTTTTGTTGTGTAAAGAAAGCTTCTAAATTATCTACCGCTAACTTGGTCATTGCTATCCGCGTTTGGACTGGACTCATTTTCAAAAACATCTAAAGCCGCGCCAGCAATCTTTTTATGCTGCAGTGCATATAAAAGAGCGCCCTCTCAACCACGCTACCACACACAATATTGATTAGATAGCCAGAAGGCCTCAAGGACCTCGGTATTGAGCATCTTGTTTGTTTTCGGAGTGGCTTGGCACGCTAGAAAAAGGATCTCGCTGGCTTTGGCTAAAGAGTAAACATCGTGGAAATAGGCATAAGAAACGGATTTCTGATTGTGTCCCGAATAAGCGATTTTTACCTTAAAAGCCTCAAGGCGTTTAGCCAGGTCCTGGCCTATTCGACCCATACCCGCTATTCCTATAGTTTTGCCAGCAAGGGTAGTTGTAATTGGAAAAGGTGCCTTTGACCAAGCAGAGCGTTTCACGTATTCCTGAGCCTCTAGAATGCGGCGGAGTAAGCCAAGAGGAGATTGTCATAGCTAACCCCACAGGTTGCCACCATGCGAATACTGGAAATTTGCTGCACCAAAGCTTTAGGCAACTTGGTGTTTGAGCGAATCAAAATCGCTTGAAAGTTGCCTGCTGGAGCAGGTGCTTGAGGATCTGCATGACGACAGAGAATAAAGCGTCGATCAATTTCCGCTTGCATAATTTCAGGGAAATGGCCGACCTGCAGCCCCGAATTGACGGGGATCATGTCTCGCTAACTTTTTCTTTGAAAAAAGGAGCCCATTATAAGAGGATTTTTAGAACAGGTCCGCATCCCTTTTAGGAGAATATTCATGTTATTCATGCTAGCTGAAACTAAGGTGGTGATTGTTGGTGGCGGCACGATGGGTGTTGATGTAGCGGCTGTGTGTGCACGCGGGTGGGTGTGCTGTTCAGGTCGTTGAGTCAACCACTGAGCGTCGTGCACTCCTACCAGATATTTTGCTAATACTATGGCTGATCTTGGCTATGAGCATCGGATCCATTTACTGTCTGTGGCAGTAGCGCTTGAAAAAGTAGACTCGACTGATATTGATTTGGTAATCGAGTGTGTTCCGGAACTATTGGATATTAAAAAAGAGTTATTTGCTCAGTTAGAAAAATATGCCAAGCCTGAGGCAGTGCTAACCAGTAACAGTACCAGCTTTCCAATCCGCCAGATTGCAAAAGGTCTCAAAACTGCAGCAAGAATGATTGGATTACCTTTCTTTATGCCAGCACACTTAGTGCCATGCGTTGAGGTTGTTTATGGTAAGAAGACCTCGCCAATGGTAAGGACAGTCTATCTCGTTTAATGACTGCTTGTGGCATGGTGCCAGTAACGGTCAAGAAAGATCTCCCAGGTTTCTTAGTCAATCGATTGCAGCATGCCCTTTCTCGTGAAGCTTTTGCCATGGTCGATGCTGGTATATGTACCCCAGAAGATATTGATAAAGCTGTTCGTTTTGGCTTTGGTTTTCGTGAGATCGCCGCTGGTCCTGCAATGAATAACTCACCAACTACTTCCCAATGTCCCAAGCTTTGTGGAATTGGGTTATTCCAAAGTAGAAGTTCTTATATTGATAAATTAAATGCTGCTGCAAATGAAGCACTTAAGAATCCTCAATTACGAGAGCTCATGCTCTCACAAGGTAATGAGATTGGCGGTGGCAACCCAGCAGAGTTTACAGCGCTCATCAAATCAGACGCAAGCAAATGGAGTGTAGTAGTCAAAAGTGCAAACATCAAACCCGAATAGGAGATTGACATAGATTAAATTTTTGGGCTTAGCATTCCCAATTGTTTAAGTGTTTATTTAAGCACTTGGTCAGTCAAGATACCCAAGAAAGTAAACGCAATCGAGCCGATTAAGTGAAGTCATGCTGTGTCCAAGACCCAACTTAGCTCACCGCACTGCATAAAACCAACCACTTCAGCCGAAAAACTTGAAAAAGTCGTCAAGCCACCCAGAAAACCAGTAATGATAAAAAGTTTCCATTTAGGTGAGACGTTAGGATTATTACCAAAAAAGGCAATTGCGATACCTATCAAATAGCCACCAATCATATTAGAGATTAAAGTCCTCATTGGAATGACAGATGTGGCCTAACCGTTAAAAAATTAAATGCTGCTCTTAGCAACGCGCCCAGACCAACGCCAAAGAAGATTGCAAAAATTGATAACCACATAGTTCGCTCTTTATTAAATGGAGAAACCCAGCATACTGATTGAACTCATCCCTATACCATCAGAATATATTTTTACTTGCTCACCTTTTGCCTGCAAGGCTAGCGTATATAAAGCTGGCCAATAATGCTCTGGGGTTGGAATTGAGAGTTTGGCGGCCTCACCAAAACCTTCCCACTCAATCAAAGAGTCCTGATGGTTAGCCTGAATTTTCGAGATAAAAAAATGATTGAATTGCGTAGCCAATGGATAAGGCTCTGCACCCTCTTGCCAGCGAATAGTGCGTAAATTATGAACAACATTACCGCTAGACAAAATCAGGATATTTTCATCACGTAAGGGTCTTAGCTGTTTGGCCAACTCATAATGCTCTCGTTCTCGTGCCGACATCGATCCATCCAAACTCAACTGCACTACCGGCACATTAGCGTTTGGATACATGTATTTGAGATACTGACCAAGCACCATGATCGATCCCTCACTCGTTTTCTTCAAGCACTACGGAAATGTCCAATAACTCTTGGATACGATCAAGCCAACTCAGGACTGCTTGGCGCTGAATCTTGGATATTCAAGAGGGCCTGTGGGAAGCCGCCAACGTCATGAATTGTTTTGGGCTTAGGCATTGCAGCAACCCAAATCCCGCGCGTTACCCAATGAGCTGATATGACAAGAATAGAGTCTGGGCGCTGTAATGGTTTCCCTGAAGATGACCAGGCCGCTGTATAGCGGTTGGGCTCAATAGCATACATCGGACTACCATAGCCAGCAAATACTGCCGGTTGGCGATGGCTAGTCATTAATGCGTTTTAACCGAACTCATAACCTGTATGAGCTGCAACCAAAGCAAACAAAATTGCCAAACTAGTAGCGGCGCCCAACATGACGATCAAGGTAATAATCTTTTTGTTGATTGCTTCTTTTGATTCGTTATGCTATTCGTTCATGCTAAATCCTCTGTAAACAGATTAATCAATAGTGCAATTATCCACTATCGACCGCGACCAGCCTTGCGCATCATGCCTTTTCCCACGCCAAAGCCTGCTTGAGGCCTTCCAGGGGGCCCAGATGGGCCTTTAGGCGCGGGTGGGCGTGCTGGTGGTGGCGGCTTGGCGACAACTGAGGCCTTTATTGGGGTCTTGGAATCGGGTTTCTTTTCGTCGGTCACTTTTTGCTCCTGTGGATATCATATTGCCATGATTACTGACTATTCTATCCAAGCTATCGCAATTAATGCTATTCCGCTGATTTTTGCGATCACTATTCATGAGGCAGCCCATGGTTACGCTGCGCATAGATTTGGCGACAATACTGCTTATATGCTTGGGAGAGTGAGTCTAAATCCCGCCAAACATATTGATCCGGTCGGCACTATTTTAATTCCGCTAGTCTTACTTTTGACTGGATCCCCATTTTTAGTGGGCTACGCTAAGCCTGTCCCCGTCAATTTTTGTCGTCTGCGAAATCCCAGAATCGACTCTATCTGGGTTGCCTTAGCTGGACCAGGCTCCAACTTCATCCAGGCGTTGATCTGGCTCATCCTACTTATCGCGCTCGTCGGATTTGGGGTGGATGAGAAATTTCTCATTTCCATGTCGCAGGCTGGAATCACTTGGAATCTAAGTTTACTGGTCTTTAACCTATTCCCATTACCCCCACTAGATGGCGGAAGAATTTTATCCAGCCTCCTACCAGCCCGTCAGTCTATTGCCCTTGGAAAATTGGAGCCTTGGGGGTTTTTTATTGTCCTAGGACTGGTTTTTACCGGAATTATTGGCAGCTTCTGGATGCAACCTTTGATGAACTTCTTTGAATGGCTCATTTTGTTGTTAACCGCCCCCCTGCGGATGATTTTTTAAGCGGAAATACCCATTTTGAGATATGCTGAAATGACGCAATGCACTGATTAGGGAGAACTCTTATGAAATTTCAGAAATTGGTTTTAGGAAGCGCAGCTACTGTTTTAGCAATGTGTGCCGGTCAAGCATATGCACAATTTCAAAAGCCAGAAGACGCCATCAAATATCGCCAAAGCGTCTATACCGTCATGGCCAATTCTTTTGGGAAAATTGGCGGAGTTGTCAAAGGCGAAGCTCCATTCAACAAAGATGAAGTAGCAAAAAACGCCGCTATTGTTTCCATGATGTCGACTTTACCTTGGCAAGCATTTGGACCTGGCACTGAAGGCGGAAAAGCGCAACATGCCGTTTGGTTGGACAACGCAAAATTCAAAGCTGCCTCTGACAAAATGCAATTAACAGTGGCTGATCTCAATAAAGCCGCTCAATCAGGCGATCTTGAGAGTATTAAAAAAGCTTTTGGTGCTGCTGGTGCAACATGCAAAGGCTGTCATGATGATTTCAAAAAGAAATAAGCCTTTTTACTTTGTCATGTAATAACCCACCACTACCACGATCAAGCCTAAAATTAATAGAGCAAATCCGCGCTGTAAGACCCCATCCTTGGAGGCGCGACCCAAGTCAGTAGGCAGATAATTAGCCGCCTCACTTGGGTCAATTTCTTGATCCCCAGTGATGATCGGCTTGATAAGATTTTCACCTTTAAATTTTTTGTAGAACCAGATCGCTGCGATATGAATCGTAATCAGAGTGAGAATCACCACTTGGTTGCCTTCATGTATCTCTGACAAAAATGAAGATACCCGTCCAGGCACATACTTAGCAAGTGGCCCTTGAAATGCGATTTCATCATCCACAAATAAACCAGTAGCAACTTGAACACAGAGCACAAAGAGGAGTGCAAATACCGATAATGCACCCACTGGATTGTGGCCAAGAACGCGAGGCGAACTACCTTGCAAATAATCGATAATTGCTTTTTTGCTTGGAAAGAACGATATAAAACGCGCATGGGTAGAGCCAACGAATCCCCAGATAATTCTGAAGAGCAGCAGAGTCAAAATGCTGTATCCAAAATAAGCATGCCATTGAATCGCATTGCCACCCAGATTAACGCTAATAAAACTCCCAATAATGCAGAGCACTAACAACCAATGAAATAAGCGGATTGGCAAATCCCATATGCGAATGATTATCTTCATGCGATAAGGATAAAGCAGCTCTCCCTTAAAATGCAAAGGATTCATGAATCCTGGAAAAGCCTTTAGAACCCTTCTGCTGTACCGCATAGGCGCAACCCTATGCTATCAAGTCACAATGGTGGCTATAGGATGGCATTTATATGAAATTACCAATAGCGTAGTTTCACTCGGTCTAATTGGCCTTGCTGAGCTCATTCCCTACTTTGCGCTAGCGCTTTACTCAGGACATGCGGTAGATCACTACTCGCGTAAATGGATTGCCGCGCTTGCCTGTCTGATTCACATTGTGGCAGGTCTTTTTTTAACAGCCGTATCACTAGGATGGTTGACCCCACCAGAACCATTAATTTACACCGCCGTCGCATTCATCGGCGTTGGCAGAGCATTACTCAGACCCTCTTATCACGCACTGTTTGGTCAAATCATCCCACGTGATCAATTACCACATTACACCGCCTATGCATCTTCAGCTTTTCAGATTTGCGTAGTAGCTGGCTCTGGACTAGGCGGCCTCACAATTGGTTTTGCTGGCCTTGAATGGACATATCTACTTGCTGCATTGTGTGGCGCAGTTGGACTATATGGCATTGCCTTCATTAAGGTACCCCAAGAGAAATCTAGCAATCTATCGAAACACTTTCTCAAAAGTTTTTTAGAAGGCTTTCACTACGTCAGAAAACATGAGCTTATTTTGAGCATCATGGCGCTCGATATGTTTGCAGTACTTTTTGGTGGCGCGGTTTCTATCTTGCCGGCGTTTGTAAAAGAAGGACTGAACTCGGGGCCAGAAATACTAGGCATTCTGCGTGCCGCGCCCGCGGCAGGTGCCGTTGTAACAGGAATTTATTTAGCGCGGCACCCTATTTTGACAGACTCTGGCAAGCATCTACTTATATCCGTTGCAGGATTTGGTATGGCGATTATTGTCTTTGGCATCTCCAGCAATCTTTGGCTATGCGCATTCTTTTTGCTGATCTCCGGGTGCTTTGACTCAGTTTCCGTAGTCATTCGAGGGAGCATCATGCAATTGACAACACCAGATCACATGCGTGGCAGGATAAGCGCTATAAATGGGATCTTTATTGGATCATCAAATGAATTAGGAGCTCTTGAATCAGGCATCGCTGCAAGCATAATAGGGCTAGTACCCTCAATTATATTTGGCGGAGTCACAACCATTGCAGTGGTTGTCATTACCTATCGCCTAGCCCCGCACCTGAGAAAACTTCACCTCAAAGATATTTCATAACTTCCGTTTTGGTTATTACTATTTAATCTCTGGCAAATCTTTTTGAATAATCTTCAAGCCGGCACGCCATGCATCTTGATAACGCTCGCGCTCTGCTTGAATAGTTTCAGCAGTCCAGGTAAAAAATCCTTCGCCGGTTTTCATACCAAACTTACCATTCTCAATTCGGTCACTCAAACACTTGGCAGTAAAAGCGAGCGTTTGTTACTGGTAATGGCGAGAGGACAAATTTTGTCAGCCTTGATACCGGGCACAGCCGAATACATTTTGTCAAACATGAAATCAACATTGCCTGCCATGAGATCGGTTACAGCGCCAGATCCACCCTTATAAGGGACATGAATCATCTGAATACCTGCATTGAATTCAAAGGGCTCAGCAGAGAGTTGATGGCTGCCACCGATTCCGGCTGAAGAAAATATTCAAACGTTAGGTTGAGCTTTTGCTGCTACAACAATATCCTGAACAGTTTTATAGGGTGAATTAGGATTCACGACTAAGACTAATGGACCTTTTTCAACCGCGATGATAGGAGTCAAATCCGTTTCAGGGGCGTAACGCAAATTTCCAAACAATGTTTTATTGACTGCCATGGGAGCAAAATTTCCCATACCAATAGTGTATCCATCTGGTGCTGTACGAGCAATAAATTCAGTGCCGATATTCCCGCCGGCACCTAGCTTGTTATCGATAACTATGGGCTGCTTGAGAATGAGGCTCATCTTTTGAGAGAGCTGTCGGCTTCTCGAGTCGGCGCTTCCACCGGTACCATAAGGCACTATGAAATGAATTGGTTTGCTTGGATAGCTGCTCTGAGCAAAAATCGAAGTTGCAAATATTGCAAGAAGACAGAGTAGGTAAGCTGGAAATTTTTGATGGACTTGCATAGTAATTTTCTTAAAGTGATCTAAATAAATCCCAGGGCGCCTAGTGCTCCACCAATTGCAATGCAATAAAGTGGATGCCAGCGTGTGAATAAGGTAAAGCCGATAATAGTGATGGTCAAGATGTAGACCGCAATACCCTGGTGAATTTGTAGGGCAATCTCCCAAGCGGAAGAGAGAACTAGCCCAATAGAGTAGCTGTCATGAAATTGGGCCCTGGAGCAGCTTGGGCAATCGCAAAGTAATCAGAAAATGTTTGCAAATCTATCCACCGCTCTTGATAGACAGCCAAATTTAATAATTCAGGTAAAAGTGCATTTACACCGACAAATCATGGAGAACGCAGATAGCTTCAAAAATAGACTCAACAGTATGTTCATCTACGCTGAGCCTTTTTGCGTGCCAAGAATATAGCTAATGGTGATGCTGTTAGCACTACCCATCCTAAGCCTAAATGAAAATAAGTGGCGCATAGAATGGTGACTGCGACGACTAAAAACATCGCTGGGTAATGAAATTCATCGCGCAGTATTTTTAATCCAGTCGAGGCAATGAGGCCGACTCCTACGGCAGAAATACCGCGCAAGACTCCTTTAACCGTTGCAATATAGCTGTAATGCTCATAGAGTGTTGCAAGCAATATTACAAGAGCGATTGGCCCCAGGATTAGGCCAAGCACCGCAGCAAAAGCTCCTCTTGCGCCGCCAAATCTCGAGGCTACACAGACCGCTAAGTTCACAATATTTGGGCCTGAAACAATCTGGCAGATTCCGAGAATGGCGCTAAATTCTTCCGATGTCAGAACTTTATCGCGTTCAACTAACGTCCTTCTGGCCAAAGGAAGTACGCCTCCAAAACCCGAAAGGCCAATTTTGCTAAAGCTAATAAAACGTTGGAGCGGAGAAAGGGTGTAGGGTTGCATGAAATCAAGCAGGGCTATTGTGGATTAAAGGGATGCGGTACGGGTTTATTTTCTACCCATGCTTCTAGAGTCTCGGTAATTCCTTTTGAGAAAGTAGCAAAGATAGGTTCGGCAATAAATTCAAGATGCGGCGTTACCAGTGGATTAGGTGTATTGCCTAATGCATCTTTTTCCGGAAGTGGTTCAATATCAAAAACATCTACCGCTGCTTGACTTGGCCGACCAGCTGCTAGCGCAGTTTGTAGATCGCCCATATTAATAAGCGCCGAGCGAGACGGATTGACCAAGATCGAATTGGGACGCATGAGTGCCAATTGATCAGAACTAATTAATCCCTTGGTCCCAGGTCCAGCAACTAGATGCATTGAGACCACCTTAGAAGTTTTCAGGAACTCATCAAGGCTTACTGCCTTAGCATTCTCAGCAGCAGCACGTTCTGGAGTCATGCGCGGACTCCATGCCAAACGCTGCGCCCACACGTGCTACGCGACTACCAATTGCACCCAAGCCCATTATGCTCAGGCGTTCATCAGGGAGCATCGGCAGTACAGATAGAGAGTCGCGCTAGCCACCAGACGCGATTAATTTATTTTCCTCAATTAAGCGTTTGGATGTACCTAAGATCAAAGCCCAAGTGAGTTCAGTGGTTGTTTCTTTTGGAGGGCCACCAGGTGTATAGGCCATCGGAATATTTCTCGAAACTAGAGTAGATGCTTCTAGAGTGCCATTGCGTTCACCAGTAAATATTAAAAATTTGAGTTTTGGCAAACGTGCAATCAAGCCTTCATTAAAAGGCGAGCGATCTCTTACGATTGCAATTACATCTGCATCTTTTACAGCTTCATAGAGAGCTTGGTCTCGTAAAGGCTCGTGATAAATCGTAAGGTTGGTCAGTTGATAAAGCTTGTTCCAATTGGAGGCTTGTTCCAATTGGAGAAGCGGCGGAGCGGAGGGCGCGCTCGTAGTCGCCAAGGATTACAATATTCGGTAATGAGCTCATAGATTTCTTGTATATAGGGTGCATTAATTTTCAGTGGAAATAGTGTGGATTTTTTCGAATAGAGTGTTCTGCAGGAATGGAATCCAAGCTGGGTTCCAATGCTTCGCGCTCATCAAAGACAAAACAGCTTCCTTGATAAGGAGGAGAGCCGACCTCTTCAAAGTATTTCAGAATACCGCCTTCTAATTGATAGCTGTGTTGCATGCCAATCTCTCGCATATATAGACCAGATTTTTCGCAACGAATACCACCAGTGCAAAAGCTCACGAGTGTTTTATCGACTAACTCATCTTTATGAGCTGAAATAGCGGCGGGAAACTCTGTGAACTTTTCAATATTGAAAAGTAAAGCATTCTCAAAAGTGCCGTATTCAACCTCGAAAGCATTCCGAGTATCTACCATCACCACAGGACGACCCAGATCATCAGTGCCGCGATCCAACCACTCTTGGAGCTTCTTGGGGCTAATAAAATTGGCACGACCTTCTTCTGGGCGAAGGGTCGGATGATTCATGCGAATAATTTCATTTTTCAGTTTGAACAGCATTTTCTTGAAAGGCTGTTCATCTGACCAGCTTTCTTTTGTGGTGAGAGGGTTAAAGTGCGGATCAAGGCGCAACCAATCCACAAATCCTCGAAGCTCCTCTGGCTTGCTGGCAAGGAACATGTTGATGCCCTCGCCAGTTAGTAGGATGGTCCCTTTAAGGTTGCGACTATTGCACTCATCTAGCGTCTTGGCGCGTAGCTCTGGCAATCCATCTAGGCTGACAAATAAATAGGCGGCAATATTTAGAATCAACTTCATGTTTCTCTCACTTGGCTTCCTTTGTATTATCGAGCAAATAGACTAAGGGGGTGTTAATCTTGAGGCATTATTACAGGAGGCAAATCCATGTTGGATCATTTAAAAATGGCTAAAAAAGCCCTGAAAAATAGCTTATTGGGCGTCTTATTGGCTTTTGGCTGCGCTAGTCTTGTCTGTGCACAAGGTGCGGGGGTTGGAGCTTGGCCAACCCAAAAACCAATTCGCTTAATTGCCGTATTTCCACCGGGGGGTTCGGTTGATCAGGTGGCTCGGGTATTGGCGCCTGCATTGCAGGCTGAGTTGAAGCAAAACGTAATTGTAGAAAATATTGGCGGAGCTTCTGGTGTCATTGGCACATTAGCGATGACGCGTTCTGATCCCGATGGTTACACTTTTGCTGTGGTGTTTGATACTCACGGCGTAAATCCGAGCCTGAAAGACAAACTTCCCTATGACACGATTAAAGATATTGCACCTGTAGTGTTAATTGGAACATCGCCAATGGTATTGGTGGCAAGCAAAAAGTCTGGCATTACTAGCTTTAAACAGTTGGTTGATCTCTCCAAAACAGGCCAGCAATTTAGCTATGGTTCCATTGGAATTGGTAGCTTAGGACACTTGGCAATGGCGCGACTTGTGAAACAAGTTGGCTTTGATTGGAACCATATTCCGTATCGTGGTGGTGGTCCTTTGATGCAGGATGCTTTGGGCGGTCAAGTTGAATTAGCAGTAGGCTCAGAGTTCTTGGTCAAGCCTCATGTGGATAGTGGTGGCGTCATTCCTTTGGTGATAACTACTGCTAAAAGATCTCCTTCATTGCTAAATGTCCCGACAATCTCAGAGAGTGGCTTCCCGGGATTTAGTGCGCCAGCTTGGTGGGCAGTTTTAGCGCCTGGTAAAACACCTGCACCAATAGTGGACGCAATGAATAAGGCATTAAAAAAGGCTTTGAAAACACCTGCAGTTGCTGAAAAGTTCAAAGTACAAGGCATTGATATCGTTGGTGGCAAGCCAGAAGCTGCGCGTGAATTTATTGGCAAGCAAATTGGTATCTGGGGTAAGTTCGTAATTGAAAACAATCTCAAAGAGACAGCACAGTAAACAAATAAAAGGTTGATTCATGATGTATGACAGAACGTTTAATTCCTTATCAGCCTATGGATTTAGCTGAACCAGCAGAGCTGGTGGCAGCCATTCGTCAGCGCCGTGGTGGCCAGTTCATTAATTTGGATCGCATGCTCTTGCATAGCGTTCCAATTTCTGAAGGTTGGAATCATTTTATTGGGGAGATTCGTAATAATCTCTCTTTGGACCCTAAATTGCGTGAGTTGACAATGTGTGGCGTGGCGGTCCTCAATGGTGCCGAGTATGAATTTTTTCATCATGCGCCCGCATTTAAAAAGGCTGGGGGTAGCGAAGAGCAGGTACAAGGCTTGCGTTTAATTGGCCAGCCCAATTTTCCAAAGGGGTTGTTTTCGGCAGTTGAACATGATGCTGCTGACTTAACTTTTCAGATGACACGCAACATTAAAGTTGATCCTGATCTCAGGAAGCGCTTACAAGCATCTTTGGGTAGTACAGATATCGTCGAGTTGGTTACAGTGATTGCAGCGTATAACATGGTTTCTCGCTTTTTAATGGCGCTAGATGTGAATCCTGAAGATCATCCACCCGCTTAAATAGAGCTGTACCTCTGAATATGATCCGAAATATTCAAACCATTATTCCTGGTATTGATACTTCTGATGGTGCGGGTGTGAAATTGCGTCGAAGTCTTGGCGGTCAGAATCAAGTTCGTTTAGATCCTTTTTTGATGCTCGATGAATTTTCTTCACATGATCCCAATGACTATGTAGCAGGTTTTCCTGCTCACCCACATAGAGGTTTTAAGACGGTCACCTATATGCTTGAGGGCCATATAGGTTGCATGAGAGGATCATTTGAGTAACCCAGGTCATTTAAAGACTGGTGGTATGCAGTGGATGACTGCCGGACGAGGCATTATTCATTCAGAGATGCCACAACAGGTAAGTGGCGCTGCGCGGCTTTTAACTTTGAATTAACTTGCCTGCTAATGAGAAGATGAAAGAGGCTGGATATAAAGATATCTAGATTGAGGGAGGATATTCCAAAGGTAGATATGGTTAATGGCGGAACGGTCCAGGTGATTGCCGGTTTATATCAATACGAGAATCATGAAATCCTGTCCAATACAAGGCATCACTACCGCACTCTTATTTTTGGATGTTCACATCACCCCATTGTGATTTTGAGCATCCCATTGCGAAAGAGCTCAATGTGTTTGTCTATGTATATGACGGCGCTTTAGAGAGCGGCGCCCCCACTTGAGGCCTGTGCCCAAGTAAGCAGCGATTGTCCTTGGGGATGGGGGACCCCCGCCTAAAAGCCAAATCTGGACCTGCAGGCGCACAACTGATTATCCTCGCAGCATTTTACCGCTTCATGAGCCCATTGTTCAGTACGGTCCCTTCGTTATGAATACACGGGCTGAGATTGAGCAAGCAATTCATGATTATCAAAACAATCGATTTGTGATTACCTAGGCGAATCAAGATACCTGGCTGCAGTGGGAAGAGGGCGGCCAAGGCTAAGTGGCATTTAGAAAACGGGATTGCGTCCCACAAAAAGATTCTGATTGCTGACGATACCTTAACTGCTGATATCGCCTATTGATTGGCGTGTGAGGGTACAGCGATGCTTTTTTACAGGGGAGCTTTTCAGAATGCACGGCAAGCTATTGCAGGCTTTAGCCAGGATGGTGGATAGGTCTTCAAAAAAATCTTCCCGAGCTCATGCGCTTGAAAAAGAAAAAAACAGAAGCCCTCTTGATGTATTTAATTTGCACCGACTTGCTCAATCTGCTAGGTATTATCAGTGCCCATGAATGGCGTAAGACTGGCGTTCAAGTTCTCACTAGAGACGATGAGGAGATTCGGGTTCATCCGCGCTATGGAGTTTTTTCGCCTATCCGTGGTGAATATATCGAGCTCGTATTAAAGGCGCCCTGCCTGCAGCGTTACAAAATAATTCAATTGCTTTCGATATCGGTGTCGGTACGGGGGTTTTGTCGATTGTTTTAGCGATGCGCGAGGTTGGAAAAATCATTGCGACGGATTTAGATGATCGAGCAATAGCTTGTGTACAAAAAAATATTGATCGATTGGGTTTGAGTCAGCAGATTGAAGTCAGTAAAACCGATCTTTTTCCTGCAAGTAAAGCCGCTCTGATAGTTTGTAATCCGCCGTGGTTGCCTGCCAGAAGACCAAGTTCCTCTTTGGAGCGTGCCGTGTATGACCCTGATAGTCAAATGCTGAAGGGTTTTTTAAGGGGACTTAAAGATCATCTGCTACCGCAAGGTGAGGGTTAGCTAATTCTCGCTGATCTAGCGGAGTATTTGGGGTGGCGCTCGAGAGAAGTGCTTGAAGATTGGATTGTGCAAGCGGGCTTAAAGGTGATTGCACGTTTAGATACTAAGCCTACACATCAAAAAGTTTTTGATAAGGCGGATGCTTTGCATTCTGCACGATCGAAGGAAGTTACTGCTCTTTGGCGTTTGGGTGTTCGATAAAAAACAAAACCCCTCCAAAAATCAGAGGGGCTTGCTTTAAATGGTGGAGTCGGCGGGAATCGAACCCGCGTCCGCAAATCCTCCACAACAAGTTCTACATACTTAGTCATATCGTTCGATTTAATCAGTTAGTCACGGATTGACACGTTTCTCACTGACGATTCACCAAGTTTTCGTACTATTTTTCGTGACGCAAAATAGTCTTATCTCTTGTATATGACCCTGATGTAGCTTGCGCTACCTGACCCAAGAGAGAATCAGTTCAGGGGCAACCGCAATTAAGCGGCTAGTGCGTAACGTTCGTCGTTAGCAGTTATTACATTCCCATTGATTTACGAGATAACGGGTCCTCGGTATGCCCTTGATGCTTTGTAATCCACGTCGAAACCATGTCGACCCCGGAGTTCATACATAGGAAGAATCTATTTTAAAGCTGCTAACCTTAAATTGCTGAATATCTTTTTAAACCCTGCTGGGAAAAATGATTTGTAATAAGTCGGCGGAAGGGGGTTATTGATGATGTAATCCGCTCCCCAAGCCTCTGGAGGCTCCTTTACAGCGACAGTAACCATAGGCTGCTGCAACGGTCTTCATTCCTGCTGCGTTGCCCGCCAAAATGTCTCTGATGTCATTGCCAAACATAGATTGATTGTGTAGAATTGATATTCGAAGCTCTTGCTGCATGCAAAATGGGCTCTGGGTGTGGTTTGAACAGTGGAGACGGCTCGCTGGTGAAGACCCATTAACTTCGTAATGGGTCTTAGTAAAACGCTCACTTTTGTTGGTAATGATTCCCCGGAGAAGATTTGCATGGTCCATTTGGACAAGCAAGTGGTCAATTCCATCAAATAATCTGCTTTCTACTAACAAAGCTTTCTCATAATTGCTGAAAAACTCATCACGTAGAATGGGGAAATCTGCATGATCTGGACTGATTCCGAAAGCGTCTGCGAGCAATCCCCTTGCGTCGGCTGAAAGCTTAAGGTTGCAGAAATTCATAAGGCTTGAGCTCTAAATGGCGCGTAATGAGTAATTGATTGGTTGCTGCCACTAAATCTGGAGCAGTATCAGCTAATGTCCCATCCAAAGCAAAAAAGATGCCTGCGTATGGGCTCGACTCGAGAGAGTCGCTCACGTTTTGACTCACTTTCGCACTGCGATCATGTAATTCACATCCACGTCATCGCTTAGGCCATATACCTGAGTAATAGGGTTGTAGCTTAAGCCGTTCATGCCTAGCATCTCTAAATTTGCATGACGGGTCAAGGCAACCAGTTCAGAGGGTTTGATGAATTTAGCGTACTCATGGGTGCCTTGAGGAAGCAGTTTGAGGATGTACTCTGCGCCAATAATCGCAAATAAGTGGGACTTTGGATTGCGATTTAATGTACTAAAAAATAAAGTCCCGCCTGGTTTACACAATTTGGCACAGGCTCTCACGATTGACGCAGGGTCAGGCACATGTTCTAGCATCTCCATGCAAGTCACTACATCATATTGTTCTGGTTGTTCTTCTGCGAGTGCCTCTGCTGAAATCGCGCGATATGTGAGATTTGCGCCTACTTCGAGTGCATGTAATTCTGCAACTTTAAGTGCTTTTTCAGAGAGGTCGATACCAGTTGTATCTCCGCCTGAATGCGCGATCGATTCTGCAAGGATGCCGCCGCCGCAACCAATATCCACTACCTTTTTGCCCTCTAGATTGACAAATGATTTGATCCAACCCAGTCGAAGCGGGTTGATGGCATTTAGGGGTTTGAATTCGCTATTCGGATCCCACCAGCGATGGGCTAGGGCGCTAAATTTGGCGATTTCGGACTGGTCGACGTTCATAAGAGGGGGTTTTGGGTAAGGCTATGAAAGAAGTTTATGAATATAACGGAAATACAAAAGCCCGCTTGAAGCGGGCTTTTGTACAAGTAAAGCGAATTACTTAGCTGCTGTACCAACAACTTCGATGTCAGTACGGCGGTTCTTAGCGCGGCTTTCAGCATTTGCGTTTGATGCAACTGGATTGCTCTTGCCTTTAGATTCTGTGTAGATACGGCTTCCGTCAACACCCTTGCTTACGAGGTAAGTCTTAACAGATTGCGCACGACGCTGACCGAGGGCCATGTTGTATGCATCTGTGCCGATGCTGTCAGTGTTACCAACAGCGATGATGACTTCCAACTTGATCTTGCTCAAATCACGAGCAATCTTGTCCAAAGTAGCCATGCCTTCTGGCTTCAATGTTGCTTTGTCAAAATCATAAAGTGTGTCAGCTTGCAAAGTGATTTTGCTTTGGCTAACACCAGAAACAGGAGCCGCAGGTACTAGAGCACCGTCACAACCTTTGAACGCAGTTGCCGGTGTCCAGTTGTTGACGCGCCAGCACAATGTGCCATCGCCGTTTTTCCAATTCAAAGTACCGTCGCCGTTTACCCAGTTGTCAACGGTTTGAGCAGAAGCAGCAGAAACGGTGATAACAGAAGCCAGCAACACTTTTAGGGTTTTGTTCATTTTTAGTCCTCAAAAATCTCTTTTTTAATTAAAGCCAAACTTAAATGTAATTCGCCCTACTTTGATGCAAAAACTGCAAAGCGACACATCTCAATTTCGTACACACTGACAGAATTTTAGCATAGGGCCTACCTGTCATCAAAATGATATTATTTCTAAATGGAACAAGCCGCTAAAGAAACACTATCCATATCCCTCGAAGACGAAATGCGGCGGTCCTATTTGGACTACGCAATGAGCGTCATCGTCGGCAGAGCCCTGCCAGACGTGCGTGACGGCCTCAAACCGGTTCACCGCCGGGTCTTATTTGCAATGTATGAATTAAACAACGATTGGAACCGAGCTTATAAAAAATCTGCCCGTATAGTTGGCGATGTAATCGGTAAATACCATCCGCACGGTGATTCTGCGGTGTATGACACGATTGTTCGAATGACACAGGACTTCTCTCTACGCTATATGCTGATTGACGGGCAGGGTAACTTTGGCTCCGTAGACGGCGATAACGCTGCTGCAATGCGGTATACCGAGATTCGCCTTCGTAAGATCGCCCATGAGCTTTTGGTTGATTTGGATGAGGAAACAGTCGATTTTGGTCCAAATTACGATGGCAGCGAGAAAGAGCCCCTGATTCTGCCTGCCAAAATGCCTAATTTGCTGATTAATGGCAGTTCTGGCATTGCTGTAGGCATGGCAACTAATATCCCTCCCCATAACCTGGATGAGGTGGTTTCAGCCTGTTTACATGTACTTCACAACCCTGAATGCACGATTGATGAGCTGATTGAGCTAATTCCGGCTCCGGATTTCCCAACCGCCGGGATTATTTACGGGGTTCAGGGCGTTCGCGAGGGCTACCGTACTGGTCGCGGGCGAGTGGTAATGCGTGCCAAAACTCACTTTGAAGATTTGGATAAAGGTGCCCGTCAAGCCATCATCGTTGATGAGTTGCCATATCAGGTTAATAAGAAGAACTTGCTCGAACGTATTGCCGAGTTAGTGAATGAAAAAAAAGTAGAAGGCATTTCTGATTTACGTGATGAATCGGATAAATCTGGCATGCGTGTCGTGATTGAACTCAAGCGCGGAGAAGTGCCAGAAGTTGTTCTCAATAACTTGTACAAGAGCACTCAACTACAAGATAACTTTAGTATGAACATGGTGGCTTTGGTTGATCACCAGCCACGCCTGTTAAATCTCAAGCAAATGCTTGAGTATTTCCTGCAACATCGACGTGAGGTTGTTACACGTCGTACCATTTTTGACCTACGTAAGACGCGTGATCGTGGGCACGTATTAGAAGGATTAGCGGTTGCGTTAGCAAATATTGATGAATTTATTGCGATTATCAAAGCGGCTGCGAACCCAGTGCTTGCTAAGCAAGAATTAATGGGTAAAGCTTGGGACTCATCGATGGTGCGCGAGATGTTAGCGCGGGCTGAGACCGATACACCTGGTGGCCGCAACGCTTATCGTCCAGAAGGATTGTTACCTGAATACGGCATGCAAACTGCTGGCTTATATCGTCTCTCTGATAGTCAGACGCAAGAAATTTTGCAGATGCGCTTGCAACGTTTGACTGGCCTTGAGCAAGACAAGATCGTTAATGAATACAAAGAAGTCATGGCAGAAATTTCTGACTTACTTGATTTGCTAGCAAATCCAGAGCGTGTCACTCAAGTGATGGAATCTGAATTAAAAGAAGTACAATCGGAGTTTGGTATTGCGGGCGGTGATACAGGTCGTCGTTCATTTATTGAAATGAATGCAGCTGAACTTTTCACGGAAGATTTGATTACGCCACAAGATATGGTGGTGACACTCTCACATACCGGTTACATGAAGAGCCAGCCGCTGAGCGAATATCGCGCGCAAAAACGCGGCGGTCGTGGCAAACAAGCTGCTGCAACAAAAGCTGAGGATTGGATTGACACCCTATTCGTGGCTAACACCCATGACACGATTCTGTGCTTCTCTGATCGAGGCCGCATGTACTGGCTCAAAGTATGGGAAGTTCCGCAAGGAAGCCGCACATCGCGTGGTAAGCCTATTGTAAATATGTTCCCCCTGATTGAGGGGGAGAAGATTACTGTGATTCTGCCGATTAAGGGTTACCAAGACGACCACTATGTGTTTATGGCCACTAGCTTAGGTACCGTGAAGAAGACGCGGTTATCTGACTTCTCTAATCCACGTAAGGCCGGCATTATTGCGGTTGACTTAAACGAAAACGATTTCTTGGTCGGTGCGGCGATTACAGACGGTCAGCATGATGTGATGTTGTTCTCTGATGCAGGAAAAGCGGTCCGCTTTGATGAGAATGATGTTCGTCCGATGGGCCGAACTGCCCGTGGTGTACGCGGTATGAATCTTGGTGAAGGCCATCAGGTAATTGCTATGTTGGTGGCTCCTGCTGAAGGCGCTGAGGCTGCGGTTGTAGCTGCGAATGGCGTTGCTATTCCAAGTAGCGTGTTGACTGCAACTGAAAATGGTTACGGGAAACGTACGCCAATGATTGAATATACCCGTCATGGTCGTGGTACCAAAGGCATGATTGCGATTCAGACGTCAGACCGGAACGGTAAAGTGGTTGCTGCTGCACTAGTATCCCCAGAAGATCAAATTATGTTGATCACCATTGGTGGCGTACTAGTTCGTACACGTGTCTCTGAAATTCGTGAAATGGGTCGTGCGACCCAGGGCGTTACTTTGATCAACGTAGATGCAGGTACACGACTTTCTGGTCTGCAGCGTATTGCTGAAAGCGATTCCGATGACGCGGGCGATGTTGAGGATGAAGGCGATATGCCTAACGCTGCTCCAACAGCCGATGCCAATTCTGATGCGGCAGGCGACGCTTAAGGCGTCACCACACTCGACTTGTAAACATCATGACATTTGACCGCCGCATCTTTAATTTCGCTGCGGGGCCTGCTACTTTGCCCGAAGAGGTTTTGAAGCAGGCCGCTGATGAAATGCTCAATTGCCATGGACTTGGCACCAGCGTGATGGAAATTAGTCACCGTAGCAAAGAGTTTATGGAAGTGTATGAAAAGGTCATTCAAGACCTTCGTACATTGATGAATATTCCGGACTCATATGAAATCCTGCTTTTGCAGGGCGGTGGTCTTGGGCAAAATGCAGCCATACCAATGAACTTGATGCCTTTGGCTAAAAATGGACCAAAGGCAGATTACATTGTGACTGGTGTTTGGTCAGAAAAATCATTTCAAGAGGCGCAGAAGTACGGCACGGCAAATTTAGTTGCATCTTCTGCCGTTGAAAAGTTCAATACAATTCCTGCCAGAAATACTTGGAAGTTATCGAGTGATGCTGCCTATGTTCTTTATTGTGCCAATGAGACAATTGGTGGAGTTGAATTTCCAGATGTCCCCGAGGTTGGCGATGTTCCTTTGGTCGCCGATATTTCTAGCAACATTCTCTCTAAAGAGATGGATGTGAATCGATGTGCTGTTTGGTTTGGTGGTGTACAGAAGAATATTGGTCCGTCTGGTGTAACAATTGTGATTGTTCGCAAAGATTTAATAGGTCACAGCATGGACATCACTCCATTAATTTGGGATTGGGCTGTCCAAGCAAATACCCAATCGATGATTAATACTCCGCCTACGTTTTCTATCTACATGGCTGGTCTTGGCTTTAAGTGGTTGCTCGGGCAGGGTGGTGTGAAAGTGATTGAAAAGCGCAATCAAGAAAAGGCGGATTTGCTTTACAACTTCTTGGATCAAAGTAGTTTGTATGAGAATCGCGTTACTAAAGAATATCGTTCGCGTATGAACGTGACCTTTTTCTTAAAAGATGAGAGCCTGCTGAACGCAGAATTTTTGACTCAATCGAACGCTGCTGGTCTGGTGGGATTGCGGGGTCATAAAGCGGCGGGTGGAATGCGTGCCAGCATTTATAACGCCATGTCGATTGAAGGCGTACAAGCCTTAGTTGAATTTATGCGTGACTTTGAAAGGCGGGCTTAATGAGTACTGAAGAACAGCGCTTAGCTCCCTTAAGGGAAAAAATTGATGCCTTAGATGCCCAGATCTTGGATTTACTGACGCAGCGTGCAAAAGCTGCACAAGAGGTTGGATATGTAAAGAGTGGTTTTGCATCACCAGTATTTCGCCCTGAGCGTGAGCATCAAGTTGTTGCGCGTTTACAAGAAATCAATCAGGGCCCTTTATTGCCGGATGGGATTGTAGCTATCTGGCGTGAAGTGATGTCTGCATGCCGTGCATTAGAGGCGCGGCAAACCATTGCCTTCCTTGGGCCAGTCGGAACCTTTTCTGAGCAAGCAGCACAAACTTACTTTGGGCACTCGATTGTCGGCCTGCCTTGTGCAAGTTTGGATGAGGTGTTCAGAGCGGTAGAAAAGGGTGCAGCACAATTTGGTGTGGTACCCGTAGAAAACTCCAGTGAAGGTGCGATCTCGCGCACTTTAGACTTATTGCTTGATTCTTCGATGCGTATAAGCGGTGAAGTTGTACTGCCAATTCGCCACCATCTATTGACTAAGAGCGGAGATCTAGATGGTGTTACTACGGTCTGCGCACACGCTCAGGCTTTGGCTCAATGTCAACAATGGTTAAGCGTGCATGCTCCCCAACTCAAGCGTCAAGCTGTCAGCAGTAATGCAGAGGCTGCTCGTCTAGCAGCACATGACTCAAGTTTGGCGGCTATCGCAGGAGATCCTGCGCAAGAGGCATATGGATTACAAGCAGTAGCTGCGCAAATTCAGGATGACCCACACAACCGTACTCGTTTTGTTGTGGTTGGAGACTATGCATGCCAGCCTACCGGCAAAGATCAAACATCTTTAGTCCTCTCGGTTGATAACCACCCTGGAGCTGTGTATCGCTTGTTAGCCCCTTTGGCAAAACATGGTGTTTCTATGCAACGCTTTGAATCTCGACCTGCACGTAAGGGGACTTGGGAGTATCACTTTTATATCGATATTGCTGGTCATGCTGATGATGCTAAGGTATTAGAGGCGCTTGATGACCTAAAGAGTGTTGCTGCTTTTTATAAAAACTTAGGCTCTTATCCACATTCTGCTTAATCGAATAAAAGTTTCAGCACACAATTCGTTATCACACTAGCAAAATCACATGACATCTAAGATCGGCCTCAAACATATTCAAGCGAATGCTCCCTATGTCGGAGGCCGTCCTATTAGTGACGGTTGCGCGGGAATACGGTTTAGAGGAAAACAAGATTGTGCAGTTAGCTTCAAATGAAAACCCATTGGGTATACCAATGTCTGCGCAAGATGCGATGCTTAAGGCTAATAGTGATTTTGGCCGTTACCCAGATTCCAATAGATTTGAATTGAAGAATGTTTTGGCTAGCCGTTTAGGTGTTCCAACCGATTGGATTACTTTAGGTAATGATATTTTGGAGTTGGCTGCCAGTGCAGTTGCACACGCTGGTGATGAAGTGAGTTTTTCTAAGCATGCATTTGCTGTTTATCCGCTGGCAACGCAGGCTGTTGGTGCTAAAGCGATTGAGGTGGCTGCAGCATCTACCTATGGGAATGACACTCCTGCAATGTTGGCAGCAATTAAAGCTTCTGGCGATAACGCAAAGTTGGTATTCGTTGCAAATCCAAATAATCCTACAGGGAGTTATCGCACCGCTAAAGAGATTGAAGATTTTTTAGTAGCGCTTCTGTTAAATGTAGTTGTTGTTCTGGATGAGGCTGACAACGAATACCTCTCTCCTGAGCAACGTTACGATGCCATTGCTTGGGTGAAGCGTTTCCCCAATCTGATTTTGTCACGTAGGTTCTCAAAGGCTTATGGGTTGGCTGGTTTACGAATTGGCTATGGTGTTGCCCAACCACATGTAACTGATTTACTTAACCGTATTCGTCAGCCCTTTAATGTAAATAGCCTGACGCAGGCGGCTGCAATTGCTGCTTTTCAGGATCAGGCATTCTTACAGTAGGGCTTTGAATTAAACCGTGCAGGCTATGTGCAATTGACTAATGCCTTTGATGCGCTGGGTTTAGAATATCTGCCATCCGCCGGAAATTTTGTTTTAGTTAAAGTAGGCGAGGATGAACAAGCAGGCGCACGCATTAACCTAGAGTTGCTAAAGCGCGGGATTATTGTTCGATCAGTAGGAAACTAAGGCTTGCCTCAGTGGCTCAGAATTTCTATTGGCTTGCCAGAACAGAATTCAGCATTTATCGATGCATTAAAAGTAATCCTGGCTCAGGAATAAAAGTTTAAAAAAAGAATGACCATTATGAATCCAGTAAGCAATTACGGTACTGTCGCCATTGTGGGCGTTGGTCTAATTGGTGTATCCTTAGGTTTAGCACTTAAAAAAGCTGAGGTTGTAGGTAAGGTATTGGGTGTTGGTCGAAGCCCAGAAAATTTAGAGCAAGCCCAGAAAATGGGTGCGATAGATGGTGTAGTGGATTTGGTTGAGGCAGCTAAACAATCTGATGTCATTGTGCTTTGCATACCGGTTGCTCAGATGCGTGCTGCATTTGAAGTGATTGAGCCAAATCTAAAGCCTCGCACCATGATTACAGATGCGGGTAGTACTAAAGGCGATGTGATCTTGGCTGCCAAAGAAGCCTTAGGTAAAAAAGCCTGTCAATTTGTCCCTGCGCATCCGATTGCGGGTGGTGCGCAACATGGTGCTTCTGCTGCTAAGGCAGATTTATTTCAGGGCAAGCAGACGATTATTTGCCCTTTACAAGAAAACTCTTCTGAAGATACCGCTTTGATTACTGGTTTCTGGGAAACGGTTGGTTCAGAGGTCAAAAAGATTGGTGTTGTTCAGCACGATGCCATTTATGCTGCAGTCTCTCATTTACCGCACATCTTGTCTTATGCTTTCATGGCTAGCATTGTGATCTCTGAAGATGCAGAGCAAAAACTGAGTCATGTGGGTGCAGGCTTCAAAGACTTCACGCGAATTGCTGCATCAAGTCCAGAGATGTGGCGTGATATTTGCTTGGGTAACAGGGCTGCAGTTCTCAAAGAACTAGATCAATACTTATTAATCGTTAATCACGTGCGCAAATTCATTGCTGAAAATGATGGTCCTGGTTTAGAGAAATTATTTAATAAAGCTAGTAAAGCACGCCAAGATTTGGATGTACTTTGATGGGTGCTTTGCATGACATCACCATAGGACCATTTAAGCAAGCGCAAGGCTCAATCTTTTTGCCAGGTTCAAAAAGCATTTCAAATCGCGCCCTATTGCTTGCAGCATTGTCTTCCGGCGCTACTACTTTGAAGAATTTGCTCGATGCCGATGACACCCAGGTCATGCGTACGGCATTACGTCAATTGGGTTTAACGGTTACCGATCAAGCAAACAATGTTTGTGTTGTAGAGGGGTGTGGTGGCCAATTCCCTGTTAGTGAAGCGGATCTTTTTATGGGTAATGCGGGTACTGCGATTCGTCCGCTTACTGCTGCCCTAGCGATGCAAGGCGGTAACTATCGCTTGTCTGGAGTTGCCCGCATGCATGAGAGACCAATTCGGGATTTGGTTGATGGTTTGCGTCAAGTAGGCGCCAAGATCGAGTACGAATTGGTTCAAGGTTATCCACCAATCCAAATATCGGCAGCTGAGATTCAAATAAAAGATGTTGTTAAGGTCCGCGGTGATGTATCAAGCCAATTTTTAACTGCATTACTAATGGCTTTGCCCTTAGTGGCAAAAGAGCCAGTTCGAATTGAAGTGATAGGAAAATTAATTTCTCGTCCGTACATTGATATCACCCTGAAGCTCATGGCGCGCTTTGGTGTTAATGTCACTCGTCCTGATCAACAATCATTTGTTATTCCTGCAAAAACTTCTGATGCTGTTTATAAGCGCCAAGGCCAATTATCTGTCGAAGGCGATGCTTCATCTGCCTCTTATTTCTTGGCGTTGGGGGCGATTGGAGGGGGTCCTGTAAAGGTTGTGGGTGTTGGCAGGGATAGTATCCAGGGTGATGTAGCATTGGCTGATGCTCTTGCGCTCATGGGCGCCAACATTACTGTGGGAGAAGATTGGATTGAAGTGGATGGCGTAAAGAATGCTAACGGCAAACTCAATGGCATCACGGTTGATTGCACTGAAATTCCAGATGTAGCAATGACACTTGCAGTTGTGGCATTATTTGCCGAGGGACCAACCCGCTTAAATCATGTTGCAAGCTGGCGAGTTAAAGAGACAGATCGCATTGCGGCTATGGCAAAAGAATTAAAAAAAGTTGGCGCCATTGTTGCAGAGGGTGCCGATTGCATTGTTGTTCAATCACCCATATCATTGATGAATTGGAAGTCACCAGCTGAAGGCATTGATACCTATGATGACCATCGAATGGCGATGTGCTTTTCCCTCGCTGCTTTTGGCCCGAATGCACTGAAGATCAATGATCCTAATTGTGTTGCCAAAACATTCCCCACTTACTTTGCAGAATTTGCGAAAGTGGTGAGTTAACTTATCCCCCTTAGGGATTACTTAAATGAGTCTGCCACCAGTCATCGCTATTGATGGACCCACTGCCTCAGGCAAGGGAACTGTCGCCTCCTTAGTGGCTCAACAGCTCGGCTTTCATTACTTGGATAGTGGTGCGCTTTATCGACTAGTTGCTTTGGCTAGTGCAAAGCAGGGTGTTGAGGTCAAAAATAGTACAAAATTAGGCTTTTTAGTTCCTAAGTTATTGATTTCATTCAAGAATGGTCAGATTTTCCTCGATGGCGAGGATGTTACTGATGCTATTCGCACTGAAAACATTGGTCTGAGGGCATCGGCTTTGGCGATTTATGCGGAGGTTAGATCAGCCTTGTTTGACCTACAGCATAGTTTTCGTCAAACGCCTGGCTTGGTGGCTGATGGTAGAGATATGGCCAGCGTCATCTTCCCAGATGCAGTTTTGAAGGTTTTCTTGACTGCGACAGCCGCTGCTAGGGCTGAACGACGCTATAAGCAATTGATAGCTAAGGGGATTTCTGCTAGACTAAAGGATTTGCTGCAAGATTTGCAGGAGCGCGATGCCAGAGACAGTAGTCGAGGTACAGCCCCCCTACTTGTTGCAGATGGTGCAAAAGTGCTTGAAGCATCCAATTTAACGATAGATCAAGCAGTAAAGACAGTTTTAGATTGGTATCAATCTGCGATTGCTTAGTTTTGTATGTTTGAGTAGTGAGTTATCAGTAGTAGTTTTGGCGTCTTAAGACACTCCACAACGCAACTTTTTCTTTAGCGCGTTTCTTTAAGACTTTTTTAACCTAACCCGTCAGGTCTTCTGACGACACAAAGTGAATACACATGTCTGAATCATTTGCAGAATTATTTGAAGAATCATTCACCCGATCGAATATGAAGACCGGCCAAGTTATTTCAGCTGAAGTTCTTCGAATCGACCATAACTTCATCGTTGTTAACGCTGGCTTAAAGTCTGAAGCGTTTATTCCTGTTGAAGAATTCCATAACGACGCTGGCGAGATTGAAGTAGCTCCTGGTGATTTCGTTTCTGTTGCTATTGACGCTCTTGAGAACGGCTATGGCGACACTATCCTCTCTCGTGACAAAGCTAAACGCTTGGCTTCATGGATGAACTTGGAAAAAGCGCTTGAACAAGCTGAGATCGTTACCGGTACTGTTACTGGTAAGGTTAAAGGTGGCTTGACTGTGATGGTGAATGGTATCCGTGCATTCTTGCCTGGATCACTTGTTGATACGCGTCCAATCAAAGATACCAGCTCGTACGAAGGTAAGACGATGGAGTTCAAGGCTATCAAGCTTGACCGTAAACGTAACAACGTAGTCTTGTCGCGTCGTGCGGTTGTTGAAGCTAGCCAAGGTGAAGAGCGTGCTAAGTTGATGTCTAACCTTAAAGAGGGTGCAGTGGTTACTGGCCTCGTTAAGAACATCACGGATTACGGCGCATTCGTTGACCTCGGTGGTATCGATGGTCTCTTGCACATCACTGACTTGGCATGGCGTCGTGTGCGTCACCCAAGCGAGATGTTGACTGTTGGTCAAGAAGTTACCGCAAAGATTTTGAAGTTCGATCAAGAGAAAAACCGTGTTTCACTCGGCGTGAAGCAATTGGGTGACGATCCTTGGGTTGGTATCGCTCGTCGTTATCCACCGAACACCCGTTTATTCGGCAAAGTAACTAACTTGACTGATTACGGCGCATTCGTAGAAATCGAATCAGGTATCGAAGGTTTGGTACACGTTTCTGAAATGGATTGGACTAACAAGAACGTGGCTCCAAGCAAAGCTACTGCATTAGGAACCGAAGTTGAAGTCATGGTTCTGGATATTGATGAAGACAGGTGTCGTATTAGCTTGAGCATCAAGCAGTGCAAAGCAAATCCATGGGAAGAGTTTTCACGTGCACAGCAAAAAGGCGACAAGTTAACTGGCGCAATCAAGTCTATTACTGACTTTGGTGTGTTTATTGGCGTGCCTGGCGGCATCGACGGCTTGGTTCACCTCTCAGATCTTTCATGGAATGAGCCAGGCGAAGAAGCTGTTAAGAAATACAAAAAAGGTGATGAAGTTGAAGCCACTGTATTGGCAATTGATGTTGAAAAAGAGCGTATCTCTCTTGGCATCAAACAATTGTCCGGTGATCCATTCAATAACTACATATCAGTCAGCGACAAGGGTAGCCTTGTTACTGGTACTGTGAAGGCTGTTGATGCTAAGGGTGCAGCTATTCACTTGGCTGATGAAGTTGAAGCTTATTTACGCGCCTCCGAGATCTCAACTGATCGTGTTGAAGATGCGCGTAATGTATTGAAAGAAGGCGATAGCGTAACTGCAATGATCATTAATATTGATCGTAAGTCACGCGTCATTAATCTTTCAATCAAAGCGAAAGATAGCTCTGATCAACAAGATGCAATGAGCAAGCTCCAAGGTGATGCCCAGTCTGGCACTACTAATTTGGGCGCCTTGTTAAAAGCAAAATTGGATAATCAAGGCTAAATCAAAATTGCCACTTCCCATGAGGGGAGTGGCAATTTTTTATTGATAGATCATGACAGATCAAGAGCAACTAGCGATTACCCGCTCCGAACTAGTGGAGTGCCTGGCGGAACAATTTCCGCAGCTTCTGCCTAGGGATGTGGAGTTAGCTGTAAAAACCTTGCTAGACACAATGACTCATGCTTTGGCTGAGGGTAAGCGCATTGAATTGCGCGGTGTCGGAAGTTTTGTGCTTCATCATCGTCCGGCGCGTACTGGACGCAATCCGAAGTCTGGTGAGAAAGTATTGATTCCAGAAAAACGTGTTCCGCACTTTAAGCCTGGCAAAGAGCTGCGTGAACGAGTCGATTCCAAGCCTTTGAAGCAGGCGGGCCCCAAAGAGAGTTCTGGTGCCTAAGTTTCAGGCTCAGCCTCAGTGGGCCATTTTTTTATTTAAATTCTGTACAATATGATTCAGATAGCTACCGCTTGGTTACTGCTATTACCAGTCATGTTTGGTATTGGCTGGTTAGCCGCTCGCTGGGATTTACGACTTGAAAACCGCATGGATGAACGTGAGCGGATGCGTCAGCAGCGCTCGACCTTTAAGAGTTTAAGTCTTCTGCTGAATGAGCAACCTGATCAAGCAATTGAAACTTTGGTCAAAATTGCTCAACTAGATCCTGAAACCATAGAACTTCATTTTTCATTAGGCAATTTATTCCGACGTCGTGGTGAGACCGAGCGAGCTATACGTGTTCATCAGCATTTAGCTAATCGAGATGATTTAAAGCCGCGTGATCGCGATCATGCGGCCTATGAGTTAGGCCGGGATTTTTTACGTGCCGGTTTGCTTGATAGAGCTGAAGCATCTCTCAATCGAGTTGGCAATGGTAAGTATGCAGAGTCAGCAAAGGAGAGTTTGCTGGAGATGTACCAAATTGAGCATGATTGGAAAAAAGCCATCATTGCTGCTAGCGAGCTTGAGGGCTTGCAGGGCAAATCGCACCATACTGAAATCGCCCAATTTCATTGTGAACTAGGTCAAGAAGCATTGCGTCGTAAAGACTTAGTAGAGATTGAGCTTTCTATACAGCGTGCATTGCAGGCTGTTCCCAACCATGCCCGTGCTTTGATTTTGCAGGGCGATTATCTGATGGCGATGGATCTGCCAGCGCAGGCCATTGACGCTTGGGGGTTGATCGCTAGTTCTCATCCTACCTACATGCATTTATTAGCGGATCGTTGGATGTTGGCTCATACAGCCATCAGCAAAGAGGAAGAGGGCTTAGATCGTCTATGTGAATTATTAAAGACGCAAGCTTCCGGGGAATTGCTTGATATCGTTCATAAACATCTCATGAAAATTCGCGGTCCAAAGGCCGCGAATGCAATGTTGTCAGAAGTAATGCAACATTCTCCAACCTTAATTGCTTTATCTAAATTAGCTGAAACTCGCCTTGCATTGGAGGGAGAAAGCGCTAATCCCGAAAGACTAGCAGAGTTGCAATCCATCCTGAATTTATTACGCCAGCGGACAACCAGCTTAGCTCGTTATACTTGCGGTAATTGTGGCTTTAGAGCGAGAAGATTCTACTGGCAGTGCCCTGGATGTACTCATTGGGAGGCATACTCCCCAAGACGTAGCGAGGGTGCCGCTCCAAGCGGTCCTTCGATACAAATTAACTAAATCGTCATGATTCCAATGTGTAATGAAATATTTAAATAGAGAACTGTCGGAGCTAAATTGAAAGTCACCATCATCGGTAGTGGTTACGTTGGACTTGTTACAGGCGCTTGCCTTGCAGAGCAAGGCAATAATATTTTTTGCGTAGACGTTGATCCCAAAAAGATCGAGATCCTGAACTCTGGGGGTGTTCCCATTTATGAGCCAGGTTTAAAAGAAATGATTGAGCACAATATGGCAGCTGGGCGCCTACAGTTCTCTACCGATATTGCAGCTTCCGTTGCGCATGGCGATATTCAATTTATTGCTGTAGGCACACCACCTGATGAAGATGGTTCGGCCGATTTGCAGTATGTTGTTGCTGCTGCCCGTAATATTGGGCGTTATATGACTACCCCAAAAGTCATTGTTGATAAATCTACCGTTCCAGTTGGAACGGCAGATAAAGTTGCTGCTGCCATTATTGAAGAATTGGATAAGAGGGAGCTTTCCCCAGAACTCTGTTCAGTCGTCTCGAACCCAGAGTTCCTGAAGGAGGGTGCCGCTGTTGAGGACTTTATGCGACCTGATCGTATTGTGATTGGCACAGCCAATACACCAGCAGGGCAGAGGGCTAAAGAGCAAATGCGTAAACTTTATACACCTTTTAATCGTCATCATGAGCGCACTTATTACATGGATGTCAAAAGTGCTGAACTAACCAAATATGCTGCTAATGCGATGCTGGCTACGCGCATTTCTTTTATGAACGAATTAGCTAATCTAGCAGATTTAGTTGGTGCTGATATTGAAGCGGTACGCGAAGGCATTGGTTCCGATTCCCGCATTGGTTTTGGATTCTTGTATCCAGGGACGGGTTATGGTGGTTCATGCTTTCCTAAAGATGTCTCAGCCTTATCAAAAACTGCCAAGGAACATGGTCGAGATCTGAAGATTCTAGATGCGGTGGAAGCAGTCAATGAGCTGCAAAAATATACCTTAGTCAACAAAATCGAAAAAAGGTTCGGTCAAGATCTCAAGGGTATGAAGTTTGCACTCTGGGGTTTAGCCTTTAAACCGAATACCGACGATATGCGCGAAGCACCAAGCCGCGTAATTATTGCTGAGCTTATTAAACGCGGTGCCCAGATTGTGGCGCATGATCCGGTAGCCATGCCAGAAGCACAGCATGCCCTAGAAGTGGACTTCAAAGGCAATCCAGATGGCCTTAAAAAAGTCTTAATGACTGATAACCCCATGAGCGCATTGGATAACGCTGATGCCTTGGTCATAGTGACCGAATGGAAAGCTTTTAGAAGTCCAGATTTTGAACAAGTAATGCAAAAACTCAAGCGCCCCATCATTTTTGATGGCCGTAATCTCTATGAGCCTGCCTTTATGCAAGAATTAGGTATTGAGTACCATGGTATTGGGCGACATAATTAAGCGGTATTAGATTAAGCAGCATTCAATATAACGAAATAGCTAAACGTATTTAAATGGAAAAAGCCAACCGAGAACAGTTTTCTAAAGCGCACCTATTAGTGGTAGGTGATGTCATGCTCGATCGCTATTGGTTTGGCGATACGAATCGTATCTCTCCAGAGGCACCAGTGCCTGTAGTGCAGGTAAGCAAGATTGATGAACGTCTTGGCGGTGCGGCTAACGTGGCACGTAATGTAGCTGCTCTCGATGCTCATGCAACTATCTTAGGCACTGTTGGTAATGATGAGTCTGGTAAGCGAGTCGTTGAGTTACTGAACGCAGGTGGGGTTGATAGCCAGCTAGAAATAGATGCTGAAGTGCCGACGATTGTGAAGCTGCGTGTCATTGCTCGTCAGCAACAATTGATCCGCCTGGATTTCGAAGAAACTCCTAGTGATAAAGCGCTAGCTCACAAATTGGAACGTTTTGAAAAGTTACTTAGTGCTGCGGATGTAGTAATTCTTTCGGATTACGGTAAAGGTGCTTTGGGTCAGGTGGTGCAGATGATTGAGCAAGCTAGAGCACAAAACAAAATGATCTTAGTTGACCCTAAGGGCGAAGACTATGAGAAGTATCGTGGTGCAACAGTCCTTACGCCGAATCGTAGCGAACTGCGTCAGGTAGTTGGTAAATGGACTAGTGAAGAAGACTTGACCAAAAAAGCACAAGACCTTAGAAAGTCCTTCGATCTTCAAGCCTTGCTCTTAACGCGCTCTGAAGAGGGTATGAGCCTTTATACCGATGAAGGCGTTAGTCATGTGAATGCCCAAGCGCATGAAGTATTTGATGTATCGGGCGCTGGTGATACTGTAATCGCAACATTAGCTGTGGCTTTAGCAGCGAAGTGGCCTTTAGAACAAGCAATGGCGCTTGCAAATCGTGCAGGCGGTATCGTTGTTGGTAAGCTAGGTACTGCAACCGTAACTTCAGAGGAATTGCAGTGACTATTATCGTTACCGGCGCAGCTGGATTTATTGGTGCCAATATAGTTCAAGCGCTCAATGCGCGTGGCGTAAAAAATATCATCGCGATAGATGATTTTCGTCCTGCAGACAAGTACCGTAATCTCGCTGATTTAGACATTATTGACTACCTTGATAAAGCGGAGTTTCAAGAAGCATTTAGAAGTGGTCATTTTGGCAAAGTGCAGGCGGTATTTCATGAGGGGGCCTGCTCTGATACGATGGAAACTGATGGTATTTTCATGATGGCGAATAACTACCGCTACTCCATGGATTTACTAGATATTTGTACTGAGCAGAAAGTTCAATTGCTTTACGCATCTTCTGCTGCTATCTATGGCGGCTCAGATGTTTTCGTAGAGAGCCGCGAGCATGAGAAGCCGCTCAATATCTACGGCTACTCAAAGTTTTTATTTGATCAAGTGATGCGTAAACGTTTTACTGAAAATGCAAACACTGCGCAAGTTGTCGGATTTCGTTATTTCAACGTATATGGTCCTCGGGAGTCCCATAAAGGGCGCATGGCTTCAGTGGCATTTCATCAGTATCACCAATACAAGGCTAACGGCCACGTAAAACTCTTTGGCGAATACGGTGGTTATGGTCCAGGAGAGCAAAGCCGTGATTTTGTGTCGGTCGAAGATGTAGTTAAAGTAAATTTATTCTTTTTGGATCATCCTGAAATTAGCGGCATTTTCAATTTAGGCAGTGGTAAAGCCCAACCATTTAATGATGTAGCGTATGCAGTGGCCAACACCATGCGTAAGCTTGATAACACTCAATCAGCAACACTTGCAGAGTTAGTCAAAGAGAAGGCCATTGAGTACATACCTTTTCCGGACGCACTCAGAGGTAAGTATCAGTGTTTTACTCAAGCAGACCTTACTCAGCTGAGGGCTGCGGGATATACAGAGCCTTTCCTGAATGTAGAGCAGGGAGTGGGAAGGTACATTGAGTGGTTAGAAGCTAATTCGAGTTTTTTAGCAAACCCACTGTAAGTTGGGTCCAGATGTCGATTGAGGTAATGCCATCAGAACTGGTCTAGGTAGCATTATCTACAAAAACCCATTCATTACTAAGCTAGTATATCCACAATAAATATTGTTGGGGGGATTTCTATGCGTAAGTGACTAATGATTCCAGCCTTTTTGCTGGGCTGCAACATTGTGCTCATGTCGGCAGAAACGCTTGCATCTTCTGCGGCGGACGATATCAATATTGAAAATATTGAGGCGCCCCATAGGGATGTTAAGGATATCCTGAAGTTAGTGGAGCAAACTAAGCCTGATCTTGCCATCGTCGAGCGTGCCAAAAAAGTAATGGCAACCCCGTTGCCAGTATCACAAGATAATGAGGTGATGAATCACTTTTATACGAGGCGCTCTCGGCTGCGTACGAAGATCTCGGAGATGCTGGAGAAGCTCTAAAAAACTTGGAAATAGCCGTAAATCAATATCCCTCCACCAATCCACGTTTTCATTTAACGGAGTTAAATAATTTAAGTGTGCTTGAAACTTCTGTAGGGAAGCAGTCTAAGGCAATTACCCTGATTCAGAAAGCGCAGGCATATCAGTTATCTGCATTACCCAATTTAACTGGTGCTCCAGTCACCATGGGAATGGAAGGTTGCTAACTACTTTTTATGCCAACTCAGGTAATTTTGATGCTGCTAAAAAGACTTTACATGACCTCGAAAATGCCTTAAATTCTCTTAGAAGATCTCGTGGATTCTCAAATTATGGATCTTTTTTGGAGTCGAATTTTGAGAGTGCGCGAGGTATTTATTATTCCTCCCAAGGTCAATGGATTGAAAGCGAGCGCGCCCTCAGAAAAGCAATTCATTTACTTGAGATGCAGTCTGAGCAGGTAAAAAAATAGCGGCTCTCAAGTTGATGGATGCCGAGTACTATGCACATATCTTTTTGCATAAGCAGGCTAGCGTAAAGCAAGCCACTTCAATGGACCTATCAGACCGTAAAGTCATTATGTTTTCTACTCACGGATTGGTTCCGGGTGAGTTAAATGGCTTGACGCAGCTCGCATTAGCCCCTCTCATCTCTAGAGCAATGATGACTGATCTTCTTAGAAATCAGCAAAAAGCTCAAGGCACCAGTAAGGCTGGTGCTGCTGAGGCAGGCAATACTCAATCAGTATGAGTTGGATAACGAGTTTAGTTGACCAATCCCCAGTTTTACCGCGCATTCTATTTGAATGGAGAGAGGTTCTAGAGTATTCAGCGAGTATTGCATTTAACTTTTTAACCGGCATGTTGGTTGGTAAGGTTTCTTATTCAGCCAAGCTAAGGGTAAGAAGAGCTGGTTTAGTGAATTCAATGATAAACGTCGCTGCCTTGAATTTAAAAGATGGCGGTGCGTCCCTTAAAAATGTACATGGTTTGATGAAAACCTGACAAGAGACTAGAGGAGGTGAGGTTGTCGAGTTTTATAGGAAAAAATTTAATCTTCCTGTATGGATATTTGGCCATAGCATGGGTACTTCTACGGCTACCTACTTTGTTAATCGCATGGATACCAATTCGCTGGCTGGGATCATTATTGCTGGCACTGTTCGCACGGCAAGAGTAAGTGATGATGTGAAGTTACCCGTTCTGGCGATTCATCACTCCAATGGCCAATGTGCAGGCACCCCACCATCTGCTTCTGAGAGTGTCATCTCATCTAGACCTCAAAATACCATTTCTCGTTTAGAAGTGATTGAAGGTGGAATAAGTGAGGGTAATGTATGCGAATCCTTTGCCTATCATGATTTTGACCAGACTGAACCGGAGTTCATTAAACGAGCTGCACAATTTATGCTGACGCATTAGTTCAATGGTTTATCAGAGGATACTGATTCAAATGTCTTCTTAAAAAACAAGTCAACCTCACTCTGATCCACTCGTTGTAAACGATCCACGCACACTTTGTGTTCGTGGATTTTTTGTTTGCTGATGGAGAAAAGATATGGAATGTATTGAGAGCAGCGACAGTAGCTCTATCTTTGTTAGGGTCTGGTTTTGGTATGGCGACTGCATTGCCAATTCATGTGAATACTGCTAGTTCGAAAGCATTAAAGGAATTGGTCCAGCAAAGGCAAAAACAATCATTGCCGCACGCTTGGATGGCGGTCATTTCCAAGACGCCAATGATCTACAAAACCGCGTACGTGGAATGGGCATGAAGTCTGTAGAGAAAATGATGGATAACGGTCTAACAATTGAAGCTCCCAGCTCATTTCGTGAGCCAAATGGTCGGACCAAAAAAGAGGACGGGTCTTCTAGCCGACGTAATTCTCGTAATCAAGCTAATCCTCGCAATCAGTCGGAGCGTGCGGAAGTAAGTCGCCGAAAAAATGAGAATCGCAATAATGTGATTTTGGGTAAATTGGAGGGTAACAACCCAGCCGGGTCAGTAAAAGACCGACCCGCGCTGTCAATGATTTCTCCAGGTATTCGGAAGTGGGCCCCAGAGTATTTGCTAAAGAGTTATCAAGGTGACAAGGTAGATCTGATTGAATATGTATCGCAAGCTAACACCGAGGAGATGGCACGTCGCCTGGCGGTCGAAGAGGGCATCTCTCTGCTGGCGGTGCTTTTGTGGCGGCTCTGCGTATCGCTCGTCAGGTAGAGAATGCAACGATCGTCTTCATTGTTTGCGATCGCGGTGACCGCTACTTATCAACTGGAGTTTTTTCAGTCTAACTAATTCCTATGAATCAGTTAGGTTTTTGTTTTTTCTTTGCGCTTACCTTTTTTGGTTTAGCTTGCTCCGAAGATTTTGGACTCGAGTTTGCCTTAGCTGAGTTTTCTGCGGGAACTACGCTCTGATTTTTATAACCCAAAGCTTCTGCAAACTCAGCTACGCTTTGTGCATAGAAATAACTAAGGTTGTATTGCACAATCGTCAGAAAATTATTTAAGCCTACAAAATATTGCACCTGGTCTAAGCCGTCCTTATCGAGATAAAGGAGATCAACGATGAAAACTTTGCTGTGGGGCTCGACACCGCCACTTTGTAAATCCCCTTGTTGCTTGGTTAGAATGCCTTTTTCAATCAGCCCTTGTACCGTGTATTTCAGCTGCGGTTCACCGTCAGCAAGTGCCTTTGCCTCGCTTACGGCGTTGACTTGAACTGGGAAGGAAATCGGCATGCCTGTTTGCCAACCATGTTTTTTCATGAAGTTAGCCACGCTTGCAATGGCATCTTTAGGACTTTGCTTGAGATCAATTCGGCCGTCCCCATCGCCATCAACAGCATAGTTGCGGATACTTCCAGGCATAAATTGGGGAAGACCAATGGCGCCAGCATAGGAGCTGTTTTGATTTAAGCAGGTGTTAAAGCGAGTACTATCGATACTATTCTGAGATGGCAATTTGCCCCCAGCTTCTGTCCAGCATAGGAGGATGAGTTCTTTGAGCTGGTCTTTGAAGAGTTGCTCGCGTGCAGCTTTGTTGGGTGTATCTGGGTAGCTGAAGGCCAGGGTTGAAAGTACATCTTTAACCCTGAAATTACCGGTTTGGCGTCCGTAGATCGTCTCGATACCAATAATGGCCACAATAATCTCGGCAGGGACCCCTGAATCTTGCTCAACTTGGCTCAGAAAGGTCTGGTTTTGATCCCAAAATACCCTCCCAGCCTTGAGTCGGACTGGCTCTATGAAGCGCTTGCGATACGCCAGCCAATTCTTTTTAAAGGTACCTGATGGGGGTAATACCAATTTACGAATAGAAGGAACCGTTTTAGCATCTAGAAAGCCCGTTTCTAGAGCAGGGAGGGATATTTTTTGGGTCTGGGAGATCTGGCTCAGTAGTTCGTTCAGGTTTTGTCTAAAACGCGCTTCTGCGACGGCATCATCGGTCTGGTTTACGATGGGCTGTTGCGATTGGGCTGACTGAATGGGGGCGCTTAAGCACTCTGCTAGCGCAAGGGCAAAAAGCATATAGGTGATACGAAGGCTCATGCGTGAATGATTGGGTGTTCGAGCATTGAGTATGTTTGTTTAGATTATAAAAACTATAAATTTGCTATTGAGGATTTAGGTAATGACAACAGGATACATAACTCATCCAGGCTTTCTAAAACACGAGATGGGAAGCCACATCATCCAGAATGCCCCGAGCGCATTCAAGCGATCAATGATCAATTGATCCGTAGTGGTATGGATCTCTTCTCGCATCATTTAGATGCACCATTAACGAGCGAGGATCAGCTGGAGTTGGTTCATAGTCCAGATCATGTTTCTTTTGTTCGAGATCGTGCGCCAGAAACTGGTTACTTCATGCTCGATGGTGACACGATTATGAATCCCCATACCTATAGGGCTTCATTAAGAGCTGCTGGTGCCGCAATCGCGGGCGTTGATGCGGTAATTGAAGGGGGAAGTTGAAAATGTCTTTTGTGCGGTCAGACCCCTGGACATCATGCAGAACCAACGCGTTCAATGAGATTTTGTTTGTTTGATAACGTAGCGATTGCCGCTCGTTATGCGATGGAAACCTACAATATTGATCGCGTAGCGATTATTGACTTTGATCTGCATCACGGCAATGGCACAGAGGCAGCATTTTTCAATGACCCCAATGTTCTGATGTGTAGTTTTTTCAGCATCCTTTCTACCCATATAGTGGCTTAGATCATGCTGAGAATATGGTAAACATTCCATTGCCTGCAGCTACATCGTGGTGATGTGGTGCGTTCTATTGTAGAGGAGCGTTGGTTACCTGCTTTACGCAATTTTGAGCCTGAGCTCATCATTCTTTCAGCAGGCTTTGATGCGCATCGTGAGGATGATCTAGGTCAGATGGGCCTAGTGGAAAATGACTAGGCTTGGATTACAAAGCGCTTACAAGAAATTGCGAAGGACAATGCGCAAGGGCGCATTGTGAGTGGTTTAGAGGGAGGTTATAACCTTTCTGCTGTGGGACGTAGTGTGGTAGCGCACATCAAAGCACTTGCAGATATTTAATTAATCTCATTTATCAATTAAGTAATTTAGTAAAACGAAAATCGAAAGCTGAAGATGGCAAATATTTATGAACAAGGTTTGGATCGTAATCCAGCCACTTACACTCCAATAACTCCGCTCTTATTCTTAGAGCGTTCAGCAGAAGTTTATCCCAACAAGATCGCCATAATTCATGGGAAGCTACGCCAAACTTGGAAGCAAACTTATGAGCGTTGCCGCCGTTTAGCTAGTGCCCTACAGAAGCATGGTATTGGATTGGGAGATACAGTTGCCGTGATATTGCCCAATACCCCGCCTAGATGCAGACTCAATTGCATTCATGCTGAATCATGGCGAGGCTAATAAGGTTGTTATTGTTGATCCCGAGTTCTCAGGGGTAATGAAAAAGGCTCTAGAGATAGCTAAAAAGGATTCTGGCCGTGAGTTTTTAGTGATTGATGTTGAGGAAAATGAATTTGATGTGCCTGGTGAGAGGTTGGGTAAATTAACTTACGAAAAGTTGCTTGCAGAAGGGGATCCTCACTTTGCATGGCAGGTGCCAGCTGATGAGTGGCAAGCCATCTGCTTGAATACACCTCTGGCACTACCGGTAATCCTAAAGGGGTGGTGTATCACCATCGGGGTGCAGCGATTAATGCGGTATCAACTGTATTGGATTGGGATATTAATAAACACCCAATTTACTTGTGGACGCTACCCATGTTTCACTGCAATGGCTGGTGCTTTCCGTAGACTATTGCTGTCCGTGCTGGGGTGAATGTGTGCTTACGTCGCGTAGATGCTCAGCACATGTTTGCCGCCATTAAAGAGCATGGTGTCACACACTATTGCGCCGCTCCAATTGTTCATAACTTGTTAGTAAATGCTCCTGATGAGTTGAAAGCTGGCGTACCAGCCGGCGTGAAAGGCTTGATAGCCGGAGCTGCGCCACCTGCATCGATTATTGAGGGTATGGAAAAGCTCGGATTTGATTTGACGCATGTTTATGGATTAACTGAGGTATATGGTTCAGCATCTGTCTGTATCAAACAAGACGAGTGGAATGATTTAGATATTGGCGAACGTGCTCGCTTAAATGCGCGTCAAGGTGTGCGCTATCACATGCAGCAAGCAATCGCTGTGCTTGATCCTGAAACTATGAAGTCAGTTCCACCGGATGGTGAAACCATGGGCGAAATTATGTTTAAGAGCAATATCGCTATGAAGGGCTACCTAAAGAACGAAAAGGCAACTCAAGAAGCCTTTGAAGGTGGGTGGTTTAATTCGGGTGATTTAGCAGTCATGAATCCTGACGGCTACATCAAGATGAAAGATCGTAGCAAAGACATCATTATTTCTGGGGGAGACACTATCTCCTCGGTTGAAGTGGAGGATGTACTGTACCGCCATTCCGCGATTAATGCTGCTGCTATTGTTGCTAAACCCGATCCTAAATGGGGTGAAACTCCGTACTCTTTTTTAGAGATTAAGTCTGGCGTGAATGTCACTGCTGAAGAAATTGTTGCTCACTGCAAGCAGTATTTGACTGGATTTAAGGCTCCCAGAGCGATTGATGTCTAGAGTTTGGTTTGCTGGACGGATAAAATAGATCGTTAACCATTATTGAGTATTCCAAATGAAAATCTTAGTTGCCGTAAAACGCGTTGTTGATTACAACGTCAAAATTCGGGTGAAATCAGATAATTCTGGTGTTGATCTGGCTAATGTCAAAATGAGCATGAACCCCTTTGATGAAATTGCTGTAGAGGAAGTAGTACGTCTCAAAGAGTCAGGTGTTGCAACTAAAGTAGTAGTTGTTTCTGCTGGTGTAACGCAATGTCAAGAAACTCTCCGTACTGCCTTAGCGATTGGTGCAGACCGCGCAATTCTAGTTGAAACCGATGCTGACTTACAGCCTTTAGCAGTGGCGAAGATTCTGAAGGCCCTATCGGAAAAAGAGCAGGCCCAAATCATCATGCTAGGGAAGCAAGCAATTGATGACGATAGTAATCAAACGGGGCAAATGTTAGCAAGCTTAATGGATATCCCACAGGCAACCTTCGCGTCTAAAGTGTTGATAGCTGACGGTAAGGCAATAGTAACTCGTGAAGTAGATGGCGGTCTAGAAACGATTGCTCTGACTTTGCCTGCAGTGATTACTGCTGATTTGCGCTTGAACGAGCCACGCTACGTGACTTTGCCGAATATTATGAAGGCTAAGAAAAAGACAATCGATATCGTGAAGCCGGAAGAATTGGGTGTAGATATTGCCCCACGCCTGAAAACAATCAAAGTAGAAGAGCCTCCTAAGCGCGCTGCTGGTGTGATGGTTGCTGATGTTGCAGCTCTTGTGGAAAAACTTAAAAATGAAGCGAAGGTGATCTAAATGGCCGCACTTGTTATTGCTGAACACGATAATCAAACATTAAAAGTAGCCACATTAAATACCGTAGCCGCTGCATTACAGTGTTCACCAGAGGTCGATGTTGTGGTGGTTGGTAGCAACGTTGATGCTGCCGCTTTTGCTGCTGCGCAAATTTCGGGTGTACGCAAAGTGATTCAAGTTGATGCTCCAAATCTTGCTGATCAATTGGCCGAACCTTTGACTGTACAAATCCTCTCTATTGCTAACAACTACAGCCACATTCTTGCCCCAGCAACTACTAATGGCAAGAATGTGTTACCCCGTGTTGCCGCAGAATTGGATGTAGCTCAGTTATCTGACATTACTAAAGTGATTTCTCCAGATACTTTTGAGCGGCCTATTTATGCTGGCAATGCCATTGCGACTGTGCAAAGCGCTGATCCAGTGAAAGTGATTACTGTACGTACTACTGGGTTTGATCCGGTAGCCCCTACTGGGGGCTCGGCTACGCTTGAGAAGGCGGCTGCTGTTGCGAGTAAGGCATCATCTTCGTTTGTTGGTCGTGAGCTGACTAAGTTGGATCGTCCGGAACTCACCACAGCAAAGATTATTGTCTCTGGTGGTCGTGGTTTAGGTTCGGGCGAGAAATATCAGGAATTGATTGCGCCATTGGCTGATAAGCTTGGCGCTGCCCTGGGCGCATCTCGTGCTGCGGTAGATGCAGGTTATGTTCCCAATGACTATCAAGTAGGTCAAACCGGCAAGATCGTAGCTCCTCAGCTCTATATCGCTGTAGGCATCTCTGGTGCGATTCAGCACTTGGCAGGTATGAAAGACTCCAAGGTGATCGTGGCAATTAATAAAGATCCAGAAGCACCGATTTTTGGCGTTGCTGATTATGGGTTAGTAGCTGATTTGAATACCGCTGTGCCAGAATTAACCAAAGCGCTTGGTTAGTAGCCCTAAGCAGCGTTTACATCGCGTGATTTAGTACCAAATAAAGAGGAGTTGTAATGCCATACGTAGCCCCAGTAAAGGATATGTTGTTTGTGATGAACGAACTAGTAGGGTTATCGGAAGTTGTTGCTTATCCCTCTTATGCAGAAGCTCGTGCAGATGTTGAGTTAGCCCCAGCTATTTTGAAAGAGTCTGCAAAATTTAATCAAGACGTCGTCGCTCCTCTGAAGTGGGTTGGGGGATCAAAATCCTAGCTCTTTAAAAAAAGGGGTGGTTACCACAACCAAGGGGTTTGGTGCCGCAGGTTGGCAAGGCGTTGTATATCGCGCAGAATTTGGCGGTCAAGGACTGCCTAAACTTATATTGCTACTGTTTGCTTTGAAATGGTTCACTCAGCAAGCCTCTCGTTTGCCTTATGCCCCATGCTCACGGATGGGGCGATTGAGGCACTCCTCACAATTGCTGATTCTGAGTTACAAGAGCGTTTTGTACCGCAAATGATTGTTGGTGAATGGACGGGATCCATGTGTTTAACAGAGCCGCAAGCTGGCTCGGACTGATCAATGGTTCGTGCCCGTGCTGTCCCCGAGGGTGATGGTACGTTTAAGATTTTTGGTACCAAGATTTATATCACCTATGGTGAGCACGATAGGGCTAAGAATATTAGCCATTTGGTGCTGGCTAGAACGCCAGATACTCCGGAAGGTGTGAAAGGTATTTTATTGTTTGTAATACTGAAATTTTTAGTGAATGCGAATGGTTCATTGGGCGAGCGCAATGATGTGCATTGCGTCTCTACTGAACATAAGCTCGGTATTAAAGACAGCCCAACAGCCGTGCTCCAGTTTGGTGATCATGGTGGAGCGATTGGTTGGCTGGTTGGTGAAGAAAACCGTGGTTTGGAATATATGTTGATCATGATGAATGCTGCCCGCTTTGCAGTCGGTATGCAAGGCGTAAGCGGTAGCAGAGCGTGCATATCAAAAGGGCGGTTCAATATGCCAAAGACCGCGTACAAAGTCGCGATTTAGCTGGCTCACCTGGTTCTGTGGCGAGCATTCATCAGCCCGATGAAAAGCGCATGTTAATGACAATTCGCGCCTATACTGAGGCATCTCGCGCACTCGCCTACTACGCTGCCTCTGCATACGATGATGCTCAACACGCCGCCCCGGATGAAGCAGTTCGTACGATCAATCAATCAATTTATGAATTTTTAGCGCCTATCGTTAAGGGCTTCTCTACAGGGAAGTCGATCGAAGTTGCCGGTCTGGGTATACAAGTTCATGTTGGAATGGGCTTTATTGAAAAGACCGGTGCTGCACAGCACTACCGTAATGCGCGCATCCTAACAATTTATGAAGGTACTACTGCGATTTAAGGGAATGACTTAGTTGGTAGAAAAACAGTGCGCGATGGTGGGGTTGTTGCAAAAGAGCTTTCTCAGAAAAATTGCCGCCACTGAAAAGGAGCTGGCAGCAAGTGGTAGTGAAGAAAATGCCAAGGCAGTCCTCAAGTAGCTTATTCTGGCGCGTGCTGTATTTGATCAAGCGGTTGCGTACATTGTTGCAAATGCGAAGACCGATATCAAGGCGGTGTATGCCGGTAGTGTTGCCTACCTACGTTGATCTGGCTTGTTATTGGGCGGCTGGCAAATAGCAAGGTCGCTCTTAGCGGCAGAGCATCTGCGTGATGCAGATCCTAAAAATTTTATGATGCAAAAATTGCTACAGCACGTTTCTTTGCCGAGAAACTCATGCCTCAAACTCAAGCCTTAGCTACTTCAGTTGTCGAGAGCGGTTACTCTACTAATAAAACCGCTTCTAGGTAGAAATAATCCGAGTGCGCAAAATAGGAAGTTGGATTTTTTCATTAAACTTTCCATCAGGTTGCAAATAGATTGTCTAAATTATTGCTTCGAGATGGATTTTTGAGTAAAACTTAACACCTCACGATCGACCCCAATCATTAGTAATTGATCGCCATTGCGGACTATGCTGCGATAGTCATTGAGCTGATATAAGAAGTCATTTTCTAATTCCATACGCTGCGGAGTGCAGGCCATTTTGGTCCTGGTAATGTGTTTGAGAGTAAAGCCACGCGCATCTTCGTCGAGCGTTGCAGTAAAACGATTGCATCCTGTCGAGCCGCTTAGACGTTGTCCATCAGCATCAACAATGATTTGGATAGGATTGCTCGCATCTCCAAGGGGAATTTGACGGACGCGCACCTCTCCATTGCTATTGGGAGGCAAGTTCCAACGAGTAAGCTCCCATTTGGTATTTTTGAGTTCACTACTAGGTGGGCTAGTTTTGGCTCCACAAGGAGGAATGACGCTGGCACAACCGGTAATCAGGCCAAGGCCCAAGCAAGAAAACACCAGCAAGAGTCGATTTATACGGGTTCTGAAAGCGGCTAAAACATGGATTTTATGAGGCATATTTATATAAGTTATTGTTTTTAAAACTTTTTCTAAAAGGCTGCATTCTATTCTACTGGCTTGGGTTCTCAAATAGGTGGAAGAAGTAGGGGTTTTCGTCTAAAATATGAGGTTTTCCGCTTCACCGTATCTTTATTTGGTGAGCTGGAGACCAAGATTTTTTGTAGAAATTTCATTGGGTTGTAATCAACCTGTTTTCATTTTAGATTTTAAGGAATAAGTATGGTCGTCATTCGACTGGCACGCGGCGGTTCTAAGAAGCGCCTTTTTTACAGCATCGTTGCTACTGATAAGCGCAACCGTCGTGATTCGAACTTTATCGAGCGTATCGGCTATTTCAACCCACAAGCAGCAGCATCTGAGCAAGCAATGCGCATCGCTCAAGATCGTTTGACTTACTGGACTGGTGTTGGTGCGCAAATCTCACCAACAGTTGTACGTCTGATCAAGAACAATTCAGCTGTTTAATATTCGCTGCTAAAAACTTCATCATCGTGATGGGGTTTTTAGTATTCAAATATCCAGTAGTTCTATTTCGGGAAAATTAGGTGTCATTACAAATGAGTACACCTTCCCTTACCGATTTAATCGAACTAGGCGCCATTTCTGAGGCGCAAGGATTGCAGGGCCAAGTAAAGGTTAGGCCTCACTCTACCGAGCCTGTAGCACTTCTCTCTTCGAAATTCGTTTGGCTGTCACTCATCCCTCGCAGGGGGGGTGGCGCTATTGCCACTGCAGATAATGCTTCTTTGACTCAATACAAAGTCAAAAGCGCTAAGATGCACAGCAGTAATGTAGTGATGACACTCGAGGGTATCGGTGATCGTGATCAAGCACTTGCATTAAAGGGTGCCCGAATATTAGTGACACGGGTTGCTTTTCCAAAAGTAGAGAGTGATTCCTATTACTGGGTAGATCTCATAGGATGTAATGCATTCAATCTTCAAGGGGAAGTGCTTGGTGAGGTGATTGATGTTACTGAAAATGGTGCGCATGGTGTTATTGCTATCGGTGATGCACAAACGAAGACGATGCAGTATTTGGTGCCCTTTGTAAAAGAGGTTGTCCAAAACGTCGATTTGCCTCATAAAACCATTACTCTCGATTGGCAGTCTGATTGGCAATAACCATTTAAAGACGAATTAAAAATAGTGGCTAATATGCGCTTTGATGTTGTGACCTTGTTTTCAGAAATGTTCTCCGCTTTAACGAAGTGGGGTATTACGGGCCGCGCCTGCGAACAATCCTTGGCTAGCGTTCATTTGTGGAATCCCCGCGATTTTTGCACTGATCCTCGCAAAACTGTAGATGATCGTGCTTACGGTGGGGGCCCGGGCATGGTTATGATGGCCAAGCCTTTAGAAGATGCCGTTTATGGAATTAAAGCTTCTCATCAGGTGGCTGGCATTAAAAGTGGACCAATTTGCTTGTTATCTCCTCAAGGAGAGCAATTTTCACAGAAGATAGCGACAGATATTATCAGTTACGGTAATTTAAGCTTGATTTGTGGTCGCTATGAGGCTGTAGACCAGCGTTTTGTTGACCGAAATGTGGATTTGCAGCTTTCTATAGGGGATTTTGTGCTTTCAGGTGGTGAAATTCCCGCGATGGCGATGATGGACGCCGTGATGAGGCTCATTCCGGGGGCTCTAGGGGACGGTGAGTCTGCAGCCCAGGATAGCTTTATGAATGGCCTTTTGGACTATCCACACTACACTCGTCCTGAAATATACGAAAATTTATCTGTTCCGGACGTGCTTTTAGGCGGACATCACGCTAAAATAGCAGATTGGCGTCGGCAAAAGTCTTTGGAGCTGACGTTCAGGTTAAGGCCGGATTTAATTGCAACGGCCAGAGCCAAAGGGTTGCTAACCCGAGAAGATGAACAATTTCTTCGCTCTCTGTAAATACTCTTAAAGAGTGCAGCGGTGGATAGGTGGTTTCGTTTTTGGTTTAGTGAAATTGTTTTAACTGCATCCTCCATTAGGTCCGTTGACTGCAGTCTCGGGATTAAACGCTAATACGATGTTTAAGGATTAAAAATGAATTTAATTGCAAAAATTGAGCGAGAAGAAATTGCTCGCTTAAGTGTTAACAAAGTATTGCCAAGCTTTACTCCTGGCGACACAGTAGTTGTTAGCGTGAACGTTGTAGAAGGAACACGTAAGCGTACCCAAGCCTTTGAAGGCGTTGTGATTGCTAAACGCAATCGCGGACTTAATTCCAGTTTTATCGTGCGTAAGATTTCTTCTGGTGAAGGCGTTGAGCGTACTTTCCAAACATACTCACCATTGATTGCTAGCGTTGAAGTGAAGCGTCGTGGTGATGTGCGTCGCGCGAAGTTGTACTACTTGCGTGATCGTTCTGGTAAGTCAGCACGTATTAAAGAAAAGCTTCAAGCGCGTGTTAAGCCTACAGCTGCTGTAGCTGCTGAGTAATCGCTGCTTTGATACAAACAGAAAGGCGGCCTAGGTCGCCTTTTTTGTTACCTTAAAATAGAAACATGCCCAAGACCTCAAGCCCTGAAGGCTACCCAATGAATGTTGTGCTGCACCTCCGGGATTTGATGCGCAGGCAGTGCCAATGCATGAAGTACTCTCACATGAAAAGAAGGTGGCAAGAGAACTCCTTGAGCCTGAAAGTTTAAGGGCGCGTTTTCAGTCGCCACCAATATGGCAACCGGAAATTACTGATGAAAATCGTTATGTCATTGCAGCGGCTATTATTGCTAAGCGTCAAGCCGTGGGAAAAGTCACCAAGGCTGCTGTACTCATTCCACTTTTATTAAAAGACGAAGGCCTTTCGGTCGTGTTGACACAAAGAACGAATCACCTAAGAGACCATGCCGGTCAAATCAGCTTCCCAGGTGGACGTATGGATTCTGAGGATCAAAGTCCAGATGACTCTGCCTTGCGTGAGAGTAAAGAAGAGATCGGGCTGGATCCACAGCGAGTGGCAATTATTAGTCACTTATCTCAATATTTAACGGTTTCTGGCTATAGCGTTACTCCGGTCGTGGGATTGGTTCAAGCTCAGGCAGAGTATGTCTTAGATGCGTTTGAGGTGGCCGATGTATTTGAAGTGCCCCTGAGTTTTTTTACTTGATCCCGCCAATCACCAGCTGAGGTTGTGGCAAAGTGAGCAGGGTGGACATCGTTTTTATTCGATGCCTTATGAGAACCGCTTTATTTTGGGTGCTACTGCGGGCATGTTGCGTAACCTGTATTATTTACTAAAAGTATGACTTTCTTTTCTATTTTCTTCGCCCTCATCGCTGAGCAATATCGCCCAGTGACTTCAAGCCATTGGATTGCGCGTGCCTGTGCTCGTTGGTTAGATTGGGTTGCCGCAGAATTTGGTGGGAAAACTGAAGAGGGTGCAAGTCCAGTGGGTGCGCGTATGGCCTGCTTGGTGGCATTTATTCTGCCTACCTTCCTCGTCTTTATTGTGTATGTGGTTTGCATGGTGATATACCCAATTTTGGGATTCATTTGGAATATTGTCATTGTTTACTTATTTTTTGGCTTTCGTCAATTCAGTCATTCTTTTACTGCAGTTCACGAAGCAATTGAAGCGCATGATTTACCAGCTGCACGCGCAGCTTTGGGTGAGTGGTACGGCCCAGAGTTAGACGCCTCCAATTTCACTGAAACGGAAGTAATTTCTTTGGCCTTAGAGCGAGCCATCATCGGATCTCATCATCATGTATTCGGTGTTTTATTTTGGTTCATGATGCCAATGGGTCCCGCAGGCGTAGTGTTATATCGCTTGGCAGATATTGCTTCGCAGCGCTGGTCTGAGCGCGGTGACTTTAATCTCAGTGAATCAGCGCGTCATTTCTTCTATGTTTTGGATTGGGTGCCTGCACGTATTACTGCAATGGGTTTTGCTATCGTCGGAAACTTCGAAGGTGCAGTTTATGGCTGGCGCTACCTTACTCAAAAATGGTCAGACTCTTTATCAGCAGTCATTTTGGCGGCTGGCAGCGGTGCGCTGGGTGTTCGTCTAGGTGAGCCAATGAGTGAGCCAGATAGCGACGAAGCTCTTCGTATGGCTGAAGCAGGAGAGCCTGTAGTTTATGAGGTTGGTCTTGAGCCAACTGAGCGCACTATGCGTTTAGCGGTAGGATTAGTCTGGCGCTTAGTGATCGCTTGGATGGCTTTGTTGCTAATGCTGACCATCGCTCTTTGGCTTGGCTAATGCCCTGAATTTGCACATCAGCTGTTTTTGAATCAGAGTGCAATTGTCTAAATAGCGCCAGAAAGACTGGCGCTATTTCGTTTCTGTCTACAGCATTACGAATGGCGCAATCTGGTTCAGATAAGTGTACACAGTTATGAAAGCGACACTTCCCTAAAAGCTCTTTAAATTCTCGAAAAGCATGTTGTAGCTCACTCACAGACATATGCGCTAGGCCAAACTCTTGAAAGCCTGGTGAGTCGATCAGGGCGCCAAGCTTGCCTGAAGCATCTCCACCCCAGGCTTCGGGTAATTCAAAGTAACGACATGCGGTAGTAGTGTGCTTGCCAGCATCCAGGCGAACGGAATATTCCTGCGTGAGCGCGGCAGCATTTGGAATCCAAGCATTTAAAAGACTAGATTTGCCCATACCTGACTGTCCAACAAGTACTGAGACTTTGCCTTGGAGGGTGGTGCGTAACGCATCAATAGATCCAGGGTCAAATTTGGCAGAAACCTCACTCACTTGATAGCCCATGCGGGCATAAGGAGCGATGATTTTGCGGGCATGATCTAAGTTATCCTTAAGATCGCATTTATTCAGTAAAATATGTAGGCTGATTTGATTCGCTTCAGCTACCACCATGGCTCTACCCAATAGATCAGGCGAGAAAGCGGGTTGAGTCGCAAGCACTACTAAGATTTGATCAACATTTGAGGCAATCAACTTACTCTTGAAGGCATCTGAGCGATACAGAAGATTTTCTCGGGCTTCTATTTGGATGATGCGTGCTTGATCGGCTGAAGTCATTTCTAACAGCATACGATCCCCAACTGCACCAATGTGCAGTTTAGCTGGAGTGCTCACCTGAATTAATGGGCCATCAGGAGATTCATGACCGCTGGAATTCTCTATCAAACGCTGCGCTAAGTAATGCCTTCCGTATGAGGCAATGAGTAGCGCATGAAACTGTTCCATCGTTATGAGCTAAATCGTTTGAAGGTTGGCAATACGCAAGGGCGCAGGTGGGTGTGAGCTGTAAAAAGCGGTGTAGATGGGATCGGGTGTCAATGTTGATGCATTGTCTTGATATAACTTTACAAGTGCAGTGATTAAATCTTGTGCAGAAGATTTTTCAGCAGCAAAGCCATCGGCCTCGTATTCATGTGTACGTGATGCCAAGCTCGATAGAGGGGTAAAAAAGAAGCTAAATACTGGGGATACCAGCATAAAGAGAGCCAGAGCTAGCCCACCGTTATAGCCATTAAGATTGGGCGTGACACCAAGATCGGTATAAAACCAAACCTTTGTGCTAATCCAACCAAGCAACGCAAACATAGCAAAGCTCAAGACAAACGAAATGAAGAGGCGCTTACGAATATGCTTGCATTTGAAATGACCCAGTTCATGTGCCAGCACTGCCTCGACTTCTCCTGGGGTGAGTTTTTCAATGAGGGTGTCAAAAAAGACAATGCGTTTAGCCTTGCCCATGCCAGCAAAAAATGCATTGCCATGCGCACTTCGCTTGCTGCCATCCATGACAAATAGACCTTGACTAGAAAAATCACAGCGCGTCAATAGAGCTTCAATCTGAGTTTTTAGTGGACCATCCTCTAAGGATTGAAATTTATTGAACAGCGGCGCAATAAAGGTTGGGAAAATCCATTGCATGAGTAAGCTAAAAACGGTTAGCACTACCCATGACCAAAGCCACCATAAATCACCTGCTTTAGCCATTAAAGTCAAGATGACCCAAAGAAGTGGAATGCCAAGAGCGCCACCCACTGATACACCCTTGAACATATCAGAGAAGAAGAGTGTTTTAGTCATACGATTAAAATCAAATCGCTCTTCAAGATGGAATTGCTTGTACCAAGAGAATGGGATGTCCAATATTCCGGAGATGAGGACAATCGATACGAGTAAGGCGATTTGCTGAGCAATGCCCTCGCCAAATAACTGGAGGAGTGCCATGTTAATCATCTGTAATCCACCTAACAAGGTGAAGCCAATTAAAATAATCGCGCTGACCCCATTTTCTAAAATACCAAGGCGTAATTTAGCGATGGTGTAGTCGGCTGCCTTTTGATGTTCGACTAGGGTCACCTGTTCCGCAAAATCTATAGGCACAGCATTTCGATGCGATGCTACATAGCGAATTTGACGTTGGGAAAGCCAGTGGCGTAAGCTAAAATTAGCAATAAAGGCGATTAGAAAAATCATTGTGAATGTCATGAGATCATTATAGATATGAGCGAGCAAACAAACATTACAGCGTCCGAAGCGACCAAGACGGTATCACCTAATGAGCACCTGATTTGGGTGGATATGGAGATGTCCGGTTTAGATTTAGAAACTGAGCGGATTCTGGAAATTGCCATTATTGTGACTGATGCACACCTCAATACTATTGCCACGGCGCCCGTTTGGGTTGTTCATCAGGAGGATGCCGTTTTGGATGTCATGGATGCTTGGAATAAGGGTACGCACGGTCGATCTGGTTTGATTGATAAAGTAAAGGCATCCACGTTGGATGAGGCAACTGTCGAAGCCCAGTGTATTGCGTTCTTAAAGCAATATATCAAGGCAGGTATTGCGCCAATGTGTGGGAACACGATCGGGCAAGACAGGCAGTTTATGGCAAAGTACATGCCTAAGTTAGAGGCGTACTTCCACTATCGAAATATCGATGTATCCTCTTTAAAAGAGCTTTGCAAACGTTGGCATCCCGAATTAGTAAAAGGCTTTACTAAGAAACAGGCTCACACTGCTTTAGCAGACATTGAGGAATCAATCGAAGAGTTAAAGTACTATCGTGAACAATTTATTGTTCCCTTGCCTCAATAAAAAATGATCCATTCAGATGGAGTAAAAAATGTGCGCAATGTGGACCTTTTGCTTGGTCACGCAGCAAATCAAGTCTGAGATTTTTTAATCGCACTTTTTGGTCTAAAAACTTTCACCACTGTTTCATTAGTTTCGATATAAGGCCCGCCGATTAAATTAATACAGTAGGGTATACCGCCGCAAAGATGCGGGGAACGATGGATTTACCATTCTCATCCTTAAGGCCCTCGAGCGTTTCGGCAATCGCTTTCGGTTGGCCAGGAAGATTGATAATTAGGGCTGCGTGACTGTCGATTTCCCTGAGGACGGCAGTTTGTCTGGATAGAATTGCAGTAGGTACAAAATTCAGACTAATTTGACGCATTTGTTCCCCAAATCCAGGCATTTCTCGGGTTCCTGCATCACGCGCGTAGCCTCTTGTGGGGTGACATCGCTTCTGGATGTGGCCTGTACCGCCTGTAGTAAGAAGAAGGTCGCATCCTAGCTCATCGACTAACTTTACGACAGTTTCCGTGATGACTTCTGATTCGTCTGCAATCAGGCGCTCATGAAAAGCGCAGGGATTGCAAATTGCTTTCATTAGCCAGGTTTGGAGGGCGGGAATACCTTCATCCTAATGGACGCCTTTATTAGCGCGATTTGATATGGAGATGAGACCAATTTTGACCTCATTTGGACTATTTCACTTTAGGGCTTCTGTATGCTTCATGTTTCTATTCTAGCTATTATTGGGGTATGTTTACATATACATCCAATCAGTTTCAAGAAATCATCGATTTCATGCTTAAAGAGGCCAAAAAAAGGGGTGCCTCAGATGCCGTAGCAGAGATTTCCGAAGGACAAGGCCTGTCCGTCATCGTTCGTAAAGGTGAGGTCGATACTATTGAGCAAAGTCTAGATAAGCAAGTCGGGGTTACGCTATTTTTGGGATATCATCGTGGCAACGCTAATACTAGCGATTTCTCAAAGGAGTCCTTGAAGGCTACTGTAGATGCCGCATATCACATTGCACAACATACAGCTGAGGATGTTTGCGCTGGTCTAGCTGAAGCTAGACTATTGGAGAAAAATCCTCTAGATTTAGATTTATTTCACCCATGGAATATCGATGCAGCTCATGCAGTAGAAATTGCTAGGAGCGCTGAGGGCGCTGCTTTTTCTGTCAGCAAGCAAATTCAGAATACCGATGGAGCATCGGTATCGGCCCATCATGCCCATTTTATGATGGGTACATCTCATGGTTTTATGGGTGGTTATCCATGCTCGCGGCACTATCTTTCCTGTGCACCGATAGCAAGTCAGGGTGGTAAGCATGCGCTTATGCAGCGTGATGATTGGTACTCCAGTTCACGCATACCTAGCGAGTTGGCAGAGCCTGCTGCGATTGGTCGATATGCAGCGCAGCGTGCATTGTCACGCCTCAAAGCAAGATCGTTAACTACTCGACGTTGCCCTGTGATTTTTGAAGCACCATTGGCTGCGGGTTTACTCGGTAGCTTAGTGCAAGCAGTTTCAGGCGGGGCTTTATATCGGCGTTCGAGTTTTTTGTTAGATAGTCTGGGTAAGCAAGTATTGCCCAAGCATCTCAGTGTGTTTGAAAATCCGCATCTGAAGTCGATGACTGGTAGCGCGCCATTCGATGGGGAGGGCGTCAAAACATCGGCTCGAACTGTTGTTGATAAGGGAGTATTACAAGGATATTTTTTATCGACATACTCTGCTCGTAAATTGGGTATGCAAACTACTGGTAATGCTGGTGGTTCACACCATCTCACTTTGCAGAGTAAGAAAACCCCTAAAAGGGGCTTGCCGGGTTTATTGAAAGAGATGGGCACTGGCTTATTAGTCACAGAATTAATGGGTCAGGGCGTCAATTACATTACGGGTGATTATTCACGAGGTGCATTTGGCTATTGGGTTGAGAATGGTGAAATTCAGTATCCTGTTGAAGAGATCACAATTGCTGGTAACTTGCGCGATATGCTCATGGATATTCAGCTTATCGGAAGCGATACACTCATACGTGGCACCAAAGAGACTGGCTCAATATTAATTGGCTCCATGACAGTTGGTGGAAAATAAGCACAGAATCTTCAACCTATAACAAAACTCAGTTCCATTATTTTTCTAGAGGTGACGGTCATGCAAAGACGCTCATTTTTAAAGAAGGCTTCGATTGGAGCCGGAGCGGCTGCTCTAGGTGCAGCGGTTGCCCAAAGCCTACCAACGCTGAATTGGCGTTTGGTATCAAGCTTCCCTAAATCGCTTGACACTTTATTTGGTACCCCAGAAATTTTCGCTAACGCTTTGCGAAAAGCAACCGATGGCAAGTTTAATGTCAAAGTATTTGCGGCAGGAGAAGTTGTTCCTGTACTGCAGGTGCTCGATGCAGTTCAAAACGGCACTGTAGAGTGTGGGCATGCAGCAAGTTACTACTACCTCGGAAAAAATAGTGCTTTCATTTTCGACACAGCGGCCCCGTTTGGATGGATTGCTCGTCAGCAATCTGCATAGTAACGGCATGAAGCTAATGCGTGCACTTTAACGCAAATGGGTGGATGGTTTCGTAAAGAAATTAAAGCTCCCGAAGATTTGAAGGGATTGAAATTCCGTATTGCTGGCTTTGCTGGACAAGTGCTTGCCAAATTAGGGGTTGTTCCGCAACAACTGCTCACAGGTGAAATTTATTCAGCATTAGAAAGGGCACTATAGATGCTGCAGAATTTATTGGCCCATACGATGATGAGAAATTGGGTCTTACTAAGGTTGCTAAAAATTATTATTACCCAGCTTTCTGGGGGGGTGCCGCAGGACTTTCCTTTCTGGTAAATCAGCAACAATGGGATTCCTTGTCACCCTCATATCAAGCTGCATGGGAGGCTACGTGTTTTGAGGCGCATACTGATATATATGCGCTAAGTACGATGCACTAAAGCTACCTGCTTTGCAACGCCTTCTGCAGAACGGCGCCGTGCTCCGTAAGTTCAGTACTTCAGTCCTGGATGTATGCTTTAAGGCTAGTCAAGAAACGTATGCTGAGGAATCTGCAACGAATCCACAATTTAAAAAGATATATGAAGACTATCGCGCCTTCAGAAATATGGAAGCACAATGGTTTAATGTAGCTGAGCAGGCTTTTTCACAATATAGTTGTAATAGGAAGCTGTGAAAAGCATCGTTCTTTACAAGAGGGCTCCTTGGGAGCCCTTTTTGTTTGTTAGTATCAAACAATGCTCGATCTAGTTGTTCAACCCCTAACTCAGTCTTTTCATGCGCATTCATTGATATTTTTTGTATGTGCAGTCATTAGCGTCATTATTGTTGGTATTTCCAAAAGTGGCTTTGGTGCTGGGCTAGGTGTTTTGTCTTTGCCTTTAATGGCTAGTCAATCTCGCATCAATGAAGCTTTAGCAATCTTATTGTCGCTCTTGATCGCCATAGATTTAGTGGGCTTACGCCGTTTTGTGCGTAACGCTGATTGGCGTATTCTGAAAATCATTATTCCCCCAGCCATAGTGGGTTTTCTGATGGGAATGATTTTCTTTACTGCAATTACCCCTCAGATATTCACGCTCTTAATCGGTATATTTACCCTACTATTTTTGATTCAGAATCTAGCGATGTCACGGTTGGAATTAAAGGAGACAAAGTCTTATCTCTGGCTGGGACGCTTAATGGGGTTAACTGCAGGATTCACTTCATTTGTTGCTCATATCGGTGGACCCCCAATCACAGTGTATATGTTGAGGAAAAAACTAATACCGATGGTTTATACCTCAACCTTAGGAATTTTTTTACGATTATTAATGTTGGAAAGCTAGCGCCTTATGCCTATTTGGATCTAGTGAATTACAAACAATTTGCAACCTCGATTATTTTATTGCCCTGCGTTCCCATTGGGGTTTATTTTGGCTTCTACTTAGCCAATAGAATTTCCATGAAATGGTATTGCCGTATAGTCCAATTCTTTTTACTGATTGCCAGTATTAAATTAATTGCAGATGGCCTTATTGAGCTGCTAGTACGTCTTCCAAGAAACGTGAAATATCCATGAGCTCCTCCTGATGAACTGAGTGCTCCATGGGATATTCATTCCAGTCCACCTGGTAACCCATTTGTTCTAACATGGCTTCGGATGCCTGTGCACGATCTAGTGTCACGACTGGATCATACGTGCCATGCGCCATGAAGATGGGTGTATTAGTGTTAGCAGAGTGCTTTTCTAAATTGACTGTGATTGCAAGGGGTAGGTACCCTGAAAGGGCAATGATGCCTGCAAGTTTATGAGGAAAGCGTAAGCCAATGTGTAATGCCATTGCACAGCCTTGTGAAAATCCCGCAAGAACAATCTTGTCATAAGCGATACCACGACTAGCTTCTTTTTCGATCAATTGAACAACCGACACTGCTGATTTTTGTATCCCTACAGAATCCTCCTGATCCATCAGATTTCTTCCAATAATGTCGTACCAAGCAGGCATGACGTATCCACTATTCACTGTGACAGGCATACTAGGTGCACTGGGAAACACAAAGCGAATACCAGGACATCCAGCTAGCTTTAACTCTGGAACGATTGGAACAAAGTCATTACCATCAGCTCCGAGACCATGTAGCCAGATCACTGCGGCCGATGGGTTTGGGCTAGTTTCTAATTCGAGACAAGGAAGCATATTTCAGTCTCAGTAGTGTTGTTTGAGGGGTAAAGCTCATTTAAGGCATTTAATTTGTTCTTGATAATCAGTGGCCGTATGGGTGTAAGATCATTTTATAGAATTAATCTCGATAAGGTGTATGCATGAAATCCTACCCTATTGCTTTAGAGTTAACTGTTTGGGAAGATCTTGGTCTCAATCAATACGAGGTGACTATTGACGAGGTTTCTAAAATTTCAATCAAACGTACCGATGATGTATTACGCACAAGAGATTTATCTGGCAATGAAGTGAGTACTCTGATTGCTGCAATTGAATCGCTCAGCGTTCCGGTTAGCGAAGAGCCCGAAACCATTGAGGGTAATAAGCCTGCGTTGAGTTATGAGCTGATCGTAGAGTCTGCCCACTTCTCACTTGAGTTTAATTGGGAAGATGTTGATACGCATGGAAAGTGCTCAAAAGCGTTTGAATCTGTTGTGACATTGACTGCTGTAGTTGAGAGTTTAGATTTAGCGCATTAGATTTCTACTACAACAAACTCACCAAGTGATACTTTCTCTCTCAATTGGGAGAATGAAAAGAGCGCTTTTGTTTTCCGTGTATTCATCACCTCAATTTTTCCCTCGGGAGTCAGATTAGCAAGGTAATCCCCCTCGGGAAAAAGGGCTTCTGGAACGCTCTCTGTATCAAATAATTGGGCTGGCAAAACCAAGTTTTTTGTAATTTTGATGCGCATAAGGCATCTTAAGTTTTCGTTATCGAATCGATACTTAGGTTTGCACAAAGTAAAAACTATTCGCACCATTTCGGTGTTTGATTGAGCCCCCTTGGACAATTAATAAAACTGTGTTTTTGCATGCCGATTTGACCTGGCAGCCTGGAATGTGCACTCATTAAGTGCATCCCGGATTTTTGCTAATTTACTTCGGTTTAGCGCTTTTGCGAGTCTTCTCATAGAAGGCATCTGGCTTAGAAGATACCCATTGAATAAATTTTTTCATCTTTGGATGTTCTTTTAGGATTTGGGCGTGATGGTATTGCTGTGCTAACTCAGTTTCTGTAAAAAGTGCATGAATTTGTTCGTGACAGATACGGTGAAGAAATTCAGTCGTCTTTCCATCTTTTGATTTTGGGATTAGGTGATGAGCGTCTTTCTGGGAATCAGGAATAGGCCGATCGCAAATCGGGCAAATTATTACTGAGGCCTTCTACATTTGTGGACGGTCTAAGGCGATCAGTTTTTGACGAATTTTGCCAATCATGAAATCAGTTTGATGGTGTGAGGGGTCAGGTAAATGGGTTCAAGCTAGTTTGGTAAATAAGTCTTAAACTTGCTTGATGCCAAAAATAAATCCCAAAAACCTCACTGAGCCAGACTTATCACGTCTTATTGAAATGGCATGGGAAGATCGTACGCCGTTTGATGTCATCGAGAAAAACTTTGGAATAGGGGAGCCACAGGTGATTGCGATCATGCATACATCATTAAAGCGTAGCTCCTTTGAGTGGTGGCGAAAAGAGTAACGGGCAGCGCAACAAAGCATCATGCTTTACGGGGTGAAGATGTGACCCGGGTGTATTGTCCAACTCAATATAAAAACAAATGAAGCACCTTAAGCGTTTAATTCTGATTCTAGGAGATCAGCTAGATTTACAAAGCGCTGCCTTAAAAAACTTTGATTGCAAGGCAGATGAGATCATCATGATTGAATCGGCGAATGAGGCCGGACCCATAAGGCTAAGATTGCTTTATTCCTGACAGCAATGCGTCATTTTGCGGATGAGTTAAAAAGACAAAACTATCCAATTGCTTATATACAAGAATCACCACTTCCGATTGTGCAGGCTCTCAAAGAGCACATCTTAAAGAGGGGAGTTTAGCGCCTGGTTTGTGTTGAGCCTGGCGAGTGGCGTCTTAAGCTCGCCATTGAAGCATTGGCAAAAGAGCTTCAATTAGAGCTTGAGATGGGTGAGGATGAGCATTTTTATTGCACTCGACAGAAGTTTATTGATTGGGCGGCAAACAAGAAAGAGCTTAGGTTAGAGTATTTCTATCGTTTGATGCGCAAAAAGCATCATATGTTGCTAGATAGAGGGTAACCCTGAGGGGGCGGTCAATGGCATTTTGAGGGGTCTGCACACTTCAAAATCTTCAGACCTTCCATGTCTTTATGCCCGCACTGAGTGCACCCCTAAATTTGAGTAATTTCTTGTTCAGTTGCGAGCCCACATGCATTACACGGGAGCCCGCGTTTAATGTCTTTAATCCAAAACCCAGGTGTTTGACATTGGGGGTAGCGGGAGATTATCTTATTTGCTAGATCTTCAGCAGCTTTAAAAATGTTTTCCATTCTGGTGGGATTAGCAAAGGCGCGTAAATCATTTTCTACGTAGACAATTCCTTTTTTGGATTGAGGATGATATTCATCGGTAGGCTTCACCACCAAATAGTGTGAGGGAAAGAGTACGGATTCAGCAAACTTTTGCGATTCCTCCCAATGGCCTGTATAGCTATGTTCATTTTGTGCTGGCGCACTAGAAAACCCAGTGATTTCCAGGCCATGTTTTTGATCAATTAGGACCAATAGCTCATTATTCCAAGCCAGCATTCCCGCACATAGGGGTCGCTGACAAAAGCGCCCTCATTAGCGAGTCCCAAATCAAGCTTGAGAAGATCCATACCGATGACTGCCTTTTTACGGGCAGCGTCTAGAGCGGGAAAGTGATTCCTAATGACATGCCCATATATAAGGCTGGGTTAACTTCAGGTAGCGCATGCCGAAGGACTGTTGGCACTGCGATATAGGATGCGCTGGATGCCAGCACCATGAGCAAGATAGTATTACCTAAGGCTAGTCCAAGTAGCTTACAAAATACTAGCGCAAGTAAAGCATGTGATAGAGGTGGGCCGATCGCATAAAGCAAGGTAATTGATGATGGTTTTCCTCTTAAGCCACTAAAGTTTCTTGTTGCCATGAGGCTTATATTCAAATATTGGGCGCAGGTGTGTTGGTTTGGACTGCCGCCAAGATGATAATTTCAGAGCCTTTTGTACGTGATTTGCAAGTGTTTCAGAACACTGAATAAATACTGGTCATTCTGGGAGTGTTGTTTGGAGGCTGTATTAGAAGCAAGCTGGCACTAGAGGAGACAATTGCGCTAGCCGCAGTAGAACCCGCTGTATCCCAAACACTGCCTAACGAGCAGTCCCAAATCTTAGGAGGTAGTTCAATGAACAAAATTCTTGTGCCGGTAGATGAATCAAGCAATTCAATGATGGCTCTCACGCATGCTGTTAATACTTATGACAGAGATCCACAAGCGCAATTCCATATTTGCAATGTTCAGCCAACCTTGTATACCCACATTCGAAAGTTTCTGAAGAAGAAGACTATTGTGGAGTGGCAAGCAGAGCGTGCAAAGATGGCTGCCCAGGCTGCTGCAGATTACCTAGAAAAGGCTGGTGTGAATTTCTCATTCACATACGTGATTGGCGATAAAGGTGAGGCATTGCGAGATGAAGCGCATCGTCTAGCTTGCAATCGTATTGTGATCGGCACAGCAAAGAAAAATACGCTAAGTCGTTTGTTTGAAAATTCGACCACTGCTAAATTGCTAGAAATCAGCGAGGTGATTACTGGAAAGTTTTTAACTACTCTAGAGCGTTGTGGGGCATCCCAGCAGTTGGCGCTAGCGCAGCAACCGCCCTCATGACTGCTGTTATCGATTAGCTGTAAATCCTGCTGTTCTTTTTGCCCTCTCCGTGAGGGCATTTTTTTGGTTAAATACTCAGTTAAAAACAGAGTATAGGTCAATAATATTCTGCTTTATTAAGAATAAAGATGTCTTTATATTGATCCTACATTCACTACAAAGGAGATGAAAGATGGATGTCATATTAGAAACTAAGGATCAGATAGAGTCAGACTTTAAGGTGTTTACCGAGAATCGCGTCAAGTTTTCACTCAAAAGACTATTTTGGTTGGTGCGCAAAATTAAGGTGAAATATTCTTCAGTGGATCACGCCAAATCGCGTTGCAACCAAAACTGCATCATTGAGTTGCAAACTTTTGATAACCGCCAGATTGAAGTGAGCTTTACTGCTAGAGATCGCCGTACCGCTTTAGAGATGGGTTTGAAAAAGGTCTATAAACATATACAGAAGGCATTTAATAAAGCTCAGAGATATGGCCGTTTATCTAGGCATGTCTATGTTTAGTCTAGAAATCTACGATGTAGTTAAATGTGATCTAATTAAATGAATAAACGGGGAGTAGCCTGCCCCGCAATGGATCTCACATTTCGTCATTACGATCAATTGGTCCAGTATGTGAGCTATGAAGGCAAGACCATTTACTTTTTATTAAATGGCTAAATATTGATTCTTCATCTGAAAACTGTCTGCTTCCGTAGACCCCTACGAGCTCATGCCCCGAAAATAGGGGCATTTTCTTGCTCAGCAATCGAGTAGGTTGGATAATTCTCGTTTACATTCTTTACGAGTTACTCGAATGGCGCTGTCTCGTTGGCTGGCTTTAACTTTTATTGGCGCATTAATGATCGCTAATGTCAGCGCACAGACCAAGAAGTCATTCACGATGAATGAGCTGATTGTAATTTCTTTGGAATCCAGTCCCCAAGTTTTGGCTGCGCGTGAGCAAGTCAAGGCGATTAAAAGACAATTATCCACAGCCAGAGCAATTCCAAATCCTGACTTTGAAGTTGGCACTGGGCAGCAACGCTCTGCAACCGGCCCATTAACCATGGGCAGTGTTTCTTCATGGGCTGTTACGCAGCCATTAAATATGCCTTATACTCGCTTATCTCAGGGTGAATGCTGCTGAAGCAAATTTGCGCGCAGCTGAGGCAACTAGGATTGCTTGTGAGATTGAGGCTATATCTCGAGTGCAGCAACGTTGCTATGAATTAATGCGTCGTGAAGCAGAGCAAAAAGCTGCTGAGGAAGATATGAGTCTGACAAAGCAAATTCGTGACCGTATGCAAATTCGCTATGACGTAGGGGAAACAGCTCGCTTTGAGCTCATTCGTGTTTAAACAGAATTTTTCAATGCACAAATTGCAGCAGAGTCGAGTAAGTTACGTGTGGAGTAGGCTCGCAGTCAGCTACGTCAATCAGTAGGTCATCAGCTACCCGCAGACTTCACTGTTGTTATAGAGCAACCTAAGACCGAAGTATTACCTTCTTTAACTAGCCTTTTAGGTGAGGCTCAGGCACAAAGTCCAGAGTTACAAAAAGCTAAAGCGGAGGTAGAGGCTGCCGAATCAAAGCTCAGTTTTGAAACAATGCTCGCTTACCCCATTTGGCTTTTAAGGTTTCTTAATACAACGCCCCTAACTTTACTGATCGTCTCTATGGGTTGCAGGTCAGTCTTCCAATTTGGGATTTTAAGGCTGGTCAAGTCGCCGAGGCTGCAGCTAATGCTTCAAAAGCTAAGAAGCAATTCAATGCCCAAAGTCAAACTTTAGATCAGTACATGGAAACTGCTTACAAGCTTTATCAAATGACGAGTTATCAAGTGAAGGTACTCAGTCAAGAGGTAGTGCAATTGGCGGCTAGTGCGCAGCGTATCGCAGAGGTCTCATATCGTTATGGGGAGCAGCGTGGAATGCTTGAGTATTTAGATGCACAAAGAACGTTTCGTGCTGCTAGAAATGATTTGATTAAAGCGCGTTTTGATTTGGTATCGGTAACGACCGAGATTCAAAGATTGAGAGCAAGTCCAGAATGGCTTGCGAAGATAGAAAGTGGAATGCAATGAAGCAAAAACTGAAAAAAATAATTAGAAAGGTAAAAGTCTGAAAGACCTTTTTGGTTCGAAAGCTTAAAGTTCATACAAAGGACTTGTCTAGCCAAATTCTGCAGACCCAAACACAGCTATATGAAAAGGGCCACCAATAGATTGCAAGTCATGTGCCTGCAGTCGGTACTCGTTATGACAAAACCCCTCCATGGTTTAAGAGGGGGATATTTTATCTGCCTTGGTTTGTTGCATTTATCCTTGTCTTAAATTACTTCAACGTCTTCGATCTAAAGCCTCCTGTTAAGTCAGTCCAGGACCCCCCAATGTGGTTGTTGTAAATACTGATTTGCAAAAGACGGTTACCGATGGCAAAGCCCAGATATCACCTTTTGTAGAGGAGTTACGTACCTCGGGAAGAATTGATTTCAACGAACGTTTTCTCTCGCGCATTGGTGCAAATGTTACAGGATGTGTCTCTGAAATTTTAGCTGTACCGGATCAGATGGTGAAGCAGGGGGCACATTCTGGCCAAGATTACTTCTACTGAATTAACCCAATCTCAATTGGCATATCTAAAAGCCAAGAGTGCCAGGCAGCTAGCTGATCAGACGGCGAATCGCGCTAAGATTCTCTATAAAGAAGACGTGATTGCATTGGCTGAGTTGCAAAGACGTGAAGCCGAATCCAGTAGTGCTAAAGCTGAAGTCCGTGCTACTAATGATCAGTTGAGAGTGCAAGGTATGGATCAGGTCAGTATTGATAAGCTTGCTAAATCCGGTGTAATTGAGTCCATTAATAATGTGATTGCTATCATTCCCGGTGAAATAGTAGAGCGCAAGATCAACAAGGGCCAAGTTGTGCAGCCATCAGATGCATTATTCACCGTTGCTGACCTTGATACCTTATGGGTAATTTCTGAAGTTCCAGAAAGTAACTTATATTTGATTCGCAAGGGTTAAAAAGCTTCGGTAATTATTCCTGCATTGCGAAATCAAGATATCGTGGGTGTTATTGCGCATGTTGATTCGATTGTGAACCCTCAAACTCGAACAATTGTAGTGCGAATGGAGCTTCCCAATCATGATGGCCAGATTAAGTCGGGCATGTTGGCAACCATGCTTATTGAGAGTAAGCCTATTGATAAATTAGTGGTACCAGGCAGTGCGGTGGTGCGCGAGGATAACCATGACCATGACCATGTTTTTGTGAAATTAGATGATGAGCTTTATCGCATGGTGCCCGTTAAGCTTGGCCCCGAAGGAAAAGGTTGTCGTCCAGTGATTTCTGGTTTAAAAGAAGGTCAAGAAATTGCAGTACACGTAGCCTACCATCTAAATACTGAACGTAAACGTCAGTTACGTGGTGGTTAGCATGATTGAAAGAATCGTTCGTCTATCGCTACAGCACCGCCTTCAGGTGGTTGTTATTGCCATTGCATTATTTATCGCTGGATTATTAGCAACGAAACGTTTATCAGTTGATGCGTTCCCTGATGTCACCAATGTCCAAGTACAAGTAGCTTCAGAGGCGCCTGGTAAATCTCCAGAAGCAGTTGAGCGCTTTGTGACCATTCCTATTGAATTAGGTATGACTGGTTTACCAGGTTTAACAGAGATGCGCTCTTTCAATCGCCATGGTCTTTCGATCATTACTTTGGTATTTACCGAGAAAACAGATATCTATTTCGCGTGTCAATTAGTTACCGAGAGACTGATTAAAGTTGCCTCAAAAATGCCAGTGGGTATCACACCTGTTTTAGCCCTACCGTCTACTGGTTTGGGTGAGATTTATCAGTACACACTAGACCACCCATTGGACCAAGAGTGTGAGCTTACTGTGGATGAGCTCTCGGATCGACGTGCAGTGCAAGATTGGAGTGTGCGTCCAATGTTGCGCTTGATTCCTGGTGTAGCTGAAATTAATACTCAACGCGCATATGCGCGAGAGTATCAAGTTCTGGTTAACCCAGAGCGCTTACGCCACTATCAAATTAGTTTGCAGGAGGTCTATCAAACCCTTGCAAGAAACAATGCCAATTCTGGTGGCGGCCAATTACCCACTTATGCAGAGCGATATCTTATTCGTGGTTTGGGTTTAATTAACAAACACGAGGGATTATTCTTCAAGAAGTGAAAGGTATACCGGTATACGTTAGAAACGTTGCTGAAGTGACAATTGGTCGTGAAATCCGACAGGGTGCTGCGATTAAAAACGGCTACACCGCAAGTGTCGCCGGAATTATCCAGATGATGCAGGGTGGTAATGCGCAAGAGGTGGTGAATCAGTATCACACTGAAAGTCGACGAAATTAATGCAGGAAAGTTGTTGCCCGATGGTTTGCAGATTATCCCCTTCTATGACCGTGCTGATCTAGTCAATGCCGCCATATTTAATGTGGCGAAGGTTCTACTGGAGGGTGTCATTCTTGTCATTATTTTGCTCTTCCTTTGCTTGGGCGAGGTGCGCTCTTCATTAATAGTCGTTGCTACCTTATTACTTACACCGCTGTAGACGTTTTTAGTGATGAATCGTTACGGAATATCCGCAAACCTGATGTCATTGGGAGGTTTAGCAATTGCGATCGGCATTATGGTTGATGGCTCAGTCGTAGTGGTTGAGAATACATTTGCAAAATTGGGTGAACGTCTCAAGTCGGACGAATCCAAGAGCAGGATCATCTTAGAGGCTGCTACCGAGGTAGGAAAGCCAGTGCTTTTTGGTGTAGGCATCATTATCTTGGTATTTATGCCCCTCCTCTCGCTTGAGGGGATGGAGGGCAAAATATTCGCCCCGATGGCAATTACGATTGCAATTGCGTTAACAATCTCATTGATTGTGTCTTTTACTTTATCTCCAGTGCTGTGTTCCTACATCTTGAAGGGTGGTAGCGGGGATGACACCAAAGTAGTTAAAAAAACTACGTGGCCCTTATGAGCGTTGGCTTCATTGGAGTTTGTCTCATCCTAAATTAGTTGTGAAGCACTCTTTGATAGTGCTGGGCATCAGCTTGGTGGGGTTTGTTTTGCTTGGTAAAGCGTTTATCCCTGTGATGCAAGAGGGGTCCTATTACTCCTGTGATCGTCCGAGCACCAAATATTTCGTTAGATAAGTCGATTAAGTTGGAGTTTGAGGCGATCAAACGTATCATGACTATTCTCGGTGTTGAAATGGCAGTATCGTGTTTGGGTAAAGGTGAATCGCCAGCTGATCCGGGTCAACCTAATGAGTCCGATCCCATCGTGCCTCTAAAGCCTTGAGGCGACCGCGATCTCAGCCAAGAAGCAATTGCCCAGCAGATTCGTGAAAAGCTAAACACTCTCCCAGGTATATAGAGCTCGCAATCTCGCAGCCGATTGCTGCTAGGGTAGATGAGATGGTTTCTGGTGTGCGTTCTCAAGTTGCCATCAAGATCTTTGGCGATGATCTCGCGGTATTACAAAAATTGGGCTCGCAAATTAATCAAATCCTGACCAAAATGAAGGGTAGCAATGATCTTTGTATCGAACAGGCTTCAGGATAAAACTATCTTAATATCAAAATTGATCGAGATGCGATTGTTTGTTACGGTATCAATGTTTCAGGACGTACATGAGGCGATAGAGACTGCAAGTGGAGGGAAGCAAGCAAGTGCAGTCTATGAGGGTGAGCGCCGCTTTCCATGAGTACTTCGTTACCCTAGTCCCTATAGGAATAATATTGATGCTATTCAAAATAGCATTATTCTGCATGCTCCAGATGGAGCGCAGGTGCTGATGCGCGATTTGGCAGAAATTAGTTTGGTTGAGGGCCCCGCTCAAATTTCACGTGAATCTGGTAAGCGTCGACTAGTTGTTGGTGTGAATGTTCAGGGGCGTGATTTAGGTGGTTTTGTAAACGAGGCTCAAGAGCTAATTGCTAAGAATGTTGATTTACCTCAAGGGTACAAATTGCAATGGGGTGGTCAGTTTGAAAATATGCAGCGTGCTATGGCTCGCTTGATCATCATCCCATTAACTATTTTGGCCATCTTCTTTTTGCTCTTTAAGCTATTGAAGTCTGTTAGACTGACTGGTCTCATCATTATGGTTTTACCATTCGCATCGATCGGCGGGGTATTTGGCTTGTTTATTACTGGCGAATATTTATCCGTCCCGGCAGCCGTAGGATTTATTAACTTGCGGGGTATCGCAGTTCTCAACGGCGTTGAGTTGATTTCCTTTATTAAGCAAATGCGCGAGGACGGCTACAGCATGGAAGAGGCATTACTTCATGGATGCGGACACCGTTTTAGACCGGTAATGATGCCTGCTGCTGTTGCGATGCTAGCGCTTGTGCCGATGTTGTTCTCGGGCGGCCCTGGATCAGAGGTGACTCGTCCCCTTGCAGCGGTTGTGATTGCTGGCTTGATTACTTCAACAGCATTAAGTTTATTGGTATTGCCTGTCTGATATAGATGGTTTGAAGAGAAAGAGGTGGAAGCATGATGGAAGTGAAAGCGGTCATTCGCCCTAATAAATTACCAGCTCTGCGCACGGCCCTGATGGAGACGCCTGGTTTGCCAGGCCTGGCTGTTGCTAAAGTCGAGGGCTGTAGTGCGCCTTCCAAAACCAACAAGGCAAACATTAAAGATGAGCTGACTGAGTACTCTGCCAAGGTTAGAATAGAGATTATTGGCAATAATGACATTGCTGAAGTACTGATGGATAGGATCGTAATGGTTTGCCAAACGGGGCAAGTAGGTGATGGTGTAGTGTGGTGCACCGAAGTACCAAAGGCATACTTTATTGCCAAATCATCTACTTAGGATTTAATAATCCCCAAGGCTTCTTTGAATAGAGGATTTTCTGCAGATCCGAGCCACTCAAACGCCAGCATCTCTGTTGTTAAAAAAATTGCGCTAGCTGAGGCTAGCCGATGAAGTGCAATATCTCGATCCAGTGGTCTGCGTGAACCAACTGCATCAACCAAAATTGAAACCCGAAAGTTTTGACGCAATCGCTCTAAAGCGGTTTGCATGACGTAAACATGAGTTTCGCAGCCAGCGAAAATGAGGTGCTCTCGATTTTTGGAGAGTACATTGACAAGACCGTTTTGGCGGCCGTCAAAATACTCTTTTGAAATCATTTGTTCGCAAAATGGAGTAATTTCCGCCGCATTATTTCCAAGGCTTTGAGGGCTTTGCTCCGTTCCAACAATAGGAACCCCAAGAAGTGTGGCAATCTTCGCAATCCTGATACATTGTTGTAGCACTTTCTTTTCCTCATAAATTGAGGGCATCAAGTCACTTTGTAAATCGATTCAAATCAGACTTGATTGTTTTGGGGTTAATTTCATGAATGCAGTATGGTTCAGGCAGATGCCAATCAATTCAACCTGAAGGAGTTGGAGTGCCTGGTGTGGGAACCCTTCTCGAAAATGAAGGGTGTTAGTGTGCTGGTCGCCAATGACGACCAGCACAGAGGTTCGCCGATATTATTTGACCAATAAACAGGCTGTTTTGCAGAGCTAGAAACTCGCTGTGCTACTGAGCCAATCAACACATCTAGTAAACCACTGCGACCTTTGGCGCCCATTGCGATGATGTCTACCTTGTCTTTGTTCGCCAAAGCAATAATCTCTTGTGAGATAGGCCCGCGTCTGATCACCATATTGTGTTTGACGCCTGCTCAACGAATTGCTTAACGTGACCAAGACCAACATCATCATGGACACTGACTAAAGTCACATTCACAGGGCTACGTGAATTCTTGGCAAGCTTATTAGCAACGTATTTGACGGCATTTCAAGAGGATTTAGATCCATCTATTGGCAGCAATACTTTCATTTCTTATTACTCTTTCTTGATTCATTAATATATTTTTAGTTTCAGCCAAATACAGAGCGTGAACCATCATTGTTTTAAGATCTATATGGCCTAATGATCTCTTCAAGACCATATGCATCATCTTTGTCTCCCATTGCATCGATATGCTTTCTCAGTTTGCCGACCTCTCTGCAGTTCATTTTTCTGAGCTTCTTGGGGGGTCAATACTATAGGTATCCACCAGATGTCTTCGACGTGATGAGCATATTTGAAGTCGGATGATCTAAAAGATTGCAAATAATGCGGAAGAAAGAAGTAAAAATATTAATGTCATGCTTTCATCTCATGCTCATTTAAAAGACTTGTCATGCAAATGAGCGCTTGAGGAATTCAGTCAAATATTACAAATAAAATAGTCTGATTACCTAATTTATTGCCTCAAGAAATGTTGGCTGAATAGTGTTGTAGCGGGGGAATGATTAATGCCTGCTTTAGTGGCTACCAGTAGGTTTCTCTTAGCCCATGGATCCTCTAGTAGCACTGTCTTGAGTCCCATGGCTTTAATTTGGGCTGCACAGGCTTGAATAGGTAATACACCAATGCCGAGATTTACTGCAATCATTTGACACATTGCATCATAGCTACGTACCTGAATGCGTAGCCGCATTTGTTTGCCTCTAACCTTTCGGCGCTTCGAGAGGTGAGTTACAGAAGGGAGCTGCCTCGATTGAGGCCAATAAAGTCATATTAAAGAGATTCCTCAAACGAGATACTTTTTCTTTTATTGATCGCTACCCATAACTCTTGTATCAAGACCAGCGGTATTGGTGGGCCCATCAGTAAAAACGCCGATATCGGCTTATGCCATATCCATGAGTGCTATGACGATATCACCACTGATCTGCTCCTCAACTTCTACTTGGATGTCTGGGTAAGACTTTAGGAAGCTAGTCAATTCCGCTGGTAGAAATTCGGTTAAAGCAGACATATGGGCCCAGAGTTGCACATGCCCTTTGACCCCCCCTTTTTTTTGTGGAATATTCGCTAAACTCATTGCTAAGCTGCTCAAACCCCTGAAACAGTCTCAATGCGTGTTACATCACTGCGTGACCAGCATGCGTCAATGTGCCCCCCTTAACTAATCGGTCTAGGAGCGCGCCATACCGATGGTTTCTTCGAACTCAGAGATCCTTCTGCTAGTCGCAGAGAGGGCTAGATTACATTCATTGGCACTTTTGGTAATGCTGCCAGATGGTGGACAATCGCACAGAATAGCTTGAGGGTAACAAAGTCGACTCTGGCGGGGTTTAGAAGGGATGTCATAGGCTTACCATACCTTCGAAAAATGAGCAGGCTATATCTCCAAATAGCAATTTTCAAGCGGAATGCAGCGAGGTAACTTGAGGTAAATACAAATTTAGGAGAGGTCATGGAGCCGCTAGCGAAGATAAAAGTAGTCGAAATGGGGCAACTCATTGCTGGGCCGTTTGCTGCTAAAACCTTGGCTGATGTTGGCGCTGATGTGATTAAGATTGAGCCGCCAAAAGTGGGTGATGCATTATGAAAGTGGCGACTATTAAAGACGGTACATCTATTTGGTGGCAAGTGTAGTCGCGTACGACAAAATCCTTATCACTAGATCTCAGACAAGTCGAAGCACAAGAAATCGTTAGGACCTTAGTTAAGGAAGCGGATGTTTTAATTGAAAACTTTCGTCCTGGGACATTAGAGGGCTGGGGTCTTGATCCACAAGAATTGCTTGAACTCCATTCAAAATTAATTGTTTTACGAATTAGTGGTGACGGCCAAACAGGTCCTTATAAAGATAAGCCTGGATTTGGTGTGGTAGCTGAAGCAATGGGCGGTTTACGGCATCTGATGGCTGAACTTGGAAGGGTGCCGGTGCGTGTGGGAATCAGTACATGGTGTGCTTGGAATTTTGCTGGCATTACAAGAGCGCCATATATGTCAGTCTTGGAACAGTGGTAAGGGTTAGATCATTGATCTTGCTCTGTATGAGGCAGTTTTTAATTGCATGGAGAGTTTGTTGCCTGAATCCAGCGCTTTTGGAGAAGTGAGGCAAGCTGCCGGTAGCGCCTTGCTAGTAGGCATTGCCCCAACTAACGCCTATCAATGCGCTGATAGCGGATATGTATTAGTAGCAGGGAATGTGGATGGTATTTTAAACGCCTCATGACAGTCATTGGACGGGATGATCTAGGCAATGATCCTGAGTTAGAGAATAACGATGGTCGCGTTAAGTGCGTGGTCGAACCTGATCGAGCGATTGGTGAATGGGCAAAAACAGTTAACACAGATAAGACTTTAGAAATGTTAAATTCTGTTGTCGTACCTGCAGACCGAATTTATACCGTGGCAGATATAGCTAATGATCCACATGACAAAGCTCGAGAAAATATTCAGACGATTCAAATGCAGGATGGCTCAAAATTAGATGCGCCTGGAATTATACCAACACTCTCTCGCACCAATGACTTCATCAAAACTCTGGCCCCAGATATTGGCGAGAACACTGATGAGATTCTCAAAAGTATCGGTTTGAATGACTCGCAAGTCGCCTCTCTAAAAGAGCGCAGGGATTGCCTGCACGAAATAAATAATCAATTCAAAAATATAAAAGAATATCCCGGGAGCAAGAAACAACTATGACCAGAATATATTTCAACGATGTTGTAACAAGAGATGGATGTCAAATTGAACCGAACTTCATTCCTACTGACGATAAAGTGAGATTGATTGATGAGCTGAGTGATTGTGGCTTCGTCAAGATTGAGGTCACCTCCTTCGCATCGACTAAAGCAATACCGATGTTGCGTGATGCCGAAGAGGTGATGGGACGAATCAAACGTGCCCCTGGTGTCGAATACACTGTATTGGTACCCAATTTACGTGGCGCTGAGCGTGCTTTTGAATCGAGGCAGATGAATTTAACTTGGTGCTGTCCACTTCTAAAACTCATAACTTAGCTAACCTCAGAATGGGACGAAAAAAGAGCTTTGCTGGACTAGCGGAGGTCATCAAGTTTGTTCATGGCAGAACACCGATTAATGTTTCGCTCTCCACTTGCTTTGGTTGTCCTATGGAGGGGGAAGCTCCTCAAGTGGTTGTGGAAGAATTTGCTCAGCGTTTTGCAGACCTTGGGGTGAGGGGTATAAAAATTTGCGACACAACTGGTATGACTAACCCAGATCAAGTGAACAAGATGTGTGAAGGATTGCAAAAGCGGTTCCCGAATTTACAGCTAACCTTGCACTTTCATAACGCCAGGGGTATGGGTTTAGCTAATATCTTGGCGGCTGTGCAAACAGGAATTGTGCGCTTTGATGGGTCTTTGGGTGGCTTAGGTGGCTGCCCATATGCTCCAGGTGCAAGCGGGAATATCTCCAGTGAAGATGCGATTCATATGCTCGACGCTATGGGTTATGACACTGACTAAGGAGTTGCCAAAAATTGTTGGACATGCAGTGCCAGGGCAAGTTGCTAAAGCAGGAAGTACGTTCACATCACATCCTGAGCCAAGTTCCGTTGATAAACTCCGTCGTGCGCAATAAATTCTATTCAAAGGATAGATATGATTGACCATTTAGATCATTTGGTGTTGACTACCGCAAAGGAGTCGGAGTGCGTTGATTTGTATACTCGTGTTATGGGTATGAAGCTAGAGTCATTTATTGGTGGGACCCCACCAGTTGCGCGAAAAGCGTTTAAGCTTGGCAATCAAAAGATCAATCTGCATCTTAAAGGTAAAGAGTTTTAGTCTAAAGCTGATATTCCAACGCCTGGAGCGCTCGATCTTTGTTTTATTGCAGATCGTCCGCTAGAGCAGGTGATTGAAAAATTAAAAGTAGAAGCTTGGCCCATCATTGATGGTCCAGTCATCCGCACTGGTGCTACTCAAAAAATCAATGCCATTTATGTTCGTGATCCAGACCAGAACCTGATTGACATTTCTGAATGAATGTAATAGAAAATAATCGAGAGGAAATGAAAAAGTATTGATTTATAAAAAATTTAGCAGTTCTTGCATTAGTTGGCATTACTTCAATCTGTATTGCGCAGGAATCCTCTCCAAACAGGCCAATTACATTAATTGTCCCTAGTCCAGTCGGCGGCACAACAAACGTTACGGCACGCTTCATCGCCGAGCCATGATCTAGAGCGCTCGGCCAACCCGTGATCGTTGACAGTAAGGGCCGTGCCTTAGGAAACATTGGGGGGCAGGCTGTTGCAGTTGTTAAACCTGATGGCTACACCTTACTAGTTGCTTATAAGTGGCTATCAGGTCGGTAACCCACACCTTTTTAAGAAGGCGCCATGGGACCCTATCAAAGACTTTGCTCATATAGCATTTTAACTACGGCACCACAAGGCATTGTTGCCACTCCAGGTCTGCCAGTAAATGACTTAACAGAGTTGGTTGCATACGCCAAAGTAAATCCAGGAAAGCTCAATTACGCTTCATCTGGAAACGGATCAGTTCAACATATTGCCGCAGAATTATTGAAGCAAATTACCGGTGCACAAATGGCCCACATTCTCTACAAGGGAGCGTGGCCCGCAGTTCAGGATTTGATGGCGGGGCAGGTTGACCTCTTTATTACAACTCCAGCTTCTGTGATTGGGCAAATTAAAGGCGACAAGCTAAAAGCTTGGGCGGTAACGAGTGCAATAAGACTTAGCGCATTACCAAATCTGCCAACGGCAAGTGAACAAGGCATTAAAAACTGTAATATTGACTCTTGGTTTGCCAAGTATGCGCCTGCGGGAATGCCTCCAGCAATTATGAAGAAGTTTAATTCTGAAATTAATAAAAGTTTAGCTCGACCTGATATTCAAAAAAGGCAGAGGATTCTGGAACTTTTGTTGAGCAAATGACTCCAGCGCAGCTCGATACTTTTACGAAGAAAGAATATGACCTTTGGGGTAAGGTTATTAAAAGCGCAAGCATTACCGCTGAATAATTAAATGGTTAACAGAACTTCTCTAGTAATTAAAAAGATTTTCTTGATCTGGTGATTACCTTTCCGATTTTTTAGTTCAATATTGCCAGCCCTGCTAGGGGTCAAAGAACTAAAGTGGATTACAAAGTAACAACGTGATCCAGAGCTAAAGTAATTCTAATCTTTTCGCCAATGCCATGATTGTGGTGGCTTGGCACAAGGGCTAATATTTCTGCGCCTGATTGGAGTTTGAGGGTATAGAGAAAATCTGCACCTCTAAATGTTTTGCGAACAACTTCTGCAAGCATGGGGCTATTGTCATCATGCTGGATATCATCTGCTCGGAGTAACACTTATATTTCCTTGCCAATATCATTGCTGTGGTCGCGCTCGAGTGGTAGTTCGCCAATTTCAAGTTTGATCTTATTGCCAGATTGAATGATGCCTTTCATGAACACCCCTCGTCCTATGAAATCAGCGACATAGCGGTTGGCTGGTTGATGATAGAGTTCATAAGGCATATCCCATAGAAGAACTTTACCGTCTGCTATGACACCAATTTTGTCTGTAATTGCAAATGCCTCAAATTGATCATGAGTGACCAGTAGGGCAGTAATGGTTATTTGCTTTGAGAATATCGCGCATCTCCACTGCAAGTCGCTCCCGAAGTTCAATGTCTAAACTGGATTAACTGGCTCAAACCCACAGATCGCCCTCAATATGGTAGCTTTACCATAGCCTGAGGAGACTAACAGGCAGCCAATCTCACCTTCCATGCGATCGAGATCGAGATTGAGACCGTTAACGGCAATAACTCGGCTTTGACTATCTCGGCTTGGATAGTCAATTTTTAATTCTTTGACAGAAAGCAGTACGTGCGCTGAGTGCAGCCCTATAATTTTCTCATCTATGCTGGTGGTTTAATGCATATCAAGAGTCTAAACGGATTACCGAATTCATGAAACGTGTAGTGGTGCCAATTGCCTTGTTTTTATTTTTGCCATTCCTTTTCCCATCTGGAGGCAGTACAGGAGTATTGGCCTCTGGAACGTTGAGTCATTTATGGAACTATGTTCTCCGTGGTTCTATTGTTTCAACCCTCATCCTAATTATCGGGGTTGGTGTAGGGGGTTTTATATTGGGCGTGGGTAACGCTTGGATTATTGCGAGCTATGATTTTCCTGGTAAGAGAGTCTTGGAGTGAGTGTTAATCCTTCCCTTGGCAGTCCCCACGTATGTGATGGCTTATCTTTTTGTAGATCTTCTGCAGTTTTCTGGACCTATTTAGACAGCTCTTAGGGTAATGCTCAATATGGAGTCTCTTTGATTCTTTCCTGATCCAAGATCAATGGCTGGTGCTATCTGGACCTTCTCAATTAATGGAGGTCTTGGCTGATTTTGGTGCGGTCTTCTACTTTGGTGTACAAACTTTTCTAACTGGTATCTTTAAAGTCTGGCTTGCATTCAGTGATCGCTTAGCTGCAGTCCAGTTGGCCTTGGGATTGTTGCGTTGTGTATTGCAAAGTGTCGAGGGGGAAAAAATTTTGCGGTTTCTCGTGCGCTAACGTATTTATATGCTCATCCCGATATTGATGAGCGGGTCAAGCTAGCGAATCAGCACCTAAAAGATAATAATCTTGTATGCCAAGGTCTAATAGCCGACCCATCGTCAAGGATAACAGGAAAGTCTGGCCCTTTGCAGTGATAATTAAAGTTGGCGATTGTATTAGAAATAGCGGCTTTTTGCTTTCACTACTCAGGTCTCAGTTAAGGTGAGATACGCCTAAACATTATTCTTAAACTGGTGATAAACGGATTCAAGGTGAATGATTAGGAGTATTTATTGGATGCACATAGCATCCATACCTTTACTGAATTCATCTATTACTATTGGGCTTGTAAACAAATAGGCATCGCCATAAGGACCAAATATCAAACCCTTGATTGAAATCGTTACTCCTGCACCCAAAGGAAGTCTGCACGGTAATCGCGTCACTGCATTGCGTTGGCAGGATTTCTTGGAAGAGCTTGGCTATGCAGTGCTTGTTACCGAGTCTTGGTCGGGTAGCGATGCTGCCGTATTAATGGCGCTTCATGCCTATCGCAGTCATTCGTCAATTATGGAGTTTCACAAAAAACACCCTAATAGGCCTATTATCAATTCCCGTACACCTTCGCTATAAAGCTCAAGTGATTTACCAATCAGTGCGGGTTGATATTGCAAATGCCACTGCTGGACAAGGTTTTCGGGTGGTGGTCATTGGCCATCTTCGGGAGGAGAAAGATCCCTTTTGCATTGTTCGCCGTCTTCCCTTGCTGCCACCGAATCCTAAAATCACCGTTCAGCATTTAGGAATGGCTATGAATGAGCAAATGGAGCACACCGCCAAGTTATATAAGGAATCTCTGGAGCGTTACCAATGGGTTGGAGGGGTCGGACATTTAGAGGCGTTGAAGATGCTTGCTAATAGCCACCTCATGGTTATTTCTAGTCGTATGGAAGAGGGGCGCTCACGTGGTATCAGAGGCAATCGCGCTAGGGATTCCGGTCATAGCCTCCGAAATACCAGGTAATAGAGGTCTACTTGGAGACGATTATCTTGCTTATTACCCGGTTGATAACGAGGTGGCTCTTGCAAGTCTGCTGTATCGCTCTGAGACGGTGCCAGATTTTTATAGCGCACTCAAAAAAACAAATCGAAATTTGAAAAGATCTCATTCGCCCAAAGCGAAAGAGGCAGTCTATTCAAGAATTGATGAACCGGTTAATGAAGAATTAAGAAAATTGGTAATTTTGAAAATACATCACTGAATACAGATACTCTACTGGGCGTTTACAAAACAGACTAAAAAGTGTTTCTTTGGGTCGGTTTAGCAGATAATATCGCCGAACCCAGCGCGACGTAGCTTTTCCACAAAATATTCTTGGATATATTTATCGCTATTTTCAGTATGAATTAAATCACCAGCACTGAATGAAAGAATAGGATTCCCTCTCGCTTTATCTGAGATGATAATTTGTACATCTGAGCGTGCTCGTCAGTGCATTTCAATGTGTGATTGAGCGGCATCATAAAAGACATGGTGCTCCCAATCCCGAATCTGGAAGTGACTATTCAGCAGTATATTTAAATTAAATGCTGCGGTGACGCCTAAGGAGTCGTTGTAGGCGAGATCTAGAGTTTCAATATCCTTGACTAAATCAACGCCAATAAGAAGCCCCGCATTGCCATGACACTCATTAGCTAAATTGATCAAAAACTGATCGGCTTTGTCGGGGTCAAAGGTGCCGATCGAAGAATCTGGATAAAAAAATACCTTACGAAAATCTTCAATATTAGGAAATGCAAGAGACAAACTCAAGTCGATAGCATGAGCGGACATCTCAATTTGCGGAAACTGCTTTTGTAGATCTGCGGCGGCGATTTCCAGATATTCTTGTGAAATATCAAGCGCTCTATATTGCTTTGGCTTGAGGGTGTTAAAAAGCATGCTTGCTTTCCCGCAGTTGCGAGCACTAAGATCGACTAAAACATCACAATGAGCTACTGCATCAGCTATATCTTGCTGATATTGATCCATGATCCATTTTGCTGTACGCGTTGGATAGTATGCTTCAAGCAGCGTAATAGCATCAAAAAGATGAGAGCCAATGTCATCGTAAAAAACTTTGGCGATATCGAAGGCGTGTCCGCGCTAAGGCTGAGAAGTAATTCCTGAGTCAGCATTGTGTTCATGTGATTCATTATCTATGAAGGCCAGTTAGCGGGCTGCTTACCCCAAGTTATGCATCTGCACTCGACGTAGTTTATTGACTTGAATGGGAAGCTCTCCAAGCTCAGATACATATAACTCTTTTAAGATGTTTTTACTAACATTGCTAGAGGGTAAATCGAAGACCACATGACCATCCCGAATGCCAATAATACGAGGATACCAGCGTAGGGCAATATTGACTGCATACAGGCTAGCAACTAGCGTTGCATTTCTTTTCTTCGCTTCTTCAATGAGTACACCAATAGTTTGAGTCGAAAGAACTGGATCCATTGCGGATACTGGTTCATCGGCCAATATCAGCTGAGGTTCTTGATAAATTACCCTTGCAACTCCGACGCGTTGTAGCTGACCACCTGAAAGGCAGTCACATCGATCGAATGGCTTATCAGCTAGCTCCAAGCACTCTAAGCAGGATTGTGGATTTGCTGCAACGTGATAGGAGGTGCTTGATGAACTAAACCAATTTTTGAGCGCAAGAGCCTAAGCGATGATTTGGAGGGTCTCTAAGGATTCTCCTCTAGGTGCTGCAGCAGTACCTTGTGATGGCTTCAACGCTGTGGCTAAGCTGCTGCTTAGGAGCGTAGTCTTGCCTGAGCCCGAAGGTCCAATAATGGCGATGCATTCGCCAGCTTCTGCTGCTAGTGAAATTTGACTAAGTGTCGACGTTCCAGTGCTGTGTGCAAACCTGAGATGCTGTAATGAAAATCCTACGTGATTACTTAATCAATCCAGCGGATCGAGCTGCCTTTTCAATATCATCATAATTTGACGACTTGGTTGGGACATATTTATTGGCACGCTGTAGATCCATAATGTCTTTGTAGTTAGGATTATTTGCATCTAACTTTAAAAATGCCTCAGTGATTTTCTTGACTGTTGTAGGGTCAAGATCCCCGCGTGCTGTCCAGTTGTAGTCAAAGTAGGGGGGTGTAGTAGAAAGTACTTTTGACTTTAGAGCATTAGGATTTTTTTCCTCATCTAGTTTTGCCCAAACGGATGCATTCATGGCGCCAACATCAGCCTTGCCGCTTGCTACACAGGCAACAGTTGCATCATGTGTACCAAAAAAGGCGATGTTTTTAAAATATTTATCTGGATTTACGCCAGCTTGCATGAGGAAATACATTGGCATAAGGTGGTCTGATGTTGAGGATGGCGAGTCAAATGCAATCGTCTTGCCTTTTAATGCACTTAATGATTTTAAGGGGCTATCGGCTGGCACAATAAAAAGACTCGTGAATTTTTCATCTTCAGTTCTTTGTATGATTGGGTTTGCAGTGCCATTAGTTCTTATCCTGCACATAAGTAAAGCCACCTAGCCATGCCATATCAATCTTTTCCGCTGCCAATGCTGCTACTGCTGCTGCGTAGTCAGTGACAGGTGTGAACTCAATCCTCATGCTAGTTTCTGTTGAGAGGTACTCACTCAAAGGTTTAAATTTGCGTTGCAACTCAGTTGGTGATTCATCAGGAATTGCAGAAATTCTCAGTGTCTCCTGCGCTTGGGCCGGACTAATAGTAATAGTTGTAATAGTGGCAATGCTAATTACAAGAAATGCGTGAATGAAGTACTTCAGCGTGTTTAGCTTGATTGATTTCATAAAAATGATTTTCTATTGAAGTGGATACGGTTTGAGTTAGGGTGGTTTCAGTCAACAGATAAACCTTTGCCTGACACAAACTGACCAATTTTTTGAGCACTATTGAAACCATCTGCATTCAAGATGGCAAGGACTTCTGCCTCTTGTTCTGGCGCATATGAAATTAGTAATCCGCCACTGGTTTGTGGATCAGTCAGGACATTTTGTTGCCAGAGGGCTATATCGCTTGCGAGCTCTATTTCATTACCGTAATCAGCCCAATTGCGTGTGGAGGCACCTGTAAAGATGTCGGCTTTAACATGTTCGACCGCTTCTTGAATCACTGGAATTGCATGCCAATTCACTTGCGCTTTTAAGTGCGATCCTCTAGCTATCTCCAGTAAGTGTCCCGCGAGGCCAAAGCCTGTGACATCGGTCAAAGCATGTACGCCGTCTAATTGCGAGAGTGCAACACCAGGTTTATTGAGTTTTGTAGTGAGCGCAATCATTTCTTGGTAGCCTTCCTCTGAGAGTACTTCTTGCTTGAGAGCCGCAGAGAGAATGCCAATGCCCAATGGCTTGCTGAGGATGATGCTATCACCCGCTCGAGCACCGTTATTGCGCTTCAATTTTTTTGGATCAACTACGCCAATTGCAACTAAGCCATAAATCGGCTCTACTGTATCAATTGAGTGACCACCAGCAATCATGATGCCTGCATCATTACAGACGGACCCTCCACCAGAAGTCACTTGCCGGATTACTTCTAGGGGTAAAATTTGCATTGGCATGCCCAGAAGTGCAAGTGCAAAAAGGGGTTGAGCGCCCATTGCATAAATGTCAGAAATTGCATTCGTTGCAGCGATACGGCCAAATTCAAACGGATCATCCACAATTGGCATAAAGAAATCAGTTGTAGCAACAATCGCCTGATTTTCATTAATTTGATATACGGCGGCATCTTCATTGTTATCCGAGCCCGCTAATAGAGCAGCAGGTAGATTGCGCATCGGCGCAGCTTTCAAGATGTCACTTAATACGCCTGGCGCAATCTTGCAGCCGCACCCTCCGCCATGAGATAAAGAGGTAAGACGGCCGTTATATGATGTAGTCATAGGGGATTAATAATTTATATAAGGTTGGAAATCGACACAACATCATGAGCTTGCTCAATTTAGAGTAAATACGTACGAAACCCACAAAAATGATCGCTTCTGTGGGTTTGATAAAAATTGCGAAACCCCACTCTCCTGAGGCGATCAGGCGTAAATGGGCTTCCCCTTTTTGGTACTTGATAGGTGCCATCAAACCAGGGCTGTGAATAGTCGATATAGGGATTTGCGCTGAATCCAGGGAAGGGCGCGAAAGTGCTACTTGTCCACCCCCATAAATTCGAGGGTTGTCACGCTATCTGCTTTTGTGTCATTAATAGGCTGAGCTCATGTTCATTAGGTAAGCGTACATGAAGATGTACGCAAAAACATAAGGCATCTGTATAACTATAATATGGCGTACAGCTGATGATGGATTTAAGGGAGGCCACTGATTAAAAAATCGCTCAAGCCAAACACCCCCCCCCTCTTTTTTCCAGAGAGAGGGCGGTGTAACGGGTTTAAGTTCAGATTGCATGGGTTGCGATTCTAGAAACTCTGGATATTCACCATTAGTGACTGGTCTACTTGCAATATCAAAGGCAGGGAGATCGATGGAGTGCGCCCATTTTTCATTATCAAAAATAAAACCAAAGCCAGGTTTAGAGCCAGCCTCTATTGAAGATTCTGAAAAATGAGTCCAGCTTTGTTCACCTATCTCAGGGGTGGTAACTTTAGTGAGCGGTTCAAAGGGCGGGGAGCGTCCCAAGGACTGCCACATATACGCAAACGCCTCATTGTGCATATCCTGATGCAGGATGGCAAGTTGAACAAAGTAGGCAATTTTATGATCGATTGGTTTAGACAGCAATTCTTGGGTCCTGCTAACCATGGCTATGGTTGTAGTCCAACAGGCTATCTAAGGATGGAATTGGGGTAGACCAGCGATCATGATGCGCTATCTCTGAGGAATTAAATAAGCAATCGACCTTCTCTATAAATGAGGGTTGTTTCACTTGACCGTTGCGATGAATACAGGTGCCGACACCAATAACGGTTGCTGATGCCAAACCCGTCATGATGACTGGACGAGCATATGGAAGTTCTATTGAAATGAGTAATTTTCATTCGTTGCAACCTAGAGCTAAGGCCGCCTCTTTTAAATTTGTAGGAACCTCTATCAAGCTAATATGGGTCGCATTAACAATCGTTAATAAGCCATAAAGAAACAATACTAAAACTGCTAGGATAGCCCCTATTGGATCCAGGAGGGCAATCAATATTGTCAGCAGTGTAAGCGAAGGGATAGTTTGTAAAATCCCAGTAGCTCCTAAGATCTAAGCGGCATATCGAGGGCGTCGATAGGCAAGAATACCCAGAGAAACGCCGATGAGAAGGGCTATGACTGAAGAGATGGTGACTAGAAGAACATACTAACGAAGAGCGGTAAAAGAATCTGGGCCAATAAGTGGTTTAAAAAATCTAGAGAGTTGCGATACCTTCAATTGATCATTTGTGGATGCCTATAAAAATGTACGAGCTACTTTTTCAAAACTGACGCCTGACCCAGCTAATCCATTTAACTCTGCCATTGAAGTCTCATCTAATCTTCCTGCTAAGTCTTGTAAGGACTGTTCATTAAAATCGGAGCGCATTAAAAGTACTGCGTCATAGCGTGGAAATGCGTTTCTATCATCCTCCAATAGGATTAAGTCCTATTGCTTAATCGCTGCATCAGTAGAGTAGGCATCCACGAGATCAGCATCGCCTCTTACAAGAGCATCGTATGCTAAACCATGTTCCAACACCTTTCCAGGATTTACTTTTAAATCATAAGTCTGAACAAGCATGGGCCAGCCATCAGTCCTAGTCTTAAATTCTGAGGATAATGCAATTCGAAGGGTGGATTGCTTCTCAGTGCTCCGCTTTGTAAGATCACTGATACGTTTTAAGCCCAGCGCTTTCACCTGTTCTGCTCTCATCGCAAGTGCCCGGTATATTCTGGGTAAATATCAAGCTGACCATTCGTTAGAGCTTGAACAATAATTGTGGTGTTACCAAGGCCCTGTCGATGAATAGATTGCACGCTTTGATCGCGCAATGTTTGATTGAGTATCTTCCCCAATACATAGCTTTCTGTAAAACGCTTTGAGTCAACCACAATATTCTTTTCCGTTGGCTGTGCAAAGGCTATATTGCCTATGCCTATGCCTATGCCTATTGCAATGCAAAAGCTGAACTTAAAGCATAAAAGAGACAGGGTTCTACTGGAATACAAGGGGGCTTAACCTTATGACAGATGTAAAGACTCATCATCAAAGCCTTTGGCCAATCTTGCCTGGCTGCACTTCTATAAAAGGATCGGTTGCCGATGGCAAATTCGACGCAATGCGATAGTTTGACATACCCTATATGACTGAGGGTTAAGGTGACTGAACGTCTAAAACACGCGTATTGTCACCTCACCATTAGTGAGCTTTACTCAGTCAATTGTATGTAGACTAGCATTGCATGCTATTAATTTAAATCTATTTATTTAATAGTATTTCTCTGGTGGCACAAAAGTATTATTTTTTGTAATATGGAAGAACAACACAGAAAGAATAAATGAAAAAATTGTCCTAGCATTTTGTGCTGCAATCACTTCTTCTATGAAGTGTATGGCGGCGCCACAAGAGCCAATTTATTCTGTTGTTGAAAAAGAGCAAAAACCATTCCTATCAACACTAAAGGAATTAGTGTCAATTGAGTCAGGTAGCAGGGATCGTGATGGGCTCGATAAACTATCCAAGCTCATTTTTAATCGCCTCAAATCACTGAGGTGGGCAGGTTGAATTTATTGAGCCGGATGCAAGTATGTATCGCATGCACGATACACCTGCAAAAGCTGGACGCCTGGTACAGGCTGAATTCAAAGGTGCTGGCACGAAAAAAGTGCTTTTGATAGCGCATATGGATACTGTTTATCTTAAGAGGATGCTAGCAAAGCAGCCTTTTAGGCTATATGGGGATCGTGCTTATGGCCTCAGTATATCAGATGATAACCAAGGGATCGCATTAATTTTGCATACTATTGATAGTTTAAATAAGTTGAAATTTAATGAGTATGGAAAAATTACAGGACTCATGAATGGTGATGAAGAGATTAGTCCTCCAGCAGCTAGGGCATATTTATCCAAGCTTGGCGCGGAACATGATGTAACTTTTTCATGTGAGGCATCACAGGTTAAGTCAGACCGCATTGCACTGACCACTGCAGGAGTTGGAGCCGTGAATTTAAATATTATAGGCAAAGCATCCCATGCTGGCTCTGCCCCCGAGTTAGGTCGAAATGCCTTGGATGACCTTTCATTTCAGATACAACAAATGCGTGACTTGTCTGATCCCAAGGTAGGAATCAAAATGAACTGGACTTTCGCAACTGCTGGTACTAATCGAAATGTAATACCTTCAGTTGCATTTGCCACTGCTGACGTTCGGGTAATGAAAAAAGAAGATTTTGATGTCGTGGAAAGCAAAGTGCGTGAGCGTCCCCAATCACAACAAATACCAGATGCTAAAGTAGACATTGTGTTTGAGCGCCGTCGCCCGCCCTTGGTGACTAGTCCGCAAGCCTTGCAAATGTCTGAGTACGCGAAAAAGATCTATGCAGAGCTTGGGCGTGATTTAGTTTTAGGGACCATTGCCGCTGGCGGTGGTACTGATGCCGCATTTGCGGCATTAAATACTCAAAACCCGGTAATTGAGAGTATGGGTGTCCAGGGGTTTGGTGCTCATTCAAACGATGATGAATATATTTTGGTGAGCTCCATTACACCAAGAATGTATTTGCTCTCGCGACTAATCATGAATATATCCCAAGGCAAAGTTCAAAGTAAGCAATAAGGCTCCAGATTATTAAATAGCTAATATTCATAATCATGTCGTATCTCCAATATATAGTTACACTTAACTTCCTGATATTTATTTTCGGAGCTTTTTTTGAAAAATACTGAGTTGCCGTTAATTGATGACATTCGTCTATTGGGAAAAATGCTGGGCGATATCGTTCGTGAGCAAGAGGGTGATTCGGTATATGGGTTAGTGGAGCAAGTTAAAAAACTATCTGTAGCCTTTCACCGTGATGCAAAGCACAAGGCCAATCAAGAATTGGGAAAACTACTTAAAGGGCTTAGTAGCGATAGTGCTGTAAAGGTATTTCGAGCTTTTACTTACTTTAGTCATTTAGCTCATTTGACTGAAGATAGACACCACATTTGCCGCCGAGTAGCGTATGAGCGAATTGGTAGTTATCAAGACGGCAGTATTTCAGTGGCCATGAAAAAGCTTCACGCCGCTGGTGTCACTAGCAGCATGATCTCGAAGACACTGGAAGAACGCTTGATCTCACCGGTGCTCACTGCACATCCAATCGAGGTTCAGAGAACCAGTATTTTGGGAGCCGAGAGAGATATTGCCAACTTGCTGACTATTCGCGATCAAATTAAAGAATTTTCTAAGGCTAATAACCCACAAAAGGACGCTTTGCTCGTTTAAGCGTTAAAGGCCAATGAAGAACAAATTCGTGCGCACGTACTCCAGTTATGGCATACCTGCTTGTTAAGATTTACCAAGCTTACTGTTGCTGATGAGATTGAGAATGATCTGACGTATTACAAAACTACTTTTTTGAGAGAAATTCCAAAAATATATGCACAACTAGAGGACTTGCTTGCAGGAAATTCTGTAGCCAGTTTTCTGAAAATGGGTCAATGGATCGGTGGTGACCGAGATGGTAATCCCAATGTTAGTGCTAAGACGCTGGAGTATGCTGCCTCTAGACAGGTAGAAATGGTATTGCGTCATTACTTAACTGAAGTCCATTATTTGGGTAGGGAGTTGTCTGTCTCTGCACTTCTCCTAAGTTTTCCAAAAAAGATGCAAGAGCTTGCCGCTAGTTCGCCAGATACTAATGAACATCGCCAGGATGAGCCATACCGATGGGCGCTCACAGGTACAGATGCTGCGCGACATGTGGGTTCCGCCACAAAATCCCTATACAAGTGCACAAGAATTGTTATCGGATCTAAGGACAATCGAAACTTCTCTCGTATCTCAGGGTGCAAAGGCGCTAGCTGATCGCCGCTTGCGTGACTTGATGAGGAGGGCGGTTGAGGTCTTTGGTTTTTATTTGGCTACAGTGGATTTGCGCCAAAGCTCAGATATGCATGAGGCTGTCCTCTCTGAGTTGCTGTCCGCAGCATCCATTCAACAGGACTATTCTAGTCTCTCGGAGGAGCAAAAACGTCAGCTCTTGCAATCTCTATTAAAAGATCCTAGACCGCTTAGGGTTGTGGGTCATCAATACTCTGATTTTGCTATTTCTGAAATCGCTAGAGTTTTGAAATGGCTAAGAGAATGCGCGAGCTATTTGGCGATGAAACGATCCGCCATTACATCATTAGTCATGCAGAAACGGTTAGTGACTTGCTAGCAGTTGTACTGCTCCAAAAAACGTAGGCTTAATGCATGAAACGTTAAGCAAAAAGTCCTCAGCTGACCTCATTGTTGTCCCATTATTTGAAACAATTGAGGATCTTCCGAATACCGCACCCATCATGCAAGAATTTTATGCGTTGCCAGGTATTCTCGATTTGGTAAAACTAGCTGGTGCTGAGCAGGACTTATGTTGGGCTACTCCGCCTCTAACAGGGATGGTGGAATTGTCACTAGCAATTGGGAGTTGTATTGTGCAGAGCTTGCGTTGATTAAGGTATTTGAGTCTTTCGAACAAAAGCATGGAATAAAACTTCGTTTATTCCATGGCAGGGGCGGTACAGTAGGTCGTGGAGGTGGTCCAAGCTATGAGGCTATTCTGGCGCACAGCCTCCAGGCACTGTGCGTGGTCAAATTCGTTTGACTGAACGGGGGGCGAAGTAATTGGGTCAAAGTATGCCAATCCTGAGATTGGTCGTCGCAATCTAGAAATCTTGGTAGTTGCCACATTAGAAGCTACATTGTTAAAGTCACCTAAGCAAGCAAGGCCTTTTTGGATGCTGCTGCACAAATTTTACAAGCTAGTATGGATGCTTATCGGAGTCTCGTATACGAAACCCCAGGATTTGCCGAATACTTTTGTGACGCAACACCCATTCGAGAAATTGCAAAACTGAATATTGGCTCTCGCCCGGCTAGTCGAAAGGCGAGCCAAAGGATTGAAGACTTGGGCTATCCCTTGGGGATTTCGTTGGTGTCAGTGCCGTTTCACACTTCCTGGATGATTTGGTTTTGGTTTTGCGGTAGAGAATTTCTTAAAGCAGCCCAAGGCTGCCGATAGACAAGCTGCGTTCGCTCTTTTACAAAAAATGTATCAGGATTGGCCATTCTTTGGGACCTTGCTATCAAATATGGATATGGCTCTAGCTAAGAGTGATTTAGCGCTAGCCTCACGTTATAGCGAATTGGTTCCTGATGCAAAGCTTCGCAAGACAATATTTACCGCTATCGAAGCTGAATGGAATAAAACCGTAGAGGCTTTGAACTTAGTTACAGGAGAAAAAGTTCGCTTGACTAAGGATCCATCGTTGGCAAGGTCAATTCGCAATCGCTTCCCCTATATCGACCATTGCATCACTTGCAGATAGAGTTAGTAAGGCGATATAGAGCTGGTAAGCATGATGAGCGGGTGCAAAGAGGCATTCCATATTGCGATTAATGGAATCGCGGCTGGACTTAGAAATACTGGTTGATATTTTCTTTGATAAGGGGTGGTGTGGGCGAGATTGATTCTATGGAAACTTCGTTTGGATTCCGTTATGGAACTTAAAAATACCAATCTATTCAGTTGCATTCCAATGAAAAAATTCTCTCTATTCTTGCTCGATGTAATTGCTTCAAGCTGCTTCGCGAATTCCGATAAGCCTATTACACAAGTTGAAACAGGCTCGCTTCAAGGTATTGTTGAATACAACATGATTGTTTTCAAAAATATCCCATATGCAGCGTCGCCTGTTAGTGATTTATGTTAGCGCCCACCGCAGCCTGCGGCATCTTGGAGCAGTATTCGAGATGCATCCAAATTTGGTGATTCCTGCCCGCAAATGTATGTCAAAAATCTAAGTACAGGTCTTGGCTTGCCAGGTAATGAGGATTGCTTAAATCTGAATGTTTTTACACCTCAAAAGCCAGGTAAAGATTTACCAGTGATGGTTTGGATTCATGGCGGCGCATTACAGACCGATAGTGCCAAGGATCCCTTATACGTACCAATTAATTTGGTAAAAAATGGCGTTATCGTAGTAACCTTGGATTACCGTTTAGGTTCACTAGGTTTTTTGCTAGCGAGGAATTAATTGAGGAGGCAAAAATAAATGGTGAGCCGGTAGGTAACTACGGTACGATGGATCAGATTGCCGTACTCACATGGGTCAAGCGTAATATTGCGGCGTTTGGTGGGGATCCTAATAATGTGACCATTTTTGGTGAATCTGCTGGTGCGCGAAGTGTTACTTGGCTAATGGTCTCTGATGCAGCTAGGGGTCTATTTAATAGAGCAATCGCTGAGAGTGCGCAGCAAAGTCCCATACGAGGCTTAACTGAGAAGCGTCTAGGAATGGCTCCAGCAATAGAAATGGCTAGTAAGTATAGGACTACGCTCGGAGCGAAGTCATTAAAAGAACTGCGAAGTTTGCCCACTCAAAAGTGGGCATTTACTGCAGATAATTTAAAAGCAGGGGGAGTGTGCCAGCTCCATGATTGATGGCAAGATTCTTAAGGGTGATCCAATTCCGCTGTTTGCATCGGGTCAGCAAGCTAAAGTAGCTTTTATGATCGGAACCAATGCTTGGGAGGCAAGTCTATTTGTATTCAATCAACCTCCTATTGATGTCCTAGCAAAGGCATATGGCGAGGACCAAAGAATTATAGATCAGCTCTATAGCAATATCCCAGAAAAATGCGCTTTATCCGCTGACTTAATGGGTGATATGCTATTTCGTGCCAGTACAAAATTTTTAGCAGACAGGATGAATGACATTGCTCCAGGGTATGCTTATTATTTTGATTACTTCACCAAGAGTATTAAACCGTCTTATCCTGGTGTTCCGCATGCATTTGAGTCAGTTACGTATTTGGAAGTTACGGCTTACTCTCTCAGGCAGTAAAAACAGTAGCAACCTCCAAACACTATTGCTCTGAGATTGAAGCAGCAACTGCTGAAAATAAAAAAGGTGTTTGGCCCGTGTATTTTTATCTCAGCACCAACAAATTCGATCCACAAGATATTGCAATATCTGAAAAGATGGCTAATAGTTGGGCGCAGTTTGCAAAAATCGGTAATCTGAATATAGAAGAAGAGGGGCAAGTAAATTGGCCAATTTATAGCCTCAAAGATGAGGTCATGAGAAGCTTTTCTGAAAAGGGTGAAACCATCAAAGGCATGCTGAAAGATCGTGTGGATTATCAACCGCTTCATTTGAAAAAACTCTACATCTCTGAGTGATTCAACTTAATGTAAGGAGGGCATTATGAGTCGAATAATTATTCCTATACTTTGTCGAACTGTTTCCATCACTTTATTTGGATGCAGGAAGAAGGCTTCTGAAGCTACAGATTCATCTAAATCGAGTACAGCAGCTGCCGAGGCAAAAGTAAAAGAGGCTAAGTCAATTGCATTGGAAGCCTATGTGGATGGTTATTTATTGCTGACTACTGCAGTAACGCGAGTACAGATCTCTCATGTCCCTAAGCAAGAGGGCTTGAAGTCACCAATGGGGCAATTTACCAACGTGCCTCGATCTCCACCTGCAGATTATCGAGGGGTATCCGCGCCAAATGCAGATACGTTGTACTCAATAACTTGGGTAGATTTAGCTGAGCCTGTGGTTTTCAGTCACCCAGATATGGGTAAACGGTTTTCTCTGTTTGAGATGGTGGATTTGTGGATGACGATTGTGCAAACGCCAGGAAGTCGACCTAACGGCGGTAAAGCAGCTCACTACCTTATTAACTGGTCCAAACTGGAAGGGTGAAGTGCCCAAGGGTATGACTCAAATTGCTTTTTCCAACACGATATGCCGTGATCTTGGGACGCACCTACGCGGATGGTACGCCAGCTGATTGCAAGCTTGTAAATCAATTGCAGGCAAAGTATTCATTAATTCCTTTGACTGCATTTAGTAAAAAGTTGAAATATGAGGCGCCTGCGATCAATCCAGAGCCGGGTTTTTCAATGACGGATAAACCGTAAGATGTAATTTTGGGTATGGATACGGCCGCTTATTTCAATCGAATGGCAAATTTGATGTGTAAAGATGCTCCACCAGCCCCCGAAGATACAGTTTGGCGCTGACTATAGATGAAGCGAGCTGTTGTTGCTGCATTTGGATGGCCATCTAACCTTCAGGAAGATGAGTTTATCCCTATGCTGAGGTGGATAGTGCTGGTAAAAAATTAGTGGGTACTAATAAGTACACCCTGACTTTTACAAAAGGAGCTACTCCACCAGTTGAGGGTTTTTGGTCCATTACCATGTATGTGATCGATGGTGGTTGGTGGTTGGTGGTGTGTGCCAAATGCTTTAAATAAGTTCACTGTCAGCCCGCGAGATCATTTGAAATCAAATCCAGATGGTTCGATAACGTTGTATTTTCAAGCTGAATCACCAGGTAAGGCATTGGAACCAAACTGGTTACCAGCACTAAAGGGTAATTTCATCCCAATGATGCGAATGTATGGGCCTAGGACTAAGAATCCTTCTATTCTTGATGGAACCTGGGAGCCGCCTCCGATCGTTAAAGTGCAGTAAGGAAAGCTTCAAGAGTATTTTATGCTATCGAAACGGGACCACATTGCTGTGATCCCTTCGTATAACTGGTGGGATGGGTGAGCTTGTCTTTGTCGAAACTTTGTTTCCGAACTCACAGCTATTGGATTACCATTTGATTGGCGTACCTCTGAGCCAGCGCCACCAACCAATCATCTTCCAGTAAGCGTCTCTTTGTCTGTAGTCAATAGGGTCAATTAACCCAATGGCGCCTAAGCGCAATATTTGCTTGAGTGAGTTAAGGCTGCTGATGTAATGATCATTCATTGCAATTGCATACCAGGAATAAAAACCTGTAATTGCATACATCAATAGACCGTATATAAAAAAGGAGTAATAAGAAAGTAGGCTCAGGACGATGCATACCCAAAGAGAAATGATGCCTAATAGCTCAATGACAGGAGCAAATGTCTCAATAAAAATAATATGTGGAAAAGAAACCCAACCTATCAGAGTATCTTCCTTGTTACACATCAGTTCTTTATGCCAGCTTAAGATTTGCAAAGCGCCCCACATCCAGCGAATATGCTGCTTTTTTAATCCGACTTTATCTTTGTGGGTACCCTAGTCCAGCATATCACTTCTGGAATGGTCCATATCTTGTAAGGGGGCTTATGCTTTAAATGGTAATCATGAAGAGACAGAATAATTTCCAAATCTTCACAAAAGGCGGCTTTTTTGTAGCCTCCGACTTTGAGTGGCACATCCTTTGTCAATACAGTAAGCGCACCTTCAATAATGAGTAGGCCATCTAAATATGACCAGCCAGTTCTCCATGAAGTGAAAGAGTGTAAGTACTCAATAATTTGAACCCCTACAAATACTGATTGGGAGCCCCGCTTTCTTTTAATCCTACCTTCTTTGACAATAATTTCATTACTAGGTGCTATGCTCCGAGCGCAACTAATGTTGGCTCATTCATACATTTAATAGCGAGTTTCCCGAGTGCATCAGGAGTAACAATTGAATCGCTATCAATGCAGCATACATAAACACCGGTGCTATATTGAATCCCAACATTTAGGCTATCAGCCTTTCCGGTATGGTCTTTTTGAATAACCTGAAGTCGTGAGTATTTTTTAGATTTGTAAGTGCTTAAGACTATGGACTCACTGACTGCGTTTGAGGGATTTATGCTGTGCTCTTCAAGTTCGCAGTGCTCCCTAAGATAGTCAAATGTTTTATCGCTAGAGCCATCATCAACAACAATGATTTCATAATTTGGGTAGTCTGCAGAGAGTGCCGCCTGGATGCTCTCAACAATTCCTTGAGCCTCGTTGTGAGCTGGAATAATAACGCTCATTTTTGGGGCGCTCAACTTTTCAAAAGGTACGTTTTCCTGATTAATAGATCGGTAGCCGAGGTGACGTAAATGTTTCCTAAGAAGAGCCGCGACAACAATATAGGTAATTAATGCAACTAATAGATGCAAATGAAAAAATACTCCATATATCGAACTACTTGAGATGAGAGAGTGGTGATGTTCATCTAGGTCAGCTCAAGATATTGAAAAATTTGATTTGGAAGATTTGTTTGAGTTAAGTCCTTTCTATAGTTAAAGATTTGCTCATCAGGAATCTCTACTATGGCAGCCAATGCTTGGGTTGTTAAAAGCACACCTTTTTCATAGGCATGAATGATCAGTGGAAGTGACTCCTTACCAATCATGCGAGCTAGTGCCACGCAGGCATATGGTGAAACAATTTCCTGATCTGTATATAGTTTTACATGATTGATATGGCTATTAAAATTGGATAGTCCAATGGCTTCAAGAGCTATGCATTTCTCTTCCAAACCTCCGCTATTGAGGCAGTGAGGGATGCATTCAAGTACATTTGTTTTGGTTGCAACGACTATGTATTTTGGGCGATCTGATTTAGGGGTGTTCTCGAGCAATCTTACCTATCCATATGCAATATCTATTTTATGAAGTCGAATTAAAGTGTTAATACGGCTTATCTGATCTTGAGTATTCTTGCCCTCTTCACAATGCTTTGCGGTTTGATGTAATAACAGAATAAAATGATTGTGTATTTTTTCACTTTGTAGGCGGCTATGCTTTATCACAATAGTCAGTATTAGGATAAAAATTCCGCCAAATAAACTAGCAGTTAGGGTAAGCGCATAAAGCAATAAAGGGTCAACAAGCCAATCGAAGTCCAATTTGCCACCCATTTCTTTGGTAATGACTACCTTGTTTTGCATGCCATGCGGCTAAGGTAAGTCCAATTTCATTGTTTAGCCAATAGAGCCCATCTACAAGGTATTATTGTGTATCTATAGTAGTGAGATTTCCTATGTTGACTACCGTTGGTTCGTGACCGCTAGAGTATGTCAGTCCAATGCGGTGATTATTTTTTGCAAACCATTGGACTTGATATCTGCTTAACCAGCCGCTTTTTTGGCTATTTAGAGTTGAATAAGTTGCAACATAAGCCATCCTCCATTGATCAATATATTTATCTATTCCCAAATTTTGATTGCTAGTCCTGCCATCCAAATAACTGCTCTCTCGTCCAGAAATTCAATAATTAAATTCATAAGGCAATTTACCGCTCAAGTCAGCACCATAAAAATTTTGTGCAAGAAATTGAGGGTTATGGGCGTGAGATCCCTCAATATTCACTACGCCATATTTAAGTGGATATGCATAATTGAGGTAAGCGGCTTGGTCTATCTGGGTAAATCGCTCTGCATTCAGTATTTGCAGATAAACAAATCCATTTTGTTTTAGCGGTAGCATTAGATCAAAATACTGACTTTGCCATGGGACATATCCGTTTGTTAGCCGTTCATAGCTTAAACCAATTTCTGCATAGGGTTTTGAATTAAAAATTGCAGGTCTATCTAGCAACTCGGTAGGTGAGTTTTCTGTCTGTGCAGAAGAGCCGAGAGAGATCATCGTCGTAGTAATGATGAGTGCATTCAAGGCTTTTCACATATGTATTTAATAATTAGAACTATATGTTCCAGAATAGGCTTCTCAAAATAGAAGTGCAAGCGTTTTTGAAGGTGGGATGGTTTATGTCCGGTAAAGCCCTTATTGATTTGACTAATTATGGTGCTTAATTATTTAATTTAATTAATATTAGTCCTATCTTGGTAAAGGGCAACCCATATTATTTAGGTCGAACGAGAATTCTTGCTTCAGTCGCTGTAAAGTCTTGGAGATGAAAAAGAAAAAGGACTGCATTGCTGTGATCCCTTTGTATAGCTGGTGGGTCGGGCGAGATTGACTTCGTCAAAACTACGTTTTTGCACTCGCGACCAACGGATTAAATGATGTGAAATTGTATTTGAACAGTTGTTATGACATTAGCTTAAACCTGCGGGGAAAGTGGTGCGATATCAGCGGCTGGTCTTCTTGGCTTGATTGGATGGAGGTGGAGGTCGTATGGCATTTGCAGCGTTTAATTGGAGTGTCTGGTTAAATGACGCTTGGTTTATCAGATCAAGAAGGTATTGTATAAGGGAGCCATAATAGATATGGCCCAGTTATTTCGTAATCTTGGGCGAAATTCACAAATAAATCTAGGGACCAAACTAATAAGAAATAGACTTTTGCAGTAGGTTAGGCATTATTGCAATAGGGCTCCTAGTAAGCTGACCAGCAACCTATCTGGGATGGAATTTTTTTTGACAACTTAAATGCTGGGTCATAAAAAACTTCTTGAGACTGCCCTTATCTAGATGCTTCAAAGCTATATGTTTAGAAGCATTTTGACTTGGCAGTTAATGAAATGAATTACGATGATGAGCAGAAACCTGCTTACTGAATATTGAAGTATTTGACTTGATTTCTACCATTGTTCTTGGCTTGATACATCGCTAAATCAGATGGATTTAATGCCTCATCAACTGTCATTTCTTGGTCACAGGTAATGACCCCAATACTAATCGTATATTTAATTGTCCTGTGATCTATATTACAGGCGCTTGCCTCAACTAGAGAGCGTAAACGTTCTGCAAATTGCAGCGCGGAGTGCTCGCTTGTATTTGGTAGAAGAATGGTAAATTCTTTACCACCGATTCTGAAGACGCTATCCTCTTCGCGAAAATTTTTTTTGCTAAAGATGCAAAATTAGCCAAAACTTGATCACCAATATGGTGACCGTATTGATCATTGATTGATTTGAAATAGTCAATATCTCATCTTCAGTAGAGATGAAGGCATTTTTATTCTTTTTTAATAACCCTAAAAAACTCTTCTATTAAATCAATTAGTCAGGCTGTCGAATTTAGCATAGACACGTAGTTGTTTGGCTGTTGATTCGTTCAGAATCATGACTATTCCTAGGGCGAACAAAATGGAAATTACTAGCTGTTCGTAAAGGATGGCATCAGTATAGGGCTAAGGTTGATTAATTTTGATCAGACCATCTGCAACGGGTCTGCTGGAATAGTCTTGAGCGAAGGGTATTAAATAAACCATGCAACAGAAGAGAGAAGCCAAAAAGAAATTGAATTGGAAAGACTTCTAACCCACCTTTCGTAAGTTTCATGCCTGCGATAAAAAAATTCCGGATACCAGGCTAGCGATAAAGAATCTAAGGGGCTGATTTGGCTCAACGACTGTCAGGTAAGTTGCTAGTAAGAGGTCAATTACGATAACGGTCAGAACCATCTTGCTATGCTTAAAAACCTCACCGACATGAAGATAACAAGCGCGTATCGTTAAAAATCCTACGCACATCAATGCTGATTGTTCATCAGAACCAATACTACTTTTGGAAAAAAGGGGGCTGTATGTGGAAAATGGAGAGATTACAGCAGTCCAGTAGAAACGCAAAAACCCAATCCCGTAAACCGGGAACATTTCTATTAAATTTGTATAGAACAAATAAAATGGTGGTCTATGTGCATAGACTTAACCATAAAGCGAGAAGAAGACTGTTGTTATAGAGCATTTGGAACTGCTATGCAAGACACATTAGCGTGGTTTCGCCATATTGGCCCTTAGGCCTTAAATGATAAAATTTGTAATTAATTTGAGAATAACATGTTTAATGGTTTGGGCTTAGAATATAAGAAGCCTTGAAAGTGATTGCAGTCATTTTCCATGAGGGCTTTTTCTTGTTCGATACTTTCAACTCCCTCCGCTATCACAGTAACGCCAAAGGTTGGTGCAAGTGCGACAACTGACTGATGGCAAGACTCTCAAAATCATCTGGTAAATCATGTGCGAAGGATTGATCAATTTTTACCTCATCAATCGGGAACTAGCGAAGATAATTGAATGATGAGTAACCCGTACCGAAATCATCTAGAGAAAATTTAAAACCAATATTTTTCAGCTTTAACATCTGAGTTTTTGATTTTTCTAAATTGTTCACTAAGCTGGTTTCAGTAACTTCAATTTGTATTCTATGAGGATCAACCGATGCCTCGGCTGCCATATTTGACAATTGCTCAAACAGATCGGCTTGTCCCAAAAGAGAGCCGCCAATATTACTTGACACTAATAAGGCTGGATTATTAGATTTGGAGACTAATTCATTAACATCTTTACATGCTTGTTTGAAGACCCAACGATCAATCTCTGAAATAAGCCCAGCATGCTCGGCTATAGGGATAAAATCTACTGGCAATAAAAGACCTCATCTCGAGATGATTCCAGCGTATCAGAGCCTCAACTCCAATTAGCTCTCCTCTTGCATTGACTTGGGGCTGATAGTAAATTTGAAATTGGTTGGTTATTGGGGCAACTCGAATCTCTTCTTCAATTTTGATTCTTTGTGAGACTGATTCTTGCAAGATGGGATCAAAAAATCTTGAAGTATCTTTGCCATCATCTTTTGCTGCATAAAGGGCAAGCTCAGCCTAAACCATTAATTCATGAAGGGAATATTTGCTTCCGAGCATCACAATGCCAATACTTGTCGAGAGGGCAATTGTATTGTTCGACACCGTAAAAGGCTCTTGAATGCGCCTTAATACATGACTGGCAAAATCTTTTGTTAGCTGTTTAGCGTCAGCAGGATCCTTGTTCACATCTTCTATCAGAATGGCAAAGGCATCCCTTACAATGCGTGCAAGATAATGCTTAGCATGCAGGACTTCTTGAAGCCTAAAGACAAACTTTTAAAGAATCAGATCTCCGGTTGAGTGACCATGAACTTCATGGATATATCTAAAGTCATCAAGATCTATATGAAGAAGAGCGCCCACATTTTTGCCTTCTACATTGAGTTTTTCTAAATCCTCTAAATGCTCTATAAGATACCTTCTATTTGGTAGGTTAGTCAGGGGGGTCAAAATAGGCAAGGTTGTGTACCTGAGTTTCAAGATTTTTACGGTCTGAAATGTCTCTGGTCAGTAAAACTAATGATTTTTACCCATTTTCTGGAGTCCAAAGGTGCCTACCTCGCGCTTCAAATTGCAAGGTGCCATTTGACGTCACCATTGGGTATTCAATCGGTTTTGTATCTCCATCCTTTATTACAGAGCGAACCCATACTAAGAAAAAGTCTGCTTGCTCTTTGGGCAGCACTTCATGCAGAGTTTTATCAATGACCTGGTCTTTTGGTAGAGCAAGCAAATTTTCATTGGCAGAAAATATCTCTAAGTATTTTCCATTTTCATCGAGCACTAACAATAAGTCTGGTATCGCTTCAGAAATAGTATTTAAGCATGCCAAGGCTCTTTTGGTTTCTTCTGCAGCCGTAATCTGCTTTTGTTGGTGTTGCATGAGTAGGCAGAGCAGAAGGTTGGCGAGACAGGAAGAAGGAGGCGTTCAACCGCCAAAAACTGTATGTTTTGAAAGGCAGTGGTTGTTAAGGTGAGATAAACAAGAACAAGAAGTGTGGAGTGTGCAAGAAACCCCATTAAAAAGAATGAAATTCCTTTGGCTGGAATCCATTTTTGTTTAATGGCATAGTGAAATGCCGCTCCAATGGTAAAAGCGTATAGGATTGACATCACCACCGATGCCTCCCACATAGAGCCGAAACGCGGCGGCAATGATTGCAGTCGTTACCCCAGTGATGGGGCCACAAAACAAAGTTGCTGCATTGATGACAATTAAGCGAATGTCAAAAATAATCCCTTGAAAGAGGGATGCCGGACTATTCATGCTAATGACAGTAACAATTTCTAGGGCGATTCCAGCCAAGACTCTGCTGCTAATGGTGGTGTTAGACCAAACTCTAAGAGTCTAAGTGATGAGCCAATACAGCACAAGTGCTATTGCTGAGGCTTCTATGAATTGTTTGATCATAGATGTTTTCTCATACTATGAGGAATATCGCAAAACCGTAATAATATATTAGCCCTATAGTTAATAATCTGCAAACATTGCCTAAAAACGATTTTTTTAGGGTGTGTGAGTATCATTTAGCCGATGAAACATCAATTTACTGTATCAATTGAATTTTGCCAACAGATGTATTCGACCAGCATTTATTACAAACATTACTAGATTGGCAATCTTGCTCGGTCAAATATCCTAAGCTATCAACAAGTGCCCTATTTTATGTAGGGCACTTCTTTTACTGAGTTGATTAAACCAGTGAGAGATCAACTTCAATGTTTCCACGAGTTGCGTTGGAATAAGGACAAACCTGATGAGCTGTATCCACTAAATCCTTAGCAACTGATTTTTCTAAGTCGGGTAAGGCTATGGCCGATTTGACAGCGATACCAAATCCTTGTGGAATTGGACCAATGTCAACACCAGCAGCGATAGAAGCATCATCAGGCACCTTAACCTTTTTTAGTCCAGCAACATGCTTGAGTGCTCCCATAAAGCAAGCTGAATATCCAGCGGCAAAGAGTTGTTCAGGATTGGTTGCTATACTGGTGCCACCCATTCCTACCGCCAGTGGTGTGAGTATGGGCTGTTTACATTACTTTTTCAAGTGTGTTCATGGTATTACTCCTCGAATTAAAAAATATGATGACTGTGTAAGTATTGGGTGGTGCAAATGGCGATTCCAGCAACATCAATGGCGTCGCCGATAATCAATCGAGTAGGTTCTGTTTTTCTCAAGGCATCGATGATCATGGCTTGCCTCCATTGATGATATTGCTGAAGAATTTTGTCAAGTCTTTTGCAAACTCATGATTGAGAAAGTACAAGCTCTCAGATACGTTGAAATGGTTCTTCATTTCTCGATTCTTTCGTTTATTAATGGCGATGGAGAGATTCTGAACCGATATCTGTTATCAGTCCAAGGAATTAAAGTGAATTAAATAATCAAACAAATCAATAATTAGTGAACGCCTTGTTTTTTTAAAGCATTTGGTCCGCTCTTTGCCCACTTAAGCTGTTTTTCTGTGGATATCCACTTGATCAAGCGCTTAACTTTTTATTGTTTGTGATCAAATGAAGTATTGTGACCGCCAGCTTGAGATGAAATCACTTAAAAAAATCTATGTATTGGGTGCAGGTGCCGTAGTGTGCTTCTTTGTAGGTATCTTGGCTCGTGCGGGTCTTGTGATGTCACGCTTATCGTTCGTCCCGATAGAGCTCAGGCGATTAATGAATTTAGGCTTGAACTTGATTGCCAGCGTTTTTAAGATGTAGTGCATTTAAAAGCGAGTAGCGACATCTCATTAATAGCTGATGCTAACTTAGTTTTGTTAAGTGTTAAGTCACCAGACACAGAGCCAGTTATTCGATCGATCGCTTCAATTTTGCCATTCGATACTGTGATTTTAAGTTTGCAAAATGGCGTATCCATCGTACCGATGGCAAAAACTTTTTATCCAGCAGTTGTATATGTTGCTGCTGGAATGAATGGATATCGAACCGTGAAGCATCACGGAAGGGGTAAACTCGTGCTCGGCATCTATTGATGCCATGACAGATCAAGATTTAAAGATCTTCGCTACGATTAGGCAATTATTTACTGAAGCCGGGATTCCTTGCGCTATCGCTCAAGATATCAAAAAGCAGATGTGGCTTAAGTTTCTGGTTAACTGTTCTTATAATGGAATTTCAGCAATTGGAGGCATTTCCAATGGCGACATGGTCGCATTTCTGGAGGTTAGGAATTTAATTGATCAAATTACTAAAGAATTTCTTTTAATTGCTCATAAGGAAGGTGTGGGTATTAGTGAGTGCGAGGCAAGAGAAGCCAATGAGTCAATTGCTAAGACTATGGCTACTCAAATTTCCTCTACAGCACAAGATCTGGGTAAGGGCAGAGAGACGGAAATAAACTATTGGAACGGATATATCGTTGCGCTCGGTAAGCGTTATGGAATAGAGATGCTATGTAAGTTATCTGTTTGCGCGATGGTTAAATTGTTAGAGAGCCAAATTCAGTCCAGCGCCCTTGATTAAGTAGTTTTAGAGTTGGATCGCATCTCATTCAGTAACCACTCCCCAAATAATTTAATTTTTTTATTTGATTTTTCACCACTCCGATAGGAGTGAAAGCGTGTTTCTTCCTTAATTCTTTTAAATTGATTGGCTCCAATTTTAACCAGCTCACCCTTTAATAGCTCGGGTTCAGCTAAGCAACTACTCTCAAGTACCACCCCAAGGCCATCTACAGCCGCTGAAATGGATAAGGCAGCTCTATCAAATGATAGTCTAGGCTGACTACTTTGTACTAGCTTGTTAATTTCAAACCATTTATTCCATGTCATTTGATTGATAGAGGAGTCAATTAATGTCAGTTGGGAAATTTATAACCTTGCCGAATTCTTCGCATTGAGAATTTTAGGTGAGCACATGGGCAGAATATCTTCGTGACCAAGTGGTGTGTGGATTACGCCTGCGCTTCCTAAAGTAGCTTGGTGTGAAATAGCGATATCAATTTTTCGATTGCGTGTTAAATCAATTGCTTCAGGTCCAGACGTTAATCTTATAGAAATAGTAGGATTTGCTTTAATAAACCTTGCTAGCACTAAGTTATTCTTGGCTGGAATTTTCCTTGGGTTGCTGGCGGGTCTTTTATTGTGACTTACTTGGTGGTGGCTTGTTCGGAAAGAGAATATTCAACATCCGCCTAAGATTCCGTTTGGTGAAGTAGCAAGATCATTGATCGATGGATTTTGGGCTTTGATGCTCCCATTGATCATTATTTTTGGCTTCACACTTGGAGTTTTTACACCAACAGCGGCCTCCGTAGTTACTGCGATATACGCCATATTTGTAGCCGCTGTTATTTATTGCGAGTTAAGGTTTAGTGAGTTATTAGAGTCGTTTTCTAGGGTGGCTCAAACGACAGCGATTGTAATGTTTTTGGTTGCCGCGGCAATGGTCTCCGCTTGGTTAATTGCTGTGGCTGATTTGCCTTCGAAGGTTGTTGGTTTACGTGAACCATTTATGAATCATCAAATATTGCTGATGTTTGCAAGATTGTGGGCACAGCAATGGAGATGATTTCAACAATTCTGATACTGACCCCGGTTTTGGTTCCGGTTGTGAAGCAGGCAGGCATTGATTCAATCTACTTTGGCGTGCTATTTATTATTAATAACAGTATTGGATTAATTACGCCTCCTGTAGGTACTGTTTTGAATGTTGTAGCTGGCGTAACAAAAACTTCAAGGTCCGATTTAATGAAAGGGGTTATGCCTTTCTTGATAGCAGAGTTGATCATCCTTTTATTAATGGTTTTATTCCCGTCATTTGTGACTGTACCAATGTGTTGGTTCTTGTAGTATTTGAATCGTTGTATGCAAAAACCCTCACTAGATATGGTGGGGGGTGTTTGAACCGTCTTCTTGTCGGGTAACCCGACAAATCGCCCTAAGCGTCCTTTTAAGAGACGCTCGCGGCCAATCAGTCTCAACCCAGCGCCTTCCCATCCGCGCACCCGAAGCGTTCGACAAGATTCCCATTGTGACCGAACAGTCACCACATTTTACCAACCTGAAAAGTCAAACCTCCCACTATTACTAATGAGGGTTTCTTGATGTTGGTGGGTCGGGCGCAGGAAGTGGGCTATCGTAATTTCTGCAGTCTCGATAGCTTTAGTTTGGAGTGTCCGGCTAAGTGACACTTTGTTTGTCGGGTTAACCGACAAGGCTTGTATTGCTCCTTGCAGCTATTGGCATTCTCTCTAAATCTTAAATAATGTATTAATCAAAAAGGCCTTACTTAATTAAGTTATCCCTGCCTAACTTGCCTTTTAAAAGATCAATTCCGTATTTAATTACCGCCGCAAATAGTATTGATCCAACAACATCGCCAAAGAATATGGCAACAAAGTGATTCCAGCTGCCCGATTCTAGGTCTCTAGCCGCAAACCATAAGTGGTGCAATCCTGAGCTTAGAAATGAGTAAGCAACAATAACAGTCAAGAATTGCTTCATAGCAATATTACCTAAGTCAGATTGAACTTTTAAATTGTGAATCACAAAATGCCGGCCTAGAAGAGGAGCTAACCCAGAAATGCTCACAATTCCAATAATAGAAATATGATCGTATTCAAAAAAACCAATTGTGTTGATCAATACAGAGGCTATTACTAGGCCTAGGACGGCTGAGTAATCGAATATAAGGGTTAGAAAGATTCTCAATCCTGCGGGCAGAAAAATCCAATTAACACCCTTGGCTTGTTCAAGCGGGGTGGTAATAAATTGGTTGAAGTAAAAGAACGCCATATATATAGGGCGGTGCTGAGAAGGATTTCAAAGAGAAATTGGCTCGAGGCCTGTCAATACGGCATGGAATAATTATTGATTTTAAACATGCCCAGCATACTGGTGTTTACCCCTTCCAAGAAGGGGTAATATTTTCATATGAAAGCTTAAAATCAAACCTACAGCCTATATCCGCTTCTTAATCTGCCTAGATGCCTTAGATCGCATGAATCCAGGTAAGAAGTTAGATTCAATAGAAGAGCAACTCCTTAATCAAGTTATCTTAGCCGCGACTCAAGGCAAGGAGTTATTGGTTGGCGATTTAATTTCGCTGAGTGAGTGTGGCTCACAGGCAACGCTTCATGGCCGTATTAAGAATTTGGTCGTAATGGGTTACATCAAGTTGAATGAAGATAAGGTAGATGGCCGCAAGAAGTTTGTTGCGCCAACGGCTAAGGCATTAAAGTATTATGAGCATTTATCCGCTTATCTAGAAAAAGCCATGAAAACTACTTAAGCAATATTGTCAGTGGCTAAAGCTATTAAATAAATAAAAAACCACCCTCGGGTGGGTTTTTATTTGCAGCTATTCAGTCTACAGTAGTTCAACTCCAAAGTTTTTCATCATTAGGGTAAATAAATCAAAGCAAAAAACTGTTACAACAATACTTGCCCCCAGCGTCATCCAAAATCCTAGCCTTGGCAATAAGCAAGGGAATCGTAAAAACATTGGTAGGGTTGGGATCACATACCAGAAGGTGTAATAAGCGTGATTAGCTATTTTCTCTTCTGGTTGATTTTCAATATAAAGCCAAGTAAGCGTAAATAAAGTTATTAGCGGTAATGCCGCAATAAAGCCACCCAACTTATCGCTTCGCTTGGCAACTTCAGAGATAAAGACCACCATACCTGCGGTAAGAAGATATTTGGTAATGATCCAAGTCATAACGTCTCCTTAAAACAACTTATCTACTTCAAGTAATGTCAGCACACCCATAATCGCAAAAATTGCTGCGGCAATGGAGTGAATGAGCTTCATCGGAATTTTTGCGGCAAACTGATTGCCAACAAATACCGCTGGCACATCAGCAATCAACATGCCTAATGTAGTTCCCATAACCACCGCCAATGGGGCTGCGTAGTGAGCCGCCAGGGCGATGGTAGCCAATTGAGTCTTATCTCCCATTTCAGCGAAGAAAAAAGTAATAAACGTAGCGCCAAATACGCCAAGGTGTTTAGCTACTTGAGTCTCTTCTTCTTCAATCTTGTCGGGTATTAATGCCCAAATCGCCATGCCAATAAATGACACACCTAGAATCCAACGTAATACCTCAGGATTGACCATGGAGGTAATCCACGCACCCAGAGCACTAGCCAAGCCATGATTGATGATGGTTGCAGCAAGAATGCCTAAAATGATGGAAATAGGTTTTTTAAAGCGCGCCGCAAGGAAGAATGCCAGCAGTTGGGTTTTGTCACCCATTTCAGCAAGAGCCACAACGCCAGTGGAAATTAATAATGAATCCATTTGATAGTCCTCTAGGCTGTGATATAAACAAATGACTACAAAGCACCCACAGCCTAAGTAAGTGTTTGTAGTCAAAAGTCTTGTCAAGTATGAAACCGCTTACACCATAAGCCGAAGGCTCAAGTATGTTGATGTAAGCCGGCTTCTAAAAAGAAGTGAGGCTACTCCCTAGTGACCAATGGATTATATCAATATTGATGCGAATTTTTGATCAAAGCTAGATTTGATGTTGAAGGCGACTTGCTTTCAGTGACATTTATTGCTTTAGAGTTTCTGATACTCAATGCCACATCCTCATACCGACGACGCATTTTTCTGCATAATTAGACCCCTCTGTGACGACGTAACTCCTCAGGTGTTCTTGGGGTAAGTGTGGGTACGCAGGATGGCTTACCATCTTGACCAATTGCTACCATCGTAAAAAAGCAACTATTTACATGGCGCTTAATCTGCGATTGAATGTTTTCTGCAATAACTTTTATGCCAATTTCCATAGAAGTATTGGCCGTGTAATTGATCGAAGCATAACAAGTGAGTAATTCACCTACATGAATGGACTGTCTAAAAGTAACCTGATTTACGCTAAGGGTGACTACTTGCTTACCTGCATAGCGACTGGAACAAGTGTATGCCACTTGATCAAGTAGCTTAAGTAAGTCGCCGCCATGCACATTGCCGGTAAAGTTAGCCTTATCAGGCGTCATTAAAACCGTCATCGTTAATGGGGCATTTGAGTAGTCCATATTCTATCTTCCGATTAAACAGTGCGGCTTTGCACAAGGGAGCATGAGGAGCCAGTTGTGCTTAGCGATTGCCATCTGTTCTTTAAAGAGGGTGCCCCAATTTGGGGGATCAAGCTGAAGATTTGCCTCTGAGTCGCTCATCATATTGCGCGGCACTAAACCATGTTTTTCGTAGCGTCGTTGGATGGGACGATTCCACCAGCTAATACAATGTATGAATAAATCTTTGTAATGACGATTACGAGCCCAAGTTATTGCTTCATCCATCATCGTGATGGCAGTGCCTTGTTTGCGATATTTGGGGCTCACGATTACACCAAACTCCACTTCAGTGCCGCGCGAAGCAATATGCATAGTTCCCGCCCACTTGCCATCAATCTTAGCGACCAAGAAATGATTGTTTCTCAGATTTTGAATAAATGTTTTTACCAAGGCATCAATTGCTCTTTTGCTCATTGAGTAACCGAAGTGGTTGTGTAAAGTTTGTGGATCTTGGGTTTTTAACCAAGATCCATATTTCGCATACTGATCTCGCAATAGGAACTCAGTAGTCAGCATGGTGTTACTCAATGTGACAATGCTGTTTGTAATACTTAGCCTGCTCAGATCTGGCTTCAATTCATGCTTCTCTTAAGACTTTTAGACTTAGTGTGAGCTGGCTAATATAACCATTGGTTTTGATGAAGTGCTCTAAATCGCTGCTTTTGGATTGGTTACCGAAAACGTGATTAAAGAGGCTCAATAATTATGTCATTTAAGGCTCCTTATCTAAATGTATTAGGGTTAATACTTAATCAGGTTACCACTTTTTTAAGTATGTTGCATGAAAGCAACATAATCTTTAGTTATAAAAACCCCTTAAAACAGGTTAAAAATGCAGTATTAGGAGTGGTAAGACTCCTTGGAGTATAAATTGCACCAAAATAAAGAAGATACTCTCGATGCCTATAAAACTTAACAAGTTAGAATGAAAAGTCCAGCCATTTCAATGAGGAAGGATCTGTTTATGGGCACATTAAACGAAACAATTGAGAGATTAAGAGAGATTAGAGCTCTTGAGTTAAAGAATTTCAAGTCTCTAAAAAGATGGATGAATTAGAGATGCTCTCAGAAGAGATTAAATACTAGTGCCTTTATGGCGGCAATGGTAAGTCTGAGAAACTGGATGCACAGGTGAACTAGTATCCTGCGATCAAGGTTCATCCAAATAGTAGTAGCCAAAAAAGGAATAGGTTCTTTTTCAGCCATCTCACGATCTTCGGTAGTAAAGGTAGTCATTAACGCTCTCCCTAAAGAATGGAGATTACCTATGGGCTGTTAGAGCAAACTTAGAGGGACATAATGGAGCAGAATTGCCCTTCATCTCCCATAAGTAGATTTCATTCTTTATGAATAAAAGTGACAAATTTATCGCCAATAGAAATATTTTCTAGAAATTTTCAAAAGGTGAAATTGTCATATTTGGGCTTGATGAAACAGCTTCAAATATGACAACCAGATTTGGTATTCATCAAGATGTCACAAGAACGGTCGAGCATCACAATCAATCTCAAAGATAAATTGCAGGAGATAAAAATGCTAGATCACAATCCCAGCAACAAGATTATTGAATGGCGAAGAATGTCTGCCAAGTATTACCAAAAGGCGGCTTGGAATCAATTATTGGCTGTAGATAACTACCGAGAAAAAACTTTGCAGCAAGCCGATCGTTTTGCACAACTCTCATTTGAAGATCAAATGGCAGCCATGGAGTATGCCGAGTTAGCAGATGCAGAGTCTGCTTTAATCCTCGAGCTAGAGCTTGAGGATTAAATTGAATCATAAGTATTCTTTTCTTGGATCTTGTGAAGATACTTAAGCAATCAGCTCAGATCACGCATCTCTGGTTCTAGTGGCTTTAGTGCTGCATCATCAAACACACCATAGCCACCTTCGGGTGGTTTTTTATTTGAGCGGCAATATCGTTTAATACAACAAATCCACTAAAGTTCTTAGAGGTTTGATATTAGTCAATATATGAACTATATTAGTACGTATATGAACTTTCTACCTATTATTAAAGAACTCGCCAGCGCTTATCAAGCATTTGATGGCTACTCATCTACACATATTCGAGGGCTAGGCCTCTTGCCAGTCCAGTTCGATGTGATTGCTACGCTGGCCAATCAGCCGCCAATGAGCTTTAAGCAGTTGGGAGAAAAGACGTTGATTTCTAAGAGCTCTCTTACTGGTGTAGTTGAGCGAATGGTTCAAAAAGGCTTGATTGCTACTCAAGAAAATCCCGATGATGCCCGTAGTCATTTGCTCACGCTAACTGCTAAGGGGCAAAAGATTTTTAAAAAAGCTTTTCCAGAACATATGAAGCACCTTGAGTTGGCATTTGACAAGCTATCAAAAAAACAAATGAAAGAGATTGAAGAATCTCTTCAAACCCTTAAATCCATGTTTATTAGCTAAAGGAAACACAATGAATCCACATGTCGCTCAAAAAGCCCCATACGCAGCAGAAGTCACTGCGGGTCAGGCTTACTACTGGTGCTCTTGCGGTCTAAGCAAGAATCAGCCATTTTGTGATGGTAGCCATAAGACCACTGAATTTATTCCAGTTGCGTTTACTGCTGAAAAGACCGAGACCGTCTATTTGTGCGACTGTAACCATAGCGCCAAAGGTGCGTTTTGCGACGGCAGTCATAACAAGCTCTAAAAGTTCTATATAAATTACTAAAGGAAAAAACATGAAAACCTGCTAGGCTGTATTGCTATTGCGGCATTGTTTCTACCAGCAGGACTCAATAAGTTCATGGGCGTTGAGGGCACAACAGGGTATTTCGCATCGCTTGGATTGCCTGCTGTTGTTATTTTGGTTTGGCAATCTTTACAGTATTGGCTTCATCAGGTGCTGGTTCAATTGGTGTTGATGGCCGCAAGGCAAAGACTGAGTAATTAACTTGTATTGAGCTAGAGTCATGCATCCTAGGCCCTGGTCGATTTCGCCCCGAGTCACCAAGAAACACTAAAACCACCTTCAGGTGGTTTTGTTTTGTTGGTTTACACGTCAAATCAGTGGTCGCCCAATCCTCAATCTGAAGTTAAGCTACAAGCGTCCTTTAAAAGGACGCTTGAATGCAAAATCTTAACCAGCTTTTCTCTAACCTTAGCGCATGCCAAACTGCAGATGTAATCCGCCTTCAAGGTGATTTAGTGGCCTTGTTCAAAAGACCTGATAGTGGTCAATGGCAATGCCGCTTTAAGTTGCCCAACGGCCAATGGCATTCCGCGAGTACTTTTCACGCGGATCTGGGGTTGGCCACGCAGTTTGCCGTAGCAATCTATGAATGGTCTATGGCAAAGATTGCTCAAGAATGAAGCCTGAAATCTAAGACTTTTAAACAATTAGCTTTGGAAGAGCTCGAATCCTTAACCACTGCCGCTAGAGAAGGTAAAGGAAAGAGCGTATATCGTGACTATTCTTTTGTGATTAATAAGTAGTATTGCATTCCATTCTTTGGACAGTATCAAATCACCCAAATTACACCCCAGCTAGTGCAAGAGTTCGAGTCCTGGTGAGATAGTCAAATTGGTAGACATCCCATGACTAGTGCCAAGCGAACCCATAGTGCTGCCTATAACCGGATTGTTGAGCGGGCTCGTAATCAAGCATTGATTCCCAAGGACTTGTCTATTCCATTATTAGATATCCAAGGCGCTCCAGGAGAGGCCCACCCTGCCTTTAGCGAAACAGAGATTGCCCAGCCTTGGGAACAGATGGGGCATAGAGGTAGAACGATGTTTATTTGTCAGTTGTGTCGATCTCATGTAGAGTTCTTACTTGTTGTTGGGGTAAGAACGGGAACCGAGACCATGCCACTGCGCTGGAAGCATTTGCAGTGGCATTACATTGGACCTCAAAAGTATCTAAAGATCTGGGTATCGGGAAAAACAGGACCCAGATACCTAATAGCCAAACACGCAGTGATTGAAACTCTGAATCGATTAATCGTTTTTCAAGGGCTGCCATTTGAGGATTTGACTCAATTAATGGATGCTGGCTACAACCGCACAACCTTTGTCATGGAAGACGGCACGCAACCTGATAGTTTGAATGGCACTTTTGAACGTTTGTTAGGAGACTGCAATTTACTCAAAGATGTAGCAGGGCGTAATCGTAGTTTTTATAGCCTACGTCATACATATGCTACATTTGCACTAGCTGAAGGTGTTGACATACACATCTTAGCTAGGCAAATGGGTGCTTCTACACTCATGATTGAACGACATTACTCCAAACTAACGCCAATGATGGCGGCGCCAAAGTTGGCTTGATTACGCTTTGACCACTTCATAAAAATCAACACTATCTATAGAGTGGCAGCACTCAAGCTTCAAGTGGCTTTCATGTTCGAACCAGGATTCAGTAGCCATTTCTATAACAGCATCTTCAACTTCATCAGCATCAAGATAATTCGATTCATCAATATAAAAGAGTTTGGAGAAAATTTTTTCCTTAATCAGTGATGCGGAAACTCTATAAGCGGTTAAAGTTTTCATTTGATATTCCTCATTTTTTAAATTAGTTGGTATGTACAGCCACTATTAGTGGCTGTACTTTTTTACTAGCTTTAGACGATGTCTGTAGGAGTGACTACTTGCTTGGCAGGCAATTGCAAGCGACCTTTACGCCAAATATTGGCAATTACTTCAGGAACCTTTTGAGCATCAATCCGCTTCTGACAGTAGTTGCGCAAGTTCACCTCTAGGGTTTCTAGATTGGCTTTGACACCCTTAGCCATAGAGTGAATCATTTGGTTTTTAAACTTTTGGCCAAAATTATGCACATGCAAGATTCTGTAGACTCCCTTGGCGTGGTCGTAACGTGCCATAAAAAAGACAACATCAGCTCGCTTACGATCATCGCCAACAATGTATTTGACGATAATCATCGTTTCCGAGGTATTTTCTTGCACTTTAATGTCGCGATCCTTTAAGGCAGATTTCATAACGACAATAATGTGATGGTGATACTCAGATAAACGTACTTTCAGAGCAAAAGAATAGATGTCTGAAAGTAGCTTATAAAGCGCTTGATTTCCACGAATAATGAATTCTTCCTGGAATTTTGCCGCTTGATCAGTTAAGGCATCACATTCTTTGAGCGCAAGCATAACCTCTTGATCTTTTTTATAGACATTTTCAGATCTAAACTCTTGAGCCTATTCTTCGGTTGTCGTGCCAAAAAATGAGTCAACATTGATTTCCTCATCTATAGATTCTGAGGAACTTGCTGACCTAGCAGGGACAATATTGACCTTGTCAGTCACCAATAAAGAGGTTTTGACTTTTTCCAATACCTCAGGTGATAGATTTTGTTCGATTGTAGTCACGGTACTTCTCCTTTAAGTATGTCAACTTGGCGGTGGTGGCGAAAGTGCCTGGGTAAGTGCCGTATCGACAAAACCGAGAATAGAGAGATATCTACAAGTAATTGTTTACAACATAGATCTACAATCTTATTTGTAGACATTATGGAAATAGATCAATCTTGTGGGGAATTAACACGGCCGATATCGTTCATCCGGGGTGGCATATACAAGAGCATTACGCCCATTTCTTGTGGTTTCAATATTTGCGCTTTAGTCCTTCCTACGCTTTAGCTAAAAAATCGAGAGCTCATGGATTAAGTGCTCAGGAGAAAAAGTTCATACCAGCGGACTTTGCCAGAGTGCTGGCTACCTATGATCTATTGGGTGATGTGCACAACACCGTATTTCGTTATTGGTGGCAGCGTAATGGTTATGTTGTGTTTGGCGTTCCTTATGAGGCGCCTACGGTACAGGCGCTTGCATTGATTGATGGGAGTAATAAACCTCAGAAAAAAAGATGAGATGGGATTTTCACAGTTCTTGAGTGAAGCACATGAACATCTCAATTTCGGTAAAGCGTTGGCGCTATCCATTCCTTTAAATCAATCAGTCAAATTAAGCCTCTCTCAAGTCAAAGCCTTGATCGAAGCCAATCAGGATGTAAAAGAAAGTGCGCTAAGGAAAATCAAACCAAAACTTACCCTACAAGGACAACGCTTTAATTTCAATGCGCTTATGAAGGGTTTTGGCTTGCTGAAGTTTAAAGCTGCTTTTCCAGCAATGGAGCATTGGCGCTTAGGGGCAGCTGCAACACTGAGTGATAGCTACTCTCCAGTTCTCAATTGTTTAGCGCCAAGGCAGTCAAGCGATGCTATTGAGGCAGGCGATCGGATCTTGATGGGAAAAATTACCTATCGGGCGCTCGATAAGTATCAAAAGATTGCAGAAAATGCCGCGCGGGGAAAATTTCCTTGCAATGATCCAGTAGCAATGGGAGGATAAAGAAATAGAAAAGATGCAATCAAAAAAAAGCAAAGAAAACTAGATAAGCTCTACCGCATTTCTTTTCATATCATCGTTGGCATCGAGATACTTTATGGTGACGGCGATGGAACGATGGCCGGCCAAGCTAGCTAGCTAGCTAGTATTCGCATACCAATATGGCTGCTAGCACCGGAGATACCGGCAGCGCGGTCAACCCAAAAGAACCATTGACACAAGCTATTAGCCGAAAATCCCAGGCGATTGGCGCTATGAAAGAAGGGTAAGCGGGGTAAACGTGCAAAGCGTGTTGTTAGATTGCTTTGCAATTCTGCTTGTAGTTTAGCGGGAATGAATGCTGTTCTGGGGTGTCTACCCTTAGTTTGCGCCCCGCTTAAACGAATTTCATTTTTAATTGACACATCTTCATTTACAACATCGCTCATTTTCAGTGCCGCAATTTCTCCTACCCGCATACCCGACCAAAAGCCAGTAAGAATAAGCGCCCGATCGCGCTGGGCGTATTTTTTGGTGGAGACAGAACGCAGTACTCGATCAAGTTCTGCAGTAGTAAAAGTTTTTGCTTGAGCCATTTTGTTGTTCCTTATTTAAATAAAAAGCATGCTTCAGTGTATTTGCTTTTGCGAAAAAGGTCGACCAAAATTTAGGCAAAAAAGACCTTCCTAAAATCAATGACTTAAAGAAAAGTAAGCTTTTCTTTGGTAGTTTTTCTAACAAGTATTTAGCCTTGAAACCCTTGTCTCCCTTGAAGAATCGTGGGATTTAGACAACAGATTGCAGATCACCCCTTAAATCCAACTTGTATGCGGGGTTTACATGGCACTCAGCAACTTGCTGCTGTAAGGTGCAAAGATCGTTGCGTATAAGCGGTTTTTGATGGGTATTGCTTTATAGGGGCTGCTAATTAGTGCTGCAGGTTTAAGTCCGCATTGGTAGCAACAAATACGGGTTTATGAGCGCCCGTAGCTTTGCAATGATGCACATTTAAAGTCCATTCATCTTGAGTTGAATTAGGTGCGCCATCTATTTTGATGAATAGCTCTCTCGTATTAGGCGAATACACGCTATAGCCGTTAACCCGTTCTTGTGACTTAGTTAATGGATCATAGTGAATGAGCCATGAAAACAGTAAATCCTCCTCTTGAGCAACATTGGTTGATTCAAGCGACTTAACAATAGTCATTTGCTTTTCCGACTTAGCTTGGACTTCCCAATCTAGATACGAAAAGTAATCCACTAAGTATTTTTGCTTGGGCTTATGTAATTCCACTGACCCATTAAAGACAGCACGTCTAAATAAGCCTTTACCAAATCTGGTGTTGAATTTTTCATTAATAAAACCTCTCACTGCTCTTTCTCTCATATCGTTCTCCTTATTCAAGTTGATTGAGTTCTCGCGAAGTTGCTAGTTACCTGTTGTGCTGGTTACTAAGGGGTAGAGATCAAAAGATCGTTGCTAGGAGTTTTGTTGTAGCCCTCAAAAGAGGTGCTGCAACAACGAGTTGCACGTCAGAGTTACTCATTTGCCACTTCAGTAACTCCTTAACCCCTTAGCAAATAACTCACCTACGCAACTACTGTTTATTTCTAGCAACCACACTTTGTAACCAAGCAACTCGTACAAGCATTTAGTCCAAGACAAAAAACCCCTATATCTCGTGGTCAAAATGAGGGGATTTGTGGGGGAAATCAAAAAGAGGTCGACCTAATTAGCGGATCGAAAACAAACTTAATAAGTCCATTAACAAACAAGGAGAATCAAATGAGCCAATTAAGTCACCTCAAGTTAGTCGCTTATGGGAGCAGATCCAGTTAGCGAAAAGTTAGTTAGATGGCAAACCCTTTGTAGTCATGAAATACAAAACTGTGAAAGATCGCGAAACTGGCTTGCGTAAGCAAGTGGAAGCGCTTAAACGCATTAAGCCCTGGTGGTTTCCAAGTGATGAGGGTAGAGTTTGCGTATCTGTGAAGTACGGCAGATGGACACTAGAGCTATCTAAAGGCAAACTCAGTGTAGAAGTAACTAGCTGGGAAGATCTGATTAAAGCTCTTGAGTCAATTAAAGCTGCAGTAGAGGCAGGAGAGCTCGATCAACAAATTGCATCAGCTAGCGCGGGATTGAGGAGTGGATTTGGCCGGTAATTTTGTGATCGGCATCCTAAATCTGCATTTCTGTAGCCGGAAATTTAGGAAATATTTGGGTGTTTGACAGCGCATCTAAATATCTACATGAAACCATATCAATTAACCATCAAAATCCATAACATACAAGTGACAACTGTCATTTATGCTGCCAACGCAGAGTAAGCTAAGGTTATAGCTCGTAGTTGGGGAGCGCAAATTCTGCGTATTGAAGAGCTTAAAACTTAGTCACCCACTGTGAAATAGGGGCTTAGGCGCAGATCGCTCTTGATGGTCTGATCTGGCCCGGGTTTACAAGCGTCCTTTAAAAGGACGCTTGCCGGGCGTGCTAAATGTTGCATGAAACAATTTCGTGCAACATTTAGATCTAGTGGCATGATTGTAGCGACAGTCGTCTTTGCTCAATCTACCTTAGAGGGCCAAAAGACCCTGGTGGCTCCATTTGGCTCTAATAAAGTTATTGGTATTCCCAAGCAAATGGGGCGCTAGCGATGAAAATCAAGGAAGAGTCGCTATCAATAAACCACCAACTCTCGAGCAACAACTAAGGCTATGCAGGCACAAGTCAAGCATGCTCAAGAAGCTGTTAAGGCTGAGCGGGCTAGGCAAAAGATGAAGTTTGGACAGCAGCAATTAGCTCAAGCCTCACTTCCCAATATATGAAGTGCCTCCTGGATCAAGATTGATATATATGGAATCTTGAAATTCTGATGGTTCGTGATTTTCAAGCGGGTTTTCCGAGGGGTAAAGAACCCGAAGATTTACATTTTTAGAGTCCAGTGGAATCAAAAGACAAATATTTTCGAAGATATGCTTTGTAAGATTTAGTTCATATTGAACCAATCTGATCACAAGTGCATTTGGCAACAAACTCCAATGTGTTATGTGTATAAAAGAAGATGAATCGGGTTGGTATTAAGCGGTGGATATTTTGAAGACTTCTTAACTATTAGATCAATATAATGATAGGAAGACTTCTCTTCGAGAAGTTTTATAGGGCCAATTTGAACTATTGGTTTTCTAGGGGGGCATGTGTTGATGCTAGCCTAATTCTTTATGCAAGCGTCCGAAAACATGATGCTTGCACGTCAAATAACCCCCAAATGCAGTCTAGACAGTTAAGGGTTCCATAACTAAACTTGCTCTACATATAGAGGTTATCCATGAAACAGTTTTTAGCGATTTTTCTAGTAATTCCAGCACTAAGCTTTGCTCAAGCCTTTTATGGCTCTCAAGGTCAGTACCAGGGCTATGCCCAAACATCCCCAAGTGGTGTGACTAATGTGTATAACCCCCAAGGGCAGAATGTGAAGTCATTTCAAACGGACAATGGGCAAACTAGCTTTTCTTCACCGCAAGGCCAATCTCAAGGTACATCAACTGCACCTGTCACCATGCAGCCAAATACAACTATCAATACACTAAGAAAAGTGCCGTAGGCTCCGGTGGTTAAGGGTTGGTGAGAATTAAATCAAGTTAGCTTGCGTGTCATCAGCTTTCTTAGCGCGCTTTTTCTTAATAGCTTTAGCTGGCAATAAGCTTGTAAGTTCTTCGTATTTTTTAAACAAAAACGCCACTCTACTTGCATCATCTGTCTCTGTGTCTGTATAACCATAAGCTTTATCTACAGCCTTATTATTCGCTTCGTGTGCTTTCATAAGTTCAATAGGCATTGTTACTGGATCATACAAATTGGCTAGGGTGGACTCTGGGTATAAAGCACGTGGGTCTAATATTGCCTTGGCTGTCTTTTCAACAGTAGACAATAAGCCAGGGTCTTTTACTTCCGCCCAAATAAAATTGTTATAAACGATACCTGCGCTATATTGATGGCGGCTTTTCAGTCTGCCACAAACAGTTCTTGTAAGCCATATGCAACTTACTTGCTAAAACTTCAAAATCATACATAGTTGCATTTGCTAATGTATAAATTTTATTGCTTGCAATTACATCTGCGCTAATAAATGCAATTGGTAGATACTCTCTTCGCTCGCTTGAAACTTCTGGAATTGCTAAATAATCAGAATTTGGCTGTCTAATTTCGCCAAACAGGGCAGGCGTAGCTGAAAGTGCCTGCGTAGTTGGTCTTGTGCTGTTACTTTTAACTTTTCTTACATCTAATACTCGTTGATAAATTTCAGGGACTGCTTTAATGCTATCAGACGTAACATTTAATAGCTATAAACACCACCTGTCCAAATTATTAATCAATTCCTCTCCACCAATAAATCGCCTAATAAGATGATTTGCTTGCGGCTATTGCTCTAGTAATTTATTTTTTTCATGATCATCAAGCAGTAAATAACCGCCGTCGTTTGGCATGCTACCAAAAGCAATGCTTTTAACATTGCGTAAGGGCTGTCTTCTTCTTTCTATAACAACATACGGCGCATCTACCAGGTATGGATTAATTTCACTAACAATATTAGCTTGTCTTGCCTCATCTTCAACATCGTCATAACTATAGATTTTTGATTTTTTTAAGTTAAATAGTGAAAAATCAATAATTACGCAATGCACACCGGCAACGCCTTTACCCTTGTTATTCCATTGAAATGTCCTATGTGCAAAGTTAATCTTAATTCCTCTATGCAGCATCCAGCTCCATCAAGCAGCAACTTGTTCGCCCTGTGTAATACTGTTTGTAGAAACAAATGCAACTTCAATACTTGTTTTGAGAAGATTTCCTTTAGGGAACAATGTGCGGTATTTATTGGGTGATAGTGGGTCAGGGGATTGTCCGTAAATAAATCCGTTTTTAAATGGTTCTATGTCGATCTTACGCTTGGTGCCATCCACTATCCAAATGAGCTTTTCGTAAAAACGCTCTCGCGATAGGCGTTCATCAAAATCTATGACGGAGTGTTGAAATTCAATTACCCAGCCATCCTTTATTTTGATGTCGGCAATATGCTTTTCGCCAGTATCACCACGTTGTATAAATTCTTGCTATTCGGAGGGAAATTGATTTTTCTAGCTTCGATGCCATTCTGGTTCTGTTGCTCACCATGGGTCGCAACGACCTTGATTCTTATGGACCCAATGATGAACGCGAACTCTTCCACATCTTGCGGTCATCAATGTCCCACAAGCAGGGCATAATCCTGTTAGCTTTGGCTGGGCTTCTTAACGCTGTCTGTTAACTATGGAGAATTTCATGGATTATGCTACATCTAGATTCTGTTCTGTCGGCTTAACCGACATTCTGTGTACTCAAGTGTCACGTAACGCGACGCTTATTTGCGTGTGTATGTGAATGGCTGCTTACTGCGGGATTAATGACCAATACGGCTCTATATTTTCTACACCAGAATGACCCTTAGTTTAAGAAAAATACTTATAAATTTTTGTCAGAAATACCTGAAAAAGTCCATGCAAAACACTAAAATCGGGGGTAACGAGTTTGAATTTCACTAGATATAGTGTTTTTCGGCTTGGAGGAGCAAGAAAAAAGCGGCATTAGCTCGAACTCACACCACTTCCCGTAATTAAGCGTACCTAACAAGGTATGCGTAGTCTATATCAAAATGATTTGGCGAAAAAGGTCCTGTAGTTAATAACCCTTTTTTTGGAGTCCATTATGGCTACTAAGAAGACTGTAACTACGGTGAATAAAAGGCGCTGTAGATAGGAGATTCGTAAGCGCTAAAACCGCCAAGAACAATCGATCTACTACTTTTAAGCAAACTGTAGTGAAACAAACTACACCTAAGAAGTAATGGGTTGACAGCAAGAGCAATCTGGCTGTTTTATATCAGTAGGGTTTAGTTGAATCGATTGTCTCTTTATTGCGGTATTAGATTGTTAAATTTGGACCTATATGAAAATAAAAACAGTCAGGTTAAAAAAATTCAAACGATTTGATGATTTGACAATTGAGCTGGGTGAACACCCTAAAAAAATGGTGGCATGAGTTGGCCCAAATGGATGTGGAAAAAGTTGAGTATTCGATGCTTTTGAGCAAAATTTACAAGATCATGTTGGGGTTAATAATGGCGTTGGCTCATGGTTTTTTTCAAAAGAATTGTATGAGTCAAATCCAGTTGATTCCTATCAAAAGCACAATGCGATTCAGATCTTTAACACGGATAACAACGCAAACTTCTCTGCCAAACGCTTTTACGTCAGGACTACTTGTCAGCATACACCTCAATTGCGTATAAATTCAATACAGCAAAGTGTGGATCCAATGAATACTCCTAATAGGCCAGCCAGGGCACAGCGCAAATATCGACCAAAGACTTCAGGATAACTACACCAGACTTCATGGCCTACTTCTTGAAGATTTTGATAAAGGATCAAAAACTGGGGATCAGGTTAGGCAAGAGCTGTTTGGCAATATAAATGCTCGAATAGGGCGGCCTGGAGTAGGTTTTTTGAAACTGCCCTTGAAGATCTAAGTGGATTGGTGGCGCTCAAGATCTTAATTTATTGCGAAGGAAGAGCTAAGCCATCAGAAGGCAATAAAGAGCAGGGATTTGATGCTCTTATCTATAACTCAATTTTTAATGATGAGTTTATGGACGCTTTTTTTGTATCGGGTGGGGGAGGAGAAGTGACGAAAAATTTTGCCCTTGCTTTAAAGGTGCTTGGAAAGACGCTAAGAGAAGTAAATTTTTTGTTCTTAAGGATGGGGATGACTTAACTGAGGAGCAGCGCATCACTCATTTAGGAGCCGTTCCCTTGAATAGAATGTTACAGCGAAGAGAATTAGAGAATTATCTATTTGATATAGAAATTATGAAGCTCTATTTCGATCAAATTGATGGTCAAGCATACGATAGCTTGGTGCAAGATATATCTACACAAGATTTGAAAATAGGTCGGCTGAGGCAAAAACTCATGCATTTGACAAATTTTAGAGGTGGACTAGAGCAGTTTATGCAAGAGCTTGCAGGGCACATCACAAAAGATACTCAGATCTACAGAGAGCTTAAGGCGTGTAATTTTGGGTAGTCACTCACGGTCAACCCAGCGTCCGCAATCCTGAACCATTGCGGTTCCACAAGATCATCCTTTGCGTTACCTACAGTTACCACACATTCCAAGAAACCAAAAGAGAAAGCCCCTAGATTTCTCCAGGGTCTCTTATGGGTCGGACGAGATTCGAACTCGCGACCAACGGATTAAACGTCCACTTAGGGTCGTTAGCTGCCCATCGCTATTCAAGCGATACTGAAAGTAACGCTTAATCCGAAACAAATACTATGGAGCAAACAAGTGCTAAACGGCTATTTCAACATTCCTTTGGTTTTGAAAACCAAAAGTAGTTTAGTTGTTGTTAATGTGTCTTTATAGAGTCTAAAGACTCTACAGATTTCACATCTGGTAACTGCTTTAAAACTCACCCTAATTCATTTACGAGTTGGTAAGCGCTATCAGAAAGGCTTATGAATAAACCTATTACTAGGGTAAAGATCACAAAACTAAAAAGATATATTTTATTATTTCTCATTTTTTATTTGCTTAATGGAATTGATGCAATCCGAAATACTATGTTTTGGAAATTTCCCGATATTCGCTTTTTGCAAAGACTGAATGCAATCTGATAGTGAGTATCTTAATTTAATTGGGGTTATTTGACTCATTTACGTTGCCCTTTTAGATGATTTAGTCAAGCTAAGCAGGTTGGTTGCCCATATTCTGGGCTAACCAACCTTCATTCAGCCGCTTCTTTAACTTTCTCAATGACCGGTTTGGAATTACCGCCAATCAAAATCTTGCGTGGCAACTTTTCTTCTGGGATAACATTCGCTAACTTAATGATGAGTAAGTCATTCTCGATGTCGGCAGAGCGGACAATTACGGTTTCTGCCAAAGTAAAGTCATGACTAAAGTCCCGATTGGCAATTCCTTTATGGAGGTATTCGCCAGTTTGTTCAGCTTTAACCTTGCCTACAACAGTAAGCGTGTTGCCTTCAGCGGTAATTCATCATTTTTAAAGCCAGTAACCGCAATTTCAATGGCGTAGTCGCGTTCATTTTTCTTGATGATGTTGTAAGGAGGATAGCTTTGTGCGTTAGAGAGCGTATCCCCAGCACTCATTTCCTCAATCGCATTAATTAGGCGGTCAAAGCCAACAGAGCTTAGCAAAACATTTCTTCCAAATGGATAAGACATCGTTTTCTCCTGAAATTTAAGCAAGTTCACAATGTCCTAGACCCCTAAGGCATCTAGTTCAAGAATATTTAGGGCTGGTTTTTTGAATTTCAAGGGACTTGAAATTGGATTGTTTAGCCAAGAGAGAAGATATTGGTGGTAAAAATTTCCCCCATTTAGATCGGGGTTATTTTCTTTTTGTCTTCCCTTGGAAATTGAAAAGATAGCTGATTTAATGGAGGAACAGTGCTCGAAACTGACCATGTAGAGCTATAGGAAGATAACCGGGAGCCCATTACTAGACCTAAGTTAAAGTGTTTAATTTTGGAATATTTGCAAAGGCAAAGTCGAAAAGAAATTCTTTTGGAGGAGCCTTGCGATGAGGAGTCTGGTTCGCCAGCGTATGGTCTCAAGTTTTTGGGGTGGGGATATAAATTATCTCTATTGCGGGAGTCGTATAACGGCTATTACCCTAGCTTCCCAAGCTAGGGACAAGGGGTCGACTCCCTTCACCCGCTCCAGCATTGAGCTCAAAAGCTTAGAAAAGAGAGAGCCTCTAGATGTCTCAAGGGGCTTTTGTCCGACTGGTGGGTCGAAGGGTATTGTCTTATAGCAGCAACATGAAAATCCCCCTAGAAGAAACCTGATCGGTACCGGAGCAGCCATATTAGGCTCAACATTAATACCAGATTTGGGTGTGCCGGCTACCCCGCCAATGCCTCAGAAAAAATAGATTCTCCGATACCTCCAGATACTTCTCTCGCTGGATATAATATTCTCTACATCTTGGTTGATCAAGAACTTTGTTTCCCAAAGTGGCCCTTTCCAGTTCCAGGGTGTGACGCCATTAAGAAGAAAGCTATTACATTCTTAAATCATCAGGCGGCATCATGTGTTTGCTCTTCAGCGCTTTATACCGGACAGCATATTCAGCATACGGACATTAGCGGTAATCTAAATTATATCTGACAGCGAGATCTTTCAACCAATATTAAAACGAGAGGCCATAGACTAGCTGAACTGGGTTATCACGCTAGCTATCAAGGTAAATGGCATTTATCTGCCACCATGGATCTCACCTCAAATCCACTAGATGTGTCGCTTAAGCAATATCAACAGACCCTAGAATCTTATGACTTTAAAGACTATTTTGGCTTAGGAGACCTAACTGATACTACTTTGGGTGGATATCACTATGATGATGTCACGGTCTCTTCAGTTAGTACCTGGTTCAGAACAAAGGTTCAAGAGTTGAGAGCTAAGGGTCAGCCTTGGTCTTTGGCGGTGAACTTTGTCAATCCGCATGATGTGATGTATTTCAATTCAGATTTACCAGGGGAAAATATCCAAAGTAAATCTCATGCCATGAGCATTGCTAGAGCGCCAAATGATGATATCTATAACGCTACCTGGAATGATGTGCCATTGCCTCCAATGAGGAGACAATCATTTGATGCGTCTGGAAGATCCAAAGGTCAAAAGCTTGATCAGCAGATTATTGATCTCATGATTGGTCGGTGGCCAAATGAAGATCGACGCTGACGCGATTTACAAAATTATTATTTCAATCCTATTCGGGATTGCGATCGTAAGGTTGAGGTAGTCCTCGAGATGCTCAAAATAAATGGCATGGATAAAAATACTATTGTGATTTTTAACCCCGATCATGGGGAGTTGGGTGGTCATCATCAAATGCGAGGTAAGGGCCCATCGACCTATCGACAGCAAAATCATCTACTTTTAATGATTTTGCATCCGGCGTATCCTGGTGGTCTTGAGTGTGAGGCAATCACCTCACAGTTAGGTCTCGCGCCAACGATTATTGGGTTAACAGGAAAGGATCCCGCGGTCCGTCAAAAAGCAAGTCAATAATTAGAGGGTAGGGATTTTTCGGGCTTACTCAAGATTGACCAAAGTGAATGCTATTCGCCCGGCCTCCTTGTTTAATTTTGATATGTTGTCTTATCAAGATACCAAGTGGGCATCCATGACGATTCATACTCAAAACTTTAGATCATCTGATCCAAAAGTTCAGGCAAAAATGTTAGAAAAGTATCTGCCAAACTTTTCGAATCGTACTTCTAGTCGTAGTATTTTGGATGGGCAATATCGGTTTTCAAGGTACTTTGCCCCCAATAACTTTAATACCCCAAAGACTATCGAGTCCTTGCTAGCTAATCATGATCTCAAAAATGATCCTGAGGAGATTAATAATCTTGCCTTAGACATCAAAAAAATGGCGATTTAATTTTAGCTTTAAATCAAGTTACTAATGAGCGCATGGCACAAGAGGTTGGTGTTAATAATGGCATATTTATGCCGATTCCAAATGGGCAGTGGTATTTTCCGCCCCCAGGTGATCGATAGAGTCGCACATTCTTGAGGGGTATATTTCATTTGGATATAGTCCAATAGTTTCGTTGATCCTCAAGCGCCATTCATGCCCACTCAAGACGTTCCATAAATTCCGAATTGTCGCTAACGGTCGCCACATTTAACTAATGTCATATGAAAGAGCCCCTAGATTTCTCTGGAGGCTTTATATACTGATGGGTCGGGTGAGCTTCGAACTCGCGACTAGCGAATTAAAAATGCCCTTAAGACCTTTACACCTCAATTAAATTGCTGAGCAATCCAAATATATGCGGGAATTCCAAGCATGATGTTGAGTGGAAAGGTTAGCCCAATCGAAAGCCCAAAGTAAATTGACGGATTCGCTTCCGGAATGGCGTAACGCAAAACCGCTGGTACAGCAATATACGATGTGCTAGCCGATAAAACCATCAGCAAGATAGTATCAGACAGAGGTAGTAACTCCAAATAGAATACACAATCCTAAAGTGATTGACGCATGTACTAACGGACTAATCGTTGCATAAGCTATTAAAGCGACCGAGTTCTTAGAAGCATCCTTCAAATTTTTAGCAACCATTAAGCCCATATCTAGCAGGAAAAAAGCCAGCATTCCTTTAAACAAATCGCCAGAAAAAGGTTGCATCATGGTTTTGCCGGCTTCACCACTAAGGTCACTCACCACTACCATTGCGCCTAGAAGTAATAAGTGCGCGCCATCGGTAAATGACTCATGCAATATTGCTTTTAATAATGGCCTTTTTGATCCGGAGATCTCTGAGTTGTGTCTGAGCATATTCGCCAGGAGAACAGCCATAATGATTGCCGGTGACTCCATTAAAACCAATGCGATTGCCATGTATCCATTTGGGTTTAATTGACTTTGCTCCATGTATTGAATGGCAGCAACAAATGCCACTGCGCTAACAGATCCATAAGAGGCTGCAACTGCTGCCGCATCAAACTGATCAATTTTATTTTTTTTAGGAATAGATATCCTAAGGGTTGGCACAAGATGCTGTTGATAGCTTCCAAGGAGCATTTGCTTGCCAAGAAAAAGATAGTTGACCTTTCTTCACTAAAAAATGAAAAATTTATTTTTAGAGAAAAGGGTTCTGGTACTAGAATGGCAACAGATGCTCACTTCAAAAGATTGAAACTCAAACCAGAGATCAGATTAGAGCTTGGAAGATCAGATCAAGAAGAAGTTGCTATTTTGAAATGCAAAGAATTTCCCATTGAGTCAAGTTGGCACATTGTGAGTCCTAAAGGTAAACAATTATCTCCAATCGCCACAATCTTGAAGGAACGTCTATGTCAACAGGCTAAAAGCTGGAAGTAGAGTCTGGCATCCTAGGTCCCAGTTCGACCCCCCGGAGGCCAGCAAGTAATACCAAAACCACCAGATGGTGGCTTTATTTTGTCGGCTTACCCGACAACCACCATTAAGTGTCCGGAAACACGACATTAGCATCTTCCTTGAGATGTTTATAGTCAAATCAGCCACCCAGCGTAGATCATTCCCACCCAATCAACGGACATCAAGACTCCCGATTGAATTCCAACAGTCACCAATACATCCCAAGAAACCAAAAGAAAAAGGACCACATTGCTGTGATCCCTTTGTATAGCTGGTGGGTCGGGCGAGATTCGAACTCGCGACCAACGGATTAAAAGTCCGCAAAACAGAATATTTATTGATGTTGATTAATGTGAATAAGTCCTTGTAATATCTATAAAAATCAACAAATATATGGCTTTCATGGCTATATTTTATATTCCTCTATATTCCGCTAAATAGATATAAAATCAATACATGACCAATACATGGATAAATTGAGTTTATATGGCATCCAGCCAAATAGGCTTTACAGTACCCAAAATCAGCGCTTTGAAGTGCGAAAAGGGCAGGTCGCAGTCTATCTACTGGGATAGCAAAACACCCAGCCTAGGGGTTCGTGTGACACCTTCAGGCAAAAAAGCCTTTATTTTCCAAACATGGTTTAACAATACAAACCTTCGCATGACTATTGGCGATGTGAACTCTTGGTCAATTGATAAAGCCCAATCCGAAGCAAGGCGTATGAAGGTGCTTACAGACCAAGGAATTGACCCAAGGGAAGAAAAGGATGAATTAAAACAATCCATAGCGCGAAAGTTGAAGGGTATCCAAGGTTTGGAGGTGTGGAAGGATTACATTGCAGACCGAAAAGACTAATGGGGTGAACGACACTTGTTTGACCATAACGATATGGTGAAGGCTGGTGGTGGTAGTTTTTCTAGAGGGTTACGCCCCCTGGGCAGCCAAAAACTAGGCAACCAGGCTCCTTGTTAGTCTGTTATCGCTACCCATCAATGAAATCACTAGGGATAAGGTTGCAACATGGCTAAAAAAAGAGGTGCAAAAGCGCCCAACAAGAACACGACTTGCTTTGTCTTTGCTTAAAGCATTTATTGCTTGGGCTGGTAACCAGCCAAAATACAAAGGCTTAATTGATATAAATGCTTGTGACAGGCTAGCAAGGGAATTGCCTAGCAAAAAAGCCAAAGACGATTGTTTGCAGAAAGAACAGTTGAGCCTATGGTTTGAAGGTGTTAAGCAAACCAATAATCCAGTTATCAGCTACTATCTTCAGATTCTTTTGCTTACCGGCGCTAGGCGCAATGAGTTAGCTACGCTTAAATGGGCTGATGTTGATACGCAATGGCATACCGCTTTAATTAGGGATAAGGTGGAAGGTAATCGCAAAATACCGCTTACACCTTATGTAGAGTTGTTGCTAAACAATCTGAAAAGGGTGAATAAGTATGTATTTGCCAGCCATACGGCTAAAAGCAAATATATAACCGAGCCACGAATTGCTCATTTACAGGCTATGGAAGAAGTTGGATTACCGCCGCTAACTTTGCAAGGTTTGAGAAGGTCGTTCGGAACATTGGCAGAGTGGACAGAATGTCCAGCTGGTATCAGCGCTCAAATCATGGGGCATAAGCCATCTGCTTTGGTTGAAAAACATTATCGCAAGCGACCAATTGATTTATTGCGCCAATGGCATATAAAGATTGAGACATTTATTCTTGATGAGACTGGGATTTTGCAGACAGAAGAGGATACAGAACGCTTAAAAAATTATTGAAAATAATTAATATTATTTTTTATTTTTGCCTTACAAAAGTGTTTTGATGTTGATAAAATTCCACTATCAATGTTTTTTATTGATTGACACAAGGGAAAGACCAGTAGCAAAAAAAAGCCCAATTTCGTAGGGCGCTTGGACTACTTCAAGCATGCGCAAAAAACATAAATCCAAATTGGGTTTTCGCATGCATGGAGATTCCAAATGGATAACCAGTCTCATAATTACCGCCAGGGCTATCGGCCGTAGCGGGGCGTAGAGATTTAATAACCACCCCTGAATTCGCACAGGTATTTAATGTGAAGCCGCAGACGGTTCATAAGAATTACTGCTTAACAGGTGAAGTCTATGGAATTCGACCAATCAAGATTGACAATCGTTTACTTTGGTCAGTGGTCAAAATATCCGCAATACTGCAGGGCGTTTTATGAGTCTAAATGCCCAAAGAGGCCGTCCAGCACCAGCGTTCCAAGAGTATGCATCTGATATGTTGGCAAATTCTCGCTACAAAACCATGTTACTTGCTGAACGAGGTCTTATGGATACCATGCGAAGAGAGTGCTGGGTTAATGGCTCTATTCCAAAAGAGCCAAGGGAATTGGCGGCATATCTTGGGAAGCTTTTTGAAGAAATTAACAGCAACTTATCAGTCAAAGTATTAAATTTTTTTTAGAGAGCGTAATGACCAATTAGTTTGCCCTGAGCTTGATGCGTACAGGGCTGGACTGGAAGCAAAAAGCAAAAGAATGTCTGAGGGTGGCAAAAGAGGTGGAAAATCCACGCACAATAAGGCCAAGGTAGTTAAAGCCACCCTTGAAGCCATGCTTAAGCCCCTGAGTGGAGAGGGGTTGAGTAGAGGGGAGCTGAGTGGAGATAAAAAGAAGTCTTTAGAGAAAAATATTACTACGGAAGAAATGGCTGGATGGGTTGCAGATTATGACAACTCGCCTGATTCATCTAACGCATATCTTATTGCCTCTAAAGGAGGTCATTAATGACAACCTCTTGCATAGAGTATTCACCTCTAAATCAAGCCAGCACTGAAGTCCTTGATAACCCTACTCCACGCATCAACCTAGCAACATCAGAAGATATTCGCAGAGAAATGGCCAAGGTCTATCGAGAAACTAGGTGCAACAAAATATTGCCCAGTAATGGCACCAAACTCGTTTACATGTTGATGAACATACTCAAAGCGTACACACGGAGGTTGCGGAGATAGAAAGAAGGCTCACAGACCTGGAATTAGCACATTTAGTGGGCAATAGATAATGGTTAAAAGTCGTTTACAAAAGCTAATCAAAAAGATAAAGCCTGCAATTTCACAAATCTATTGCATAGGCTGGAAGGATTGCACTTGGAGTAAATCTGAAGACCTCGTTAGGAGTGATAGTGAATCTAAGGAGGATTTCTGTAGCAGAGTCTACCAAGCCACGAAGAAGCAGTACATATGGTTTGATTAATAAATTTTTGTGAGAAGCAAGTGAAGAGTGGGCATTGCTATGTTAATTGCTACTAATTACTATTTGTGCAAGAGTATTATCCCTCCCAATTGCATATTTAATGACTGGCACAAGTTAAGATTACGATTCTATTGAAACCCTAATTAAAAATTAACGGAATGACAACAAAGCCCTCACATTTATCCCACCCAAAGTACCGTCCTGATATTGACGGCTTGAGGGCGGTTGCCGTTTTGGCTGTAGTGGCTTTTCATGCGTTTCCAAATTGGGTTAAGGGTGGCTTTATAGGGGTTGATGTATTTTTTGTAATTTCCGGTTATTTGATATCTACGATTATTTTTGAAAACCTAGATAAAGGCACTTTCAGATTTTCTGAATTCTATGCTCGCCGCATTAAACGTATATTTCCTGCTCTTATTTTGGTTCTGGGGGCTTGTTTAGTTTTTGGCTGGTTTATTTTACTTGCTGATGAGTACAAACAGTTGGCTAAACATGTTGTTGCTGGCTCTAGTTTTTTATCTAATCTTGTACTATGGAAAGAAGCTGGATATTTTGATAACTTATCGGATACCAAGCCATTATTGCACTTATGGAGTTTGGGAATTGAAGAGCAATTTTATATAGTCTGGCCACTGCTCGTATGGTTTTCTTGGAAACGAAAATTCAATCTATTATTTATTGCAATTTTTTTTGCCACTCTCTCATTCATCCTTAATGTTAAAAATATTAGACAAGATGCAATTGCTACATTTTATTCTCCGCAAACCCGTTTTTGGGAGTTGTTGAGCGGAAGTGTCCTGTCGTGGGTAACGCTATATAAAAATGATGCTTTCTTAAACCCTGCAAATAAGATTAATAGATATTTTGCTTCTGTTTTCCGTTCCGATAGGACGGAGGTCAATGGCAACTTGCTATTTAGCCTTTTATCACTTTTTGGTTTGATATTAATTGTCTTTGGATTATGGCACATTAACAAAGAATTAAATTTTCCAGGGAAGTGGGCATTGATTCCGGTGTTGGGCGCCACAATGATTCTTATAGCTGGACCCAATGAAACTTGCTATTTGGTTCGGTTTGATTAGCTTTCCACTTTATTTATGGCATTGGCCATTACTTTCATTTGCTAGAATTTTTGAGGGTGAAGTGCCCAGCACGACTATTCGTGCAACAGCCGTAGCGTTGGCGATTATCCTCGCATGGGCAACGTATAAATTTATTGAAAGCCCATTTAGAAAGGGTTATAAATTCAGTAGGCCAACTAGGCTACTAATTTTTTGTATGGCTTGCATAGCCCTAGCTGCGATTGTTATTTATATTAAAAATGGCGCCCCATCTCGCCCATTTCAGTCTAAATATGTAAAGTACGCTGGCTCTATCCGCACCCCAGAAAAGCAACAAGAGTGTTCAGACATAAATCATGCATACGAAATACAGGGAAAATGGTTTTGTCACTTAGGTCGTACGGATAAACCAATTCAATATTTTGTCTACGGTGACTCGCATGCGGCCATGTTGATTCCAGCTTTTGAAAATTTTGCAGAAGAAAATAATGTAGGCATGCTACTCACTAGCACCTCTGGATGTCCGCCATTATTGGGAATTCAATCTATGCGAGGCAGACCTTCTATAGATAGATATAACTGTAAAAAACTGAATGAACGTGTCTTTAGTTATGTAAAGAGCAATAAGATTCCCAATGTAATTTTGGCGGCTCGTTGGACTTATTATTTAGGAGGTATATCAAGACCAAACGAGTTTAATTTCATAGCCCTTGATGAATCAAAGGAGCCAAGCAAGGGTTATTCTAGGCATTCATTCAAGGTTGCACTTGAAAAAACAATTAGCGAGTATCAAAAAATTGGTGTTAATTTAATTTTTTTTTGAGGATTCGCCACAGCAAAAATGGGAGCCAAAAGACATCCTGAGACGCTCTGAACTTTCTGATATCTCTATTAATAAATACTCAGTTACTACTGATGAGCACAAACAAAACCAATTTATTGCAAATCAGATTTTAGAATCTTACAAAGTAAATGTTATTAATTTTGACGATGTGATATGCAATAAAGATATATGTCCGCTTGTGCTGAACGGTAAATTTTTGTATTCAGATGATGACCACTTAAGCGTGGAAGGTTCTTATTTGGCTTATCCAAAAATGGCTACACAACTCAAGAAATTATCTACCCCATTTAATTTGCCAAAATAAAGTCTTCGATTTAAATTTCAGACTATCAGTTTTTACGGTGTTATGTTTATGTGTGCTAAAGATTCTGTAGTTCTCTGTATTCGTATCAATCCTCGAAATTGACACTTCGTAAAATTAACTGTAGTTAGAACCCATTTCTACTTCAGTAAAAATATCCTAGCTGCTATGGTTATTCACCATCATTCAATCGATAATTATTTGCCTATAAGGCGCCTAAGCAATACATAGCCAATACATGGTGCTATAAATGAAAAAAGGCTTCAAAAGCAATTCGCCTTTAAAGCCTTGTGCATCTTGGTGGGTCGGGCGAGATTCGAACTCGCGACCAACGGATTAAAAGTCCGCTGCTCTACCGACTGAGCTACCGACCCAGTTTAGTCATAAATTATAGCAAGCAATTTGTTGGGCTTGCCCCGGTCTGCAGGGGCTGTCCGTTAGCCCGTGTACTTACAAGTTCCTAGGAGTGCACCCGTCTGGCGACTGGAGGATTTTTGGAAAAATAGTCCTTAATTCCTCTCAAAATAGCCTCAGCAATACGATCTTGATATCCATCATCATTTAAGCGAGCTTCTTCTTGAGGATTGCTAATAAAAGCAGTCTCAACCAAGATCGAGGGAATGTCGGGAGCTTTCAAGACCGCAAAGCTAGCTTGTTCAACCTTAGGCTTGTGAAGAGTTGCAAACCCTCCAATTTGTTTGAGAATGGAATTGCCTACCTGAAGTGAGTCTTTAATTTGCGCAGTAGTGGACATATCCAAGAGCAGGTTGGCTACTTGCCTATCTTGCGTTTTAATATTGACACCACCAATAAGGTCGGATGCATTTTCTTTATTAGCCATCCAACGTGCTGTCGTGCTGCTAGCTCCCATTTGAGAAAGTGCGAATATCGATGCGCCTCTAGCTTTAGGTTCTATAAACGCATCAGCATGTATTGACACAAATAAATCAGCCTCTACCCTTCTCGCTTTTTGGACTCGGACATGCAATGGCACAAAGTAATCACCATCTCTAGTCAAGAAAGGGCGTATGTACGCTTCCCCTTCGATCTTGTTCTTGAGGCGTCTAGCAATAGCAAGAACGACATTTTTTTCTCTTGAGCCTGCAGCGCCAATTGCCCCTGGATCCTCGCCACCATGACCGGGATCTATTGCAATCGTAATTAATCTTTTGTATTTGGCGGTTACAGGAGGCTCTTTTGGTTCGGGAATCGCTTGTGCTACTGGTCCTGCTGGAGCCTTCGCTCGCTCTTTTTCTTTTTTGGTGGCGAACTGTGCGATCAAATCAACTTCTTCGTTTGATTTTTCAAGTGCACTCTCTTTTTTAGAGCTACTTCTCACCAATGCCATTAATGGATCTAGTGGAGTAGTGGAGTAGAGATCAAACACCATCCGGTAGTTGTACTCACCAATTGGGTCAAGCGTAAAGAGTTGAGGTTTGATAGGCTCTTTTAGGGTAAATACTAAGCGCACAATGCCTGGTTGAAATTGTCCTACCCGCACCTGTGAAATATATGGATCGTTAGGTTTGATTTTGGCCACTAAATCTTTGAGTGTCGGATTCAGTTCCAGGCCCTGCACATCAACCACTAAACGCTCTGGGTTATTCAAAATTTGTTGCGTCATTGGGAGCGGGGTATCAGACTCCAACGTAACGCGGGTATAGTCCTCAGAGGGCCAGACGCGTACACTCAAAATTTTGGCGCCCCATGCAATATCTACTTCCGTCAATAGTAATACAAAGCCTAAGAGCTTGGCTGAAGATTTCAGGTGCTGCCTACGAGAGAGATTGACTTTTTTCTTATCCATTGCGCATTACTTGTTATTCATGACGGATTCGCTTGAATATCATCGATCACTATTTTGCCTGCCTCTGAGATGGCATTGATAGTAATAGGGCGCTCATCTTCGTGAGTTCCTGTCACAAGTTGTATCTGAATATCAAATTGGGGTAATGTGCCTTCAGCTTTTTCTGGCCACTCAATTAAGCACAAGCCAGGCACATCAAAATGTTCCGCAAATCCAACCTCCTGCCACTCCAAAGGATCGCGCATACGGTAAAGATCAAAGTGATGCACTGTGAAGGGATGGGTGGTTGCATTCTGCTGAGGCTGAAGAATGGGGTAGGGCTCGTATAAGGTGTAGGTGGGACTTTTGACTCGACCCTCATGACCCAAGCCTTGGATAAGATGGCGCGCAAAAGTCGTTTTGCCAGTCCCCAGGTCACCTTCGAGAGAAACATTAAGGTGGGCATTTGGGTTGTGATGGAGTATGCGCTGTAATGCGGTGGCAAATTCTTGGGCAAGCTTTGCGGTTTCCGCTTCCTGCCTACAATGTTGCGTAAAAGATGCTTTAGGAGATGCCTGAGGCGTCTGATTTTTAGTCATTGCCTTAGTGTATTCAATTATTGCGCTACATTCTGTATTCCGTATGTCGTTATCTGCTAACCCTCCATCTTTAGATCGGTCCAATTTACGTGAGTGGCTGGAGGTGCAGGCTGCTGCCTTGGGGTTTGATGACCTGCGCATTACTGATACTCATTTAGGTCCTGCTAGCGATCGCCTTAACCAATGGCTTGCACAGGGGCGTCACGGTCATATGGAATACATGCAGCGACATGCTGATTTACGTTCTAATCCTGAGCTCTTGGTGCCCGGTACAGTAAGAGTCATTTGCGTGTCACTCAACTACTTGCCATGCGATACCAATTTTGATATCGAATGGCAGCGACTTGAGGACCCCACTCAAGCAATTGTCTCAATGTATGCTCGTGGGCGCGATTATCACAAGGTGCTGCGAAACCGTATGCAAGAATTTGCCAAACTGGTTGAAGAAAAGATCGGCGTATTTGGTTATCGGGTATTTACCGACTCGGCACCTCTAATGGAGGTTGAATTAGCGCGCAAAGCGGGCTTAGGTTGGCGTGGCAAACACACGCTTCTACTTAATCGAGAATCTGGCTCTACCTTTTTCTTGGGCGAGATCTTGATTGATGTGCCGCTGCCGATCGATTCAGAGATAGAAGAACATTGTGGTGTCTGTACATCCTGTATTGATGTTTGTCCTACACAAGCCATTACTGCACCTTATCAATTAGACGCAAGACGTTGTATCTCTTATCTCACGATTGAGAATCCTGAGGCTATTCCAGTGGAGTTCAGAAAGGCGATGGGTAACCGAGTGTATGGTTGCGATGATTGTCAATTGATTTGCCCGTGGAATAAATTTGCCAAACGAACTGAGTTTCCAGACTTCGCGCGTCGTCATGACTTAGGGCAAGCAACGCTATTACAGCTTTGGTCTTGGACTGAGGCTGAATTTGAACACCGACACGAGGGTAGTGCGATTCGTCGCATTGGTTACCAATGTTGGCGCCGAAATCTTGCCGTAGCAATGGGTAATGCGTTAACTAGTTTAGAAGTGAATGATATAGATCAGCAAGCCATTCGCTCAGTACTTGGCGATGCACTTCCACAGGCACACACATTAGTCGCCGAGCATATAGAGTGGGCCCTCAGGGCCTAGAGGGCTTACAATTAATCCATGTCATCCTCTCCCACTAGCCTGACATTGATCCCAGTGAAATCGCGCTAGATGAGGGCGCAGTACAACGCTTTCAAAGTTCTAGTGATGCATTTTGGTCTGGTATTCGAGATGCGGCAGGAGCTCCTGCGATGGAGCTCTTTGCAGGCATGGTTGGCTTTGGTGCGATGGGTAAAATTCATGGCTTTGATGTTTGGTTTACCACCTTCACTTCATTTTTATGTTCGCTTTGCCGGACCAGGTGGTCTTGCTAGAGATGGCAATTACAGGCCCATCTGTTTGTGCAATCGCTCTCGCAGTAACACTTACCTCCACCCGTTTTATTACGATGATGATGACGCTCTTTCCGCAGTTTCATCAAAAGGATCGCAATCGTAGTCTCTATGCTTCAGTGCATTTACTCGTTATGACTGCTTGGGCAATTTCGATACCAGAGGTCTCTTGCTAGGGCGGCTTGATCCACCATGACCTCTTTGAGGTCTAAGGGTTTGTTCATGATTGTGCCGTCTCGGATGACGCAAGCGTTTTCTAAGTATTTGCGCAACCACATCGCGTTTATTTTTAACGTGTTGCATCATGATTTTGCGCATGCGGCCACTATCATGTGCTTTGAGGGCATCAAGCATCTCTTGGTGCTCTTCGACAGCTTTTTCCCATTTGACGCCATCTTGGTTGGAGCGAAAGCGCAACGCTTCAATGCGGGCATTCACCTGGGTAAAGAGTTTAGATAAAACAGGATTATTAGCGGCTTGATTAATCAGTTGGTGAATGCGTAAGTTGAGTTTGTAATAACTTGATAAATCACGACGCGCATACGAGGCCATCATTTCATATTGAAGCGCTTCTAATTCGGAGAGAGTCACATCACCTATATTTTGAGCCGCCAATTCCCCAGAAAATCCTTCGAGATTGGCGATAACGTCAAAAGTATGCATGACATCTGCAAGACTCAATTGCAGGGCAATCGCTCCACGATTAGCAAGCAGCTCAACCAAACCCTCTGCAGCTAGACGACGAATTGCCTCCCGAATCGGAGTGCGTGACACATTCAGGCTTTCAGCTAGCTCCCGCTCATTCAGTTTGCTGCCAGGAGCAATCTTGCCCTCTACTAAAAGGGATCTGAGCTTTTCGAAAGTCGCTTCATGTAAATTCTGCGAATTGGAGTGTTCTAGGTATGACATGCGCTGGTCCCCATTTGAGTCATAGACTTCTAAGTTTGTATACAAAAATAATAATAAACGATCTTTTAGTAGAAATATAGGCTTTTAAACCCTCTATTTGGGAATATATTCAGTTTGTTTGTAGATAAATTGTATACAAAATGGAAATTTTCTGAAAATTGTCATACATTAGCACCAGAAATAACCACCTATAAACACACCTTAAGCGAGACAAAGCATGTTGAAACTTGATAACCACGCGTCAGGACGCCACTTTTTACATATTCCTGGCCCTAGTCCCGTTCCTCCGCGAGTATTGCGCGCCATTAGCTATCAAACCATTGACCATCGTGGCCCTGAGTTCGGCGCATTTGGTTGTCAGGTATTGGATAACATTAAAAAGATTTTTAAAACCGAGCAACCGGTCATTGTTTATTCGGCATCCGGAACAGGTCAGTTTGCTAATTTGTGGCGCGCACTTACTAAGCGTCTTGGTTTGGAAGTGGAGGTAGTAGGTAAGCCTGGCCAAGATACTTGGCGTTGGGGTGTCGATGCCTCGATGATTGAAGAGCGTTTACGTAAAGATACACAGCACGAAATCAAGGCTGTGTGCGTAGTTCATAACGAAACTTCCACAGGTGTGACATCGAATATTGAGGCCGTGCGCAAAGCGATTGACTCACTGCAAGTAAGCAAAGCAAAATATCCAAAGCCTATATTGGGCTTGGGATGAAATGTTAGAATCTAATAAGACTGGTTATTGGCCTACAACGCCAAGTACAAACCTAAGGTATGGTTTGCATGAAGCGATGGATATGATGTTGGCCGAAGGTTTGGATACGATCTTTGCGTGTCACCAGCGTTTAGCTCGTGCTTCTCCTGAAGTCGTAAAAGCATGGGGACTAGAAATTCAGTGTCAAGACCAAGATTGTTATTCACCAGTGCTTACCTGTATTGCAACTCCTGAAGGTATGGATGCTGACGTATTACGTAAACATGCTTGAGAGAAATTTAACCTTTCCTTAGGAACTGGTTTAGGCAAGATTAAAGGCAAGGCATTCCGCATCGGCCAATTTGGGTGACTGTAATGATCTGAGCTTGATGGCGGCATTATAAGCGGGGTGGCAAGGAGTCTGGGCTCTATGGGCTACAAGCCCAAGGCCAGTGGGGTTGTTGCCGCTCAAGAATTCCTCAAATAATCAACTAGTTGGGTGGAGACAGGGCGTAGTTAGGCTTGTAGGTCTGAGTCTGGCGACACCCCTTATACTTCAAGTATTCACATTGATAGTGCTTTGCTCAAATAAAACAAATTCGAGACAGAAAGATTAAATATGACTGCAACTAAACCTTACTTAACTCAAGCTGATGTTCAAAAGATTTTGGAAGCAGCGAACAAACATGCTGCGGCCAATAATTGGGCGGTGACGATTGCTGTTTGTGATGACGGTGGTCATATGTTGGGTTTAATTCGTCGCGATGGTTGTGCTCCTGTTTCTACCTACATTGCACAAGAGAAAGCGCATACTGCTGCAATGGGTAAACGCGAAAGTCGCGTTTACGAAGAGATCATTAATAATGGCCGCACTTCATTCTTATCTGCGCCCCATATCTCGGGTATGTTGGAAGGTGGCGTCAATATCGAGGTAAATGGGTTTACCATCGGCGCAGTCGGCGTTTCCGGCGTTAAATCGACCGAGGATGCTGAAACTGCTAAGGCCGGCATTGCGGCAATCCTGTAAGTTACCTTGACAAATCCTAATATCGAAATCAACTCTCTTTTAGGGGTTAGCGAAGCTGCCCCTAGTGCTACCAGCACTAACACTCCGGTAAGAATCACTTTTGCTGACTTTGGTTTAGATCCGGAAATTCAAAAAGCGGTTCTGGCGCAGGGTTACACGACTCTCACATCAATTCAAGCGCAATCGATCCCGCATGTATTAGCGGGGCGGCCCAGATAGGTGCAAGTAAGACCGCTGCCTTAGTGTGCTGCCCATTATTCAGAAGATTTTGCGTCACGCGAGCAATAGTGCATCTCCAGCACGTCACCCAATTCATGCTTTAGTGCTTACACCAACACGTGAATGAGTCGTGCAGGTTGCTGAGAATGCAGCTAGTTATTCGAAATACACTGATCTACGAGCTGCCGTCGTCTATGGCGGTGTGGATATGCAAGAGCGGGTAGCTTGCGCAATGGCGTAGAGATCCTGATTGCAACCCCAGGGTGATTGCTCGATCATATCGGTTCTAAAGTTGCAAATTTAGCGCAAGTCGAGATTTTGGTTTTAGACGAAGCCGATCGCATGTTGGATATGGGTGTTTTGCCAAATTTACAACGCATTACTAATTTGATTCCTGTGCAAAGACAAACCCTCTTGTTCTCGGCAACATTCTCGCCAGAAATTAAAAAGTTAGCCCAAAGTTATTTGCGTACCCCAGTAACGGTTGAAGTGGCACGTCAAAATGCCGCCGCCGATACTGTGAAGCAAGTGGTGCATATGGTCTCTGCCGCCGATAAACAGCGAGCCATTGTGAATGTTTTGGAGGCACGCACACGTCAGGGTTTATCGCGTTAGTGCATTATCTTTACTAATAGCCGTTTAGGTTGTGCAAAACTTTCACGCGCACTTGAGCGAGATGGTATTAAAGCGGGTGCGATTCATGGAGATAAGAGTCAAGGTGAGCGTACTTTAACCTTGGATGCCTTTAAGTCTGGTGCAATCGAAGCTCTAGTTGCCACAGATGTCGCTGCGCGGGGTTTGGAGATTCCGGATATGCCTCGTGTGATTAATCACGAGTTGCCATACAACGCAGAAGACTTTATTCATCGCATTGGACGAACCTGGCGCGCTGGTAGTAAGGGTGATGCTATTTGCTTTAGTTGATCCTAGTGAAAAGCGTTTGCTTGACGATATTGAAAAGCTCATGAAGTGTAAGTTGGATATAAAGCCTTTACCTGAGGGGGGAGCGGCACCAAGCCGTGCATCATCGAGCGGACCTAACGAGGCCCCAGCAAAAATGTCTGACCCTTTCTTTTATATGCTTTATGAACCTGGAGCATCGACTGTATCCACGACTGATGCAGCAATTCCAGAAAAGAAAAAAGTGGGCATTACCCCAGCTAAGCCAGCAGCTGGGGTTTTGCTGGGTGGAGTTAAAAAGAAGTAGCTCACTCACTCATGAGTTTGAGAAGTAACTAATTTCTCCATGCGCAGGTGGCTGCTAATAGCCACTCTACAATAGTAATATTTTCACTATCAGGCAAATTGTTTAATCCCAAATGTTTTGCTGCCTTGCGTAACTCAAGAAGCACATGCTTTTTATCCTGAGTATGAATTTGAGTTGCTAGAGTTTGCTTGCTAAGTTTTTCGCCATGCTCATCTAGGACTAGGGGGAGATGCATATATTTTGGGCGTCCATAGTCAAGTAGTTGTTGAAGATAAATTTGTCTTGCAGTGTTGCTCAATAGGTCTTGTCCACGAATGATATGAGTAATATCTTGCTCCGCATCGTCAACAACAACAGCCAGTTGATACGTAAATAGATCGTCACTGCGTCGCAAAACAAAATCACCCACTTCAGTATTGAGGTTTTGACTTTGTTGGCTGAGTGCTAAATCCTCAAATGCAATTAGACACTCTTGGGGGAGTGCGAGACGCCAAGCCTTTCGTATATCCCTGAATATCTCGGGGGAATTGCTCAATAAATTAGCAGGCCGGCACGTGCTGGGGTAGATCATTTCTTGATTACGAGGCGTCTTGACACCTCGTTGCGCCAAAGCATTGCTAATCGTTTGCCTAGAGCAGGTACAGGGGTATAGGCATCCAAGCTGGTTTAAGGACTCAAGAGCCCGCTGATAATGAACTTGGCGTTTGGATTGGTGGATGATTTCCTCGTCCCATGAGAGTCCGCAAGCAAGTAATTGCGCTTGAATTTGTTGGTCTGCTTCCGGAACGCAGCGCGGGGTGTCTAAATCCTCGATTCTGAGAAGCCATTTACCCCCATTTTTACGGGCATCGAGCCAGTTTCCAAGGGCGGCCACTAAAGATCCGGCATGAAGTGGACCAGTGGGCGAAGGGGCGAATCGCCCGCAATAGCCGTTAGTTGTGGAGGAGGGGTGTTTGAGATTGGACACAGCTAAAATCATCTCATGGCTTCACCCAGTTTTGTACATCTTCGCATTCATTCTGAGTTTTCAATAACGGATGGAGTCGTGCGCATTGATGATGCAGTGGCAGCTGCAGTCAAAGACGAGATGGGCGCATTTGCCATTACGGATCTCAGTAATTTATTTGGCTTGGTACGGTTTTATACCGCTGCACGGTCTAGTGGTATCAAGCCCATTGCAGGAGCAGATGTTTGGATTAGTAATCCTCAGGACCCAGACCAGCCCCATCGTTTATTACTCTTAGTACAAAACCATTCTGGTTATCTCAATTTATGTGAAGTGCTAAGTAGAGCATCCTTAGAGAATCAAGCGCGTGGTCGGGCCGAAATAGCTGCGGCATGGTTTAGTGAGCCAGCAACTAAAGCTGAGGATAAAGCTGCTAAGCGGACTTTATCTCATGGATTAATTGCTCTGTCTGGAGCACATATGGGTGAAATTGGCTCAGCGCTATTGGCTGGTCAGGACGATCAAGCCAAGATGATTGCAAGACGTTACGAAAAACTGTTCCCAAACTCTTTTTATATTGAGGTTCAGCGCGGTGGTAATCCCCAAGACGAGAAGCAATTGCAGTTAGCGTGCCATCTTGCCAGTGAACTCGATTTACCGGTTGTAGCAACACACCCTGTGCAGTTTATGCAGAGAAGTGACTTCACAGCGCATGAGGTCCGCGTTTGTATCGCTGAAGGTGAATTGCTCGGTAATCCACGTCGCAGCAAAAAATTTAATGAAGAGCAGTATTTCTTGACACAAGAAGAGATGGAAAAGCGTTTTGCAGATTTGCCGACTGCCCTGGCAAACTCTGTAGAAATTGCGAAACGTTGCAATCTTTCATTAGTTCTAGGCCAACCGCGTCTGCCAGATTTTCCAACGCCACCAGGCATGATTCTGGATGAGTATCTGTTAGCACAATCTGCAGTAGGTTTAGAGCGACATATGGAGCGTAACTTCCCAGATCCCGAGGAACGTTCGAAAGAAATGGCGCGCTATCACGAGCGTCTTGTGTTTGAGGTCAAGACAATTTCACAAATGGGCTTTCCTGGCTATTTCTTGATCGTGGCAGATTTTATTAACTGGGCAAAAAATAATGGCGTACCAGTTGGTCCTGGCCGCGGATCTGGTGCAGGTTCTCTAGTGGCCTATTCGCTGGGCATTACGGATCTTGACCCATTGCGTTACAACTTACTCTTTGAGCGTTTTCTTAATCCTGAGCGGGTATCGATGCCAGACTTTGATATCGACTTCTGTCAACATGGTCGCGACCGTGTCATACAGTACGTTAAAGATAAGTACGGCAAAGATGCGGTAAGTCAAATTGCTACCTTTGGAACTATGGCTGCTAGAGCGGCGATACGAGACGTAGGACGCGTATTGGAGCAGGGGTATAACTTCGTTGATGGGATTGCCAAGCTAGTGCCGAATAAGCCAGGCCAATACATGACGATTGAAATGGCTAAGAAAGAAGAAAAGCAATTAGCGGAACGTGAAAAAAATGAAGATGAAGTGCGTCAATTGCTTTCCTTGGCACAGCAATTGGAGGGCATTACTCGTAACGTCGGTATGCATGCCGGTGGCGTATTGATTGCTCCAGGGCGACTAACCGATTTTTGTCCTCTCTACACGCAAGAAACCAAAGATCAAGATAACAGTTCTGTCATGAGTCAATTTGATAAAGATGACGTTGAGGCGATTGGCTTGGTGAAGTTCGACTTCTTGGGCTTGACTACTTTGACCATTTTGGCCGCAGCTGAGCGTTGGATTAAAGCGCTTCATGCTGATCGTAAAGATTGGAATATCGGTGATATCCCGCTTGATGATGATAAAGCCTTTGATGTTCTCAAACGCGCCAATACCGTCGCTGTGTTTCAGTTGGAAAGCCGCGGCATGCAAGGCATGCTTCGTGAAGCCAAACCAGATCGCTTTGAAGATATCATTGCTTTAGTAGCCCTGTATCGTCCAGGTCCGATGGATCTGATCCCTGACTTTATTGAGCGCAAGCATGGTCGTCAAAAAGTTGAGTACCCAGATCCTCGCATCGAGCCTGTTCTGCGAGAGACCTACGGCATCATGGTCTATCAAGAGCAGGTGATGCAGATGGCGCAGTTGATTGGCGGCTACTCGCTAGGTGGTGCCGATATGTTACGACGCGCGATGGGTAAGAAAAAGCCAGAGGAGATGGCGCAACATCGCAAAATTTTTAGTGATGGTGCAAAAGCAGGCGGCATGTCTGAAAGTAAGACTAATGAGATCTATGACTTGATGGAGCGCTTTGCAGGCTATGGGTTTAATAAGTCTCATGCTACTGCATATGCACTCCTCGCCTATCAAACTGCTTGGCTCAAAGCGTATTACCCCGCTGAATTTATGGCGGCCAACTTATCACTCGCCATGGATGACACCGATAAGGTGAAGATTTTGTATGACGATTGTTTGGCGAATCATATTCGCGTGTTCTCACCCGATATTAATACGGGAGTTTACGAGTTCACTCCGTTGCGCGCTTCGGATGCTGCGCCGGATTCACCTATTAGGCATATTCGTTATGGTTTGGGTGCTGTGCGGGGTACTGGTGAGACGGCAATTGAGTCGATTGTTAAAGCTCGTGAGGCTGGTGGACCCTTTAAAGATTTATTCGATTTCTGCGCTCGCGTAGATCGTCGTCAAGTCAATCGTCGTGCAATTGAGGCTTTGATGCGCGCCGGTGCTTTTGATAGCTTGTATCGCGACTCTATTCCTGCAGGTGGTAGTTTGTATGACATTCGCTCAACCTTACTTGCATTCCTCGCGCGGGCAATTGAAGCAGCAGAGCAAGCGGAAGCATCAATACACCAGGTGAGTTTGTTTGATGTGACTGACGAAGAGACTTATCATCTTCCAGAGTTGATGCGCGAGCCAGTCTGGTCGGAGAAAAAGCGCCTGCAAGAAGAAAAGACTGCCCTAGGTCTGTGCTTAACTGGTCATCTATTTGATGCATATCGTGAAGAGACTTCTCACTTCATTCGTCAGTCGTTAGCAAAAATTACCGAAGGTAAAGATCAACTGATTGCCGGCATTATCACTTCGGCACGAATGCTCACTGGCCAACGTGGCCGTATGATGATTGCTACGATAGATGATGGCACTGCGGCACTTGAAATTACGCTTTATAGCGAAGTTTACGAACCCAATCGTTCATGGTTAAAAGAAGACGAACTCTTAGTAGCCAAGGTAAACGTTACTCCAGATAAATTCTCTGGAGGTATGCGTATCGTTTCTGGCGCAGTGATGGATATAACAGGCGCTCGTATGCGTTTTGCGCGTAACGTGCATGTCTGTATTGATAATGCGATTGATATCAAGCTCCTTCGTAATCAAATTAATCCCTATTTGATGATTAACCGCGTAAGGGATCCAAAGTTGGGCGGTCATACTTTAGCAGCGCCCGGATCAAACGATGGCATGAAAGGCTTAATGTTGACCGCTGCCGTAACAACCAGTGGTGGGGCATGCTTAATGCAATTCCCAGAAGAATTGCGTATTTACCCAGACGATGCTTGTTTGCACAGTCTGACTCAAATCTTAGCTTCCAAGCAAACAGATCCCGTACAGGTTCAATACCACTAAGTATTGCATACTGTATGGAAGATAGTGCTATTGTTGTAAAACTTTCTCAATAGCTTCAATCACTTGTTTGGGTTCGAGCAAATCCAAACATTCACTATAACTATCGGCCTTATCTAGACAGCCTGCCTTACGACAGGGCACGCATTGACCAGGACCTTGCAAAATGGTGACATTGCCAACAGTTTGGCTGCGGGCCCTAATTTGATATGGTTGTTCACCTATAAAACCATTTGGCCAAGGGCCAAAGTTGGTCGGTGGGGTTGCACCAAACAGAGTGATCGTGGGGATATTACAGGCAGCTGCTAAGTGGGTGATGGAGGTATCCACTCCAATATATAAAATTGCAGTGCGAATCAAAGTACCTGCCTGCGGAATAGATAACTTTCCTGCAGTATTAATGACGTGTTTTTGGGTTTGCTTATCTAGCAAAGAGATGATGTCGTGATTGAGTTGAACATCTTGTTTAGCAGGGGATGCACTTAATATCACCTGAAAGCTTTGTTGCACTAGCCATGTAATAAGTTCTTGCCAATATGCTAGGGGCCAACGCTTGTAAGCCGTTAGTGGCCCTGGATGGATGACGACATAGGGTTGTCTGAGTTCACCAGCAATTACTGGAGTAAGGGGTTCACCTTCAGGGGCTATTACCGAGATTGGTTGAGTAAATAGATCTGCAGGTTTTCTGAAGAAGGCTTCAAGGAGGCGCAGCTTCTCGGTAATGACATGCTGCTTGAAATAATCTACATCTACCGTATGCATGCAAACAAATTTCTTCCAAGCGTTTTGTTTCTCACTCTTGCTGCGCTTGGTTTGATCTTGTACATCTTTTCCTTGTGGATGGCCACCCAGTACACCAATACGTCTGAAGGCGGCTACAAGACCATATAGATATGCCCTGTCACTGGGCTGTGTGACTATGGCTAAGTCATAATGCTGAAATAAACGATTAAACAATGCACCAAAACTAGGGCGATCGGAGGTTTCAATGATCTCTGCAATATTGGAGTTTCCATGTAGCATTTCGAGTTTGCCGCGGTAACCCAGAAAATGAAACTCCGCCTCAGGCCAGAGTTCTCTAGCTTTGCTAATGAGGGGGGTGGTTACTAAGACGTCCCCAATTTGCCGAGTGGCGATGAATAATACTTTTTTAGGTTTAAGCTTGAAGTACACAGTCATAGCTACTCAAAGACTCAAAGATTCAAAGTGCCTTTGCCATAATTTTTTCACGTACTCGACGGGCATTCTCAGTCGCATTACTTTGATCATGGATTTGATGAAAGAGATGTAGCACCTCGGTAGCCCATGATCCTGACTTGCGATGAATGCCATGGTGTTGTAGGCGGAAAATAAAATCGGCATCCTCATGACCCCACCCCGTCATCGTTTCGTCAAAGCCGTTTATTGCCTCAGCATCCGCTTTCCAGCAAGCCATATTGCAGCCCTTAATTCTGCGCCAAACAAATTTTTTGTAGTCTCGCCATGAGCCATTTCCAAGTTTGAACTTGAGGGGCCAGTATTTATTGATGCTGCCACTTAGTCTTTTGCCAAGCAGATTTTCTGAGAAGCGTGCGAAGTTCCAGTTTGGCCACAAAAGTAATTCTTGAGTCAAGCTTTCATTTAACAGGATCCTGCTACCAGTAACTAAGTATGCTTTCTGCGCCAGAGAGCGATGCTGCGCTACAAAGTTGGGTTGGACAATGCAATCGCCATCCAGAAATACAAGGTAATCTCCGTGGGCTGCTTGAATAGCTTGATTGAAGATCTGGGTTTTCCGAAAGCCATGATCCTCTTGCCACAAGTGGGTAAATGCGATTGGGTGCGAGGCTTTGCATTTTTCTATCACTTGTTTGGTGCTCTCAGTAGAGCCATCATCAGCAATAATGATTTCAAAGCGTTGATCGGTTTGGGTAGCCAAGGATTCAAGACAAAGCTTGAGGGCTTGTGGCCAGTTGTAGGTGGCCAGCAAAATCGAAATCATTTACTCGCTTCCTGATGCAGGTGCCATACCTTGATATACCGATAGTAAGTTCCTTGGCCGTTGGAGATTGCTAAGGCAAATCCCTGAGGGCCATCCAGGAAGCCGGAACGCAAAATATAGGTGCGGAAAAATGCCCAAGCGCCATGAAGGACCGCTTTAAGGGGGCTGCTGGTTTTACCTTTAGCAAAAGCTTGTTCGGCTGATGCTGTGGAATAGCGATCCAATTTTTGTAACACTTGAGAATAGTTCATGAAGCTGTAATGCAGCATGGGATTTTCCAGCTTAGCAACTTGGCCAGCTGGAATGAGGCGTTCATGCACCAGATCATCCGAGAAGCGGGCGGTACCGCGCTTAAATAGACGGTCTACGTAGTCTGGGCTCCATCCAGAGTGACGGATAAATCTACCGCAATACCAAGATAGACGGGGGATGGCAAAGCAGTTGATATTTGCGCTATGGTGAATGGCCGTCAAAATCTCGGATTTGAGGGCCGGGGTAAGCCGTTCGTCAGCGTCCAAGGAGAGCACCCATTCCCCAGTAGCTAAATCTAGGGCACGGTTCTTTTGTGGGCCAAAACCAGACCAATCTGAGGGTTGGGATACTAGCGCACCATGTTTTTGAGCGATTTCTAGAGTGCGGTCAGAGCTGTTGGTATCAACCACGACGATTTGCTGGGCAATACCCTCTAGCGAGGCCAGACAATCGTCTAAATTGACCTCTTCATTGCGGGTAATGAGTATGACTGATAAGGTGGGCATAATTCATTATATGAATGCTCAAGACCGTGCCGCCCTAAATCGCTTAATTACCTACCTAAAGCCCCATATTGGCCTGATTATTGGGTCCCTAGTGGCAATGGCTTTTGTGGCTGCAGCAGAGACCTCCATTCCGGCGTTGATGAAGCCTTTATTGGACAAAGGCTTTACTGGTCAACTCAATAGTAAGTTATGGCAAGTACCAGTTTTCTTGGTTGGCTTGGCTATGGTCCGTAGTCTGGCTCAGTTTTCATCAAACTACCTGCTTTCCAAAGTGATTAATTCAGTGCTCTTAAAATTGCGTGAGCAAATGTTTCAAACTTTGTTAAATGCAAGCACTGCTTTTTTTCAGAAAAATTCTGCATCCAATTTAATTAATGCTGTGGTGTTTGAAGTGAACAATGTGCTGAACATCATGGGTGGCATGCTTATTAGTTTGGTCAGGGATTCACTTACGGTTATAGGTTTGATGGGTTATTTGATTTATCTCAACTGGAAACTAACTCTTGTAGTACTCATTATTTTTCCGGTTATCGCTTTTATTATGAGCAAGATTAACCGTCGTCTACGTTCTCTCAATCGAGAGCAGCAGACGCTGACTAGTGAACTTGCCTATATAGTTGAAGAGGCCGCAGCAGGTTATAGGATTGTGAAGGTGCATGGTGCGGAACAGTATGAGATGTCACGTTTTCTAAATAAGGCAGATCGACTGCGTCAGTTTGCCTTGAAATCAACGGTAGCGGGCGGTCTGAATCAGCCTATTACACAGTTGATTGCGACTATGGCCTTATCGCTGGTGCTCGTCATCGCTTTGATGCAATCGGCGACAGAGGGCACCACTGTTGGTGGTTTTGCTGCCTTCATTACTGCAATGATGTTGGTCATTTCCCCTTTGAAGCATTTGGCAGACATTAATCAACCTTTGCAACGCGGCCTTACTGCAGCAGAAATGATTTTTGGATTAATGGATCAACCTTTCGAAGAAGATGAGGATCGCAAGAAAAATATGAGACCGCTTGATAAAACAAAAGGCGGAATACGTTTTGAGAATGTTAGTTTTTCATACCAACAGGAAAATGGACGTCAGGATGCTTTGAGTAATATTAATCTCACCATTAAGCCTGGTGAAGTAATTGCTTTTGTTGGACCATCTGGCGGTGGTAAGTCTACCTTGGTGAATTTATTGCCAAGATTTTTTAAGCCTACCAGTGGGCACATATATTTGGATGACATTCCACTTGAAGAAATTGTGCTTGCTGATGTGCGTCGACAGATCGCTTTTGTAAGTCAGGATATCATTCTTTTCAACGATACGATTGCAGCCAATGTGGCTTATGGAGCCACTGATGCAGGCGATATTCATCGCGGTCGCGTCATAGAGGCTTTGGAAGCGGCTAATTTAAGTTCCATAATTCAAGAATTGCCAGATGGTATTGACTCGATAGTGGGGGATAACGGTAATCGCCTATCTGGTGGTCAGCGCCAGCGTTTAGCAATTGCACGCGCAATTTATAAAGATGCTCCAATACTGATATTGGATGAAGCAACTTCTGCATTGGATTCTAATTCTGAGCGTCAAGTGCAAGAGGCGCTAGAGACTTTGATGGCCAACCGGACTACTTGGGTAATCGCTCATCGCTTATCTACGATTGAGCATGCCAATCGTATCGTAGTGTTAGAGCACGGCAAGATTGTGGAAAATGGTTCGCATGAAGAGTTGATTAAGAATGATGGCTTGTATGCGAACTTACATCGCATTCAATTTTCAAACGCTTAAATTGAATAAAATTTAACCAAGAACAATATCGTATTGTTCTTGGCGGAAGCTACCTTCTGCTTGAAGAGTAATTGGTTTAGCAATGAAGTCGCCAAGCTGAGCTAAAAATTGATTTTCTTCTTCCAGAAATAAGTCAATTACATCTGGTGCAGCAACAATCCGAAACTCTTTTGGATTAAATTGACGGTGTTCACGCACAATCTCACGCAGAATTTCATAACAAATAGTTTGAGCGGTTTTGACCTCCCCTTTACCGAGGCAGGTAGAACATGGCTCACAGGTAATATGAGCCAGAGACTCCCTGGTTCGTTTGCGGGTCATTTCGACTAAACCTAAGGCAGAAAAATCACTTACCGAAGTGTGTGCATGGTCGCGCTCAAGGTTGCGCTTAAGCTCATGTAGTACAGATTCCTGATGATTTTTGCCAACCATGTCAATAAAGTCGATGATAATGATGCCGCCAAGATTGCGTAAGCGTAATTGACGGGCAATCGCTTGCGCGGCTTCAAGATTTGTCTTAAACACGGTGTCGTCGAGATTGCGTGCACCGACATAGCTTCCGGTATTGACGTCAATCGTTGTCATGGATTCAGTTTGATCAATCATAAGATAGCCGCCAGACTTAAGATCTACTCGACAACCAAGTGCTTTATTAATTTCAGCATCAACGTCAAATACGTCAAATAGCGCATGTTCTCCACGATGCAGTGTCAGTTTGCCTAACAAGTTCGGCATATAAGCATTGGTAAATGCTTTAAGCTTTTCAAAATTCTCAGCAGAATCCACGCGGATTTGAGTGGATTCTTCTACAGCAACGTCGCGCAATACTCTCTCAGCTAAGCTTAAATCTTGATAAAGCAGGGTAGGAGCAGGATTATGCTTCATTGCGGCCTGGATGTTTTCCCAGGTAGTCCGTAGATACAGCATGTCATGCTGTAGTTCAGTGTCGGAGGCGTCTTGAGCACTGGTGCGAACAATAATCCCGCCCTTCTCATCAGGAGCCATAAGGCCAGCAAGACGAGCTTTGATTGCCTCTCGTTCGTCAGGCTGATCAATACGTTGAGACACGCCAATGTATTGATCAGTGGCAGTATCACTTCCTGCTGGGGGGAGGTAAACTAAATTGCGTCCGGCAATGCTGAGTTGGGTGGTTAAGCGAGCTCCTTTAGTGCCTAAAGGGTCTTTGAGCACCTGAACCAAGAGTGTTTGACCTTCAAACAAAAGTTTTTCAATTTGAGCTTGAGGATTATTTTTAGTGATGTCTGCAACGTGCATAAATGCAGTGCGTTCTAGGCCAATTTCGATAAAAGCCGATTGCATGCCTGGTAATACACGCACTACTTTGGCTAAATAAATATTCCCAACAATTCCACGTTGGCGAGTGCGCTCAATTTGGAGGTCTTGGACGGCCCCTTGCTGAATTAAGGCAACACGTGTTTCTTGTGGGGTGATATTAATCAGTATCACTTCGTTCATAAGCTGTTGACTTGGGCGCGATTCAATAAAAGCATTGTTTCATAAATAGGTAGTCCCATGATACCGCTATAGCTACCTTTGATTGAGGGAATAAAAGCCCCACCCAATCCTTGGATGCCGTAGGCGCCAGCCTTACCAAATGACTCACCACTGGCGATATATGCGGCAATTTGCTCTGAGGATAAATCCGCAAACTGAACTTCAGAAACTTGTATCAGTTGCATTGGTTTTTCCCTAGGGCTTACAAGTACGGCAATTGAACTGAGAACCTCATGTGTTTTACCACTGAGCATTTTCAAGATTCGAGCTGCATCTGCAGCATCAGAAGGCTTACCCAGGATTTCACCATTAGGGTGATTAGGTAGACTTACAGTGGTATCAGCGCACAGAATAGGGGCCCAAGGTAAACCCGTTTTTTGCCATCTCCAGAGCGCTGCGTTACATTTGGCTAAAGTAACGCGTTGTACATAGCCATGAGCTTTTTCTTGGAACAGAGGTGTTTCCATGGATTCGCCGTCTTCATCAGGAGTGGGTAATAGCATTTCAAAGCGAATACCGATTTGCTTTAAAAGTTCTTGGCGACGAGGGCTTTGCGAGGCCAGGTAAATAAATGTATGCACGCTATCACTCACGATGGTAGGGATGACCTTGTAAAATAGTCCAGGCTCGGTACAGCTGTTCGATGAGTAAGACTCGGGCCATCGCATGGGGTAGGGTTAAGCTAGAGAGTCGCCAGATTGCTTGCGCGCCACTTTTCAGGCAGGGATCTAAGCCATCAGCGCCACCAATTAAGAATGTAATATTAAAGCCTTCTTGGCGCCAGCTTGCAAGTTGGATCGCTAAATTTTGCGTGGTTTGGTCTTTACCGCGTTCATCTAGGGCGGTGACACGAGATCCCTTGGGAATAGCTGCCGCAATTTTTACCGCTTCTTTAGCAGGGCTGAGATCGGGTTTGATTTCTTTGATGTCAATGCTACAATCTGAGGGCATTCTTTTGATGTAATCATGGGTTGCGGTTGCAACCCAATCGGGCGTTTTGTGACCAACCGAAACAATTGTGAGACGCATAAATGCAGGCGATCAGAAGGTTATTCGTCGTCTTCAGTTTGGCTGTCTTTCGCAAGACCTTTACTACCAGCCAATTTCACGCGCACTGGTTTGCCCCCAAATTCCCTCAAGCTGGTAATAAGAGTGTAGTATCGGTTGCAAAATATGGACCACGATATCGCCACAATCAACCAAAACCCATTCTCCCGTTTCCAGACCTTCGACAGAAATCACTTCGCCACCCTTAGCATTGACTTCTTCTTTAACCGACACAGCCAAAGAACGTGTTTGGCGATTGCTGGATCCAGTAGCAATGATGACGCGATCAAAAAGCTCGCTTAATTTAGTAGTGTCGTATACGCGAATATCTTGTGCTTGTACATCTTCAAGAGCATCAATGATGACGCGTTGCAATTTTCTTAAGTCCATATTTTCTCGGCAATCATTTTGTATTTAGGTTGATCTTAGCTTTATTGCTGGTACAAGCCCAGATTTGTAATGATTTCTAGGGTGTGGCTTGGAATTTCTTCTGCGGAAATAGAACTCCTAGAGTTTGATTTGAGGCACTCTCGTAACTGGGTAGAGGAAAGATCTACACGAAGACTGTGATCAATGTATATGAGGCCCGCTACGCTCTTTTCAAGGGCATCAACATTCATTGTTTGATGTTTCTTCAAGAATTGACTGAGCTCAGAGCTCACCGTGGGGCTCATTTTTGGCCCGAGGTCATGATTGGGTCTACTGACAACGGCAAAATTCACAAATTGACAGATCCTTGCCCAGGAGTTCCAGCTAGGCACTGCTACCAAGGAGTCCGCTCCCATCAACCAAGTTAAAGACGCCTCCGGTCCAAATCGTTCGCGCAGGGCTTTGACAGTATCAATGGCGTAGCTTGGTCCAGCACGATCGATTTCCATGCGATCAATGCCGACTTAAGTGGGCACATTAAAATATAAAAATGCTCGCGCTAAATCAATGCTGGCAGCCTCGGTTAACTGTAAGCGTGTTTCTGCTGGAGTAATTTCAGTTCCTTTTTGCCAAGGCTTACCACTAGGAATCATTAGTAATGCGTCTAGGCGAAGTAACTTGGCAAAATGAGTAGCAAGACGAAGGTGGCTAATGTGAGGGGGGGGTTAAACGTACCACCCAGAATACCAATTTTTTTAAGAGTGCTCAACAGGATGCTCAGGCCAGCCAGTCATGTGGCTTCAAGTAGTAATCGTATAGCTTAGCCTCAGGAGTTCCAGGCTTGGGTTGCCAGTCATACCACCATTGCACTACCGGTGGCATGGACATCAAAATCGATTCTGTACGACCACCAGAGTGCAGGCCAAAGATAGTGCCTCTATCGAAGATCAGATTGTACTCTACGTAACGACCGCGGCGATATTCTTGGAAGGCCTTTTCTTCCACAGTGAAGCTATCTTGATAGCGACGTTGCACGATAGGAAGGTAAGCGTTTATGAATGCATCACCAACTGCGCGAGTCATTGCAAAACTCTTTTCAAATCCCAATTCATTAAAGTCGTCAAAGAAAACGCCGCCAATACCACGAGGCTCCTCGCGATGTTTTAGATAAAAATATTCATCACACCATTTTTTGAAGCGGGGATAAAGTTCCTCACCACATGGGTCTAACGCATCCTTAGCGGTTTGATGAAAGTGCGTGCAGTCTTCATCTACGCCGTAATAGGGAGTGAGATCAAAGCCGCCACCAAACCACCAAACCGGATCTTTATCAGGCGCCTGAGCAATAAAACAGCGTACATTCATATGAGTGGTTGGAGCCTTAGGATTATAAGGGTGAAAAACCAGTGATACGCCCATCGCCTCAAAGCTGCGTCCCGCCACTTCTGGGTGGTGATGTGATGCTGAGGGTGGCATCTGTTCGCCACGGACATGTGAAAAACCAACCCCACCTTTTTCTAGGATATTACCGCCAGCCAAAATGCAAGTACGACCATATCCTTTGAGTTTGCTATCTTCCGGCTTGTGCCATTCATCAGCAACAAAAGCCTTTCCATCTAGAGCGCCCATCGCGCTTGTGATGCGATCTTGTAGGCCTAAAAAATAATCTTTTAGGGCGGCGATATCAATTTGTGTATGTTGGTCTGACAAGGTATTTATCTTTATCAATTTATTTGATGGCGCGATAGCCAATATCTTTGCGATATTGCATGCCATCAAACTGGATATGCTTAATCGCTTCGTACGCTTTTTGTTGGGCACCACGAACGGTATCGGCAAGACCTACTACGCAGAGTACACGCCCACCTGAAGTAACTACCTCGCCATCTTGCAGTTTAGTGCCTGCATGGAAAGTAATTTGGTCCTCGGTATCCGCCGGAATTCCAGTGATAAGGTCTCCAGTGCGTGGAGTTTCTGGGTAATTGTGGGCTGCAAGCACAACACCTAATGCAGTGCGTCGATCCCATTCCAACTCAACTTCGTTAAGTCGGCCATCTACAGCATGATCTAAAGCATCGACGAGATCGCTACGCAAGCGCGCCATGATCGGCTGAGTCTCTGGATCTCCCATACGGCAATTAAACTCTAAAGTTTTGATCTTGCCATCGGGCGTAATCATTAAACCTGCATATAAGAAGCCGGTATATGGAGTGTCATCTGCTTGCATCCCTTTAACTGTTGGCATGATGACTTCACGTAATGCGCGCGCATGAATTTCAGGGGTGACAACGGGAGCAGGGGAGTAAGCTCCCATGCCGCCAGTGTTGGGACCTTGATCAGCATCGAGTAAGCGCTTGTGATCTTGGCTAGTTGCCAAAGCGAGAACGTTTTTGCCATCTACTAAAACAATAAAACTAGCCTCTTCACCAGTTAGAAATTCTTCAATGACAACCCTTGCACCAGCATTACCCAGCTTATTGTCAGCTAGCATCATGTCAACCGCTGCATGCGCTTCTTCCAAGTTCATGGCGACCACTACACCTTTGCCAGCAGCCAGACCATCGGCTTTGATCACAATCGGCGCGCCTTGTGCGTCAAGATAGGCATGCGCTTCAAGAGCGCTGCTAAAGGTCTGGTAGTCGGCGGTAGGAATGCCATGACGTTTCATAAACGCTTTTGAAAAATTCTTCGAGGATTCTAATTTGGCTGCTAACTGTGATGGTCCAAAAATTCTAAGACCATTATTGCGGAAGACATCGACTATGCCAGCAGCAAGGGGCGCCTCTGGACCTACAACAGCCAGGTGAATTTTTTCGCGTTTTGCAAAATCTGCTAACTCTTGTAATCCTGTAATGGGAAGATTTTCAATACCTGCAGCAGTTTGCTTGGCAGTAGCTGTGCCACCATTACCTGGGGCAACATATATCTTTTGCGCTTGTGGAGATTGAGCTAGCTTCCATGCAAGTGCATGTTCACGTCCACCAAATCCGATCAATAAAATTTTCATAACCAGTTATTTGTTGTAGTTAGCATTAAAGAAAGTGTCATTAAAAGAAATGAATACTCATGATTAAAGTGCGGCGTTAGTAAATACTTCTTGAACATCATCGAGATTCTCTAGGGCATCCAACAACTTCTGCATACTTTCTGCTTGCTCACCCTCTAGGGCGATTTCAGTTTCGGGACGCATTGCGACGGTTGCTAGTGCAGGCTTAAGCCCTGCCTTATTGATCGCATCTTGTACTTTTGAAAAATCAGGAACTGGGGATAACACCTCAAGTGAGCCATCATCGTGAGTGATGATATCTTCGGCACCAGCATCCAATGCTACTTCCATTAGTAGGCCTTCACTTGTGCCTGGTGCAAACAACATTTGACCGCAATGCTTAAACAGAAAAGCAACAGAACCTTCCGTACCCATATTCCCTCCGTTTTTATTGAAGGCATGACGAACTTCAGCAACGGTACGGGTGCGGTTATCGGTTAAGCAATCGACGATCATGGCAGTGCCATTGATTCCATAACCCTCGTAACGTATCTCCTCGTAGTTCTCACTCTCAAGTGAGCCAGTGCCGCGTTGAATCGCTCTTTGCACGTTGTCATTGGGTATATTGGAATCTTTGGCTTTATCAATTGCCAGGCGTAAACGGGGATTGGTAGCAACATCGCCACCGCCCAGTTTGGCAGCCACGGTAATTTCGTTAATGAGCTTGGTCCAAATCTTGCCGCGTTTTTCGTCTTGACGACCTTTACGGTGCTGAATATTTGCCCATTTCGAATGGCCAGCCATACTGGTAAGTCCTTTTAATAATCTTGCTACAGGATCTCATTTTAAAGGGTTCTAGGGCTGCGGTAGGGGGTAAGCAGGCATTTTTTGTTACACTCTCACGTCTTAGCAGCAACAAAGCATCAAAGTCAGCAGAATTTCCACTGCAATCACCTGCCTCGGTGATGGAATTGGTAGACGTGCCGGACTCAAAATCCGGTGCCGCAAGGCGTGGCGGTTCGAGTCCGCCCCGAGGCACCACCCAAGAATATTAGTCTTTAGTAATCCCCAATACACTCTCCAGCAAATGCCCTGTTAGGTTAGATTTCATAAGAATCTGCTTCGTTTGACATAGCTTGTTCAACGATTTTCTTCGTAAGTGTAGGTGAGAAGAGCTCAATGAAGGTATAAACAAAAGAGCGTAAGTAAGCTCCTTGCTTTACGCCAAGATGGGTGACGTTATTGCCGAATAAGTGTCCAGCGGGAAGCGTTTTGAGATTGCGGTCACGATCGGGGTCGTATGCGTGGCCAGCAACAATACCAATGCCCATTCCTGTTTCTACATAGGTTTTGATTACATCGGCATCAATGGCTTCCAAAATAATCTCTGGCGTGATGTTTCGTGGCGCAAAGGCGGCATCTATTTTGCTGCGACCTGCAAATGCTTTGTCATAAGTGATGATGGGATACTTGGCGATCTCCTCCAATGTCAGAGTGGCCTGATTGAGAAGAGGGTGGCTGAGTGGCACCATGAGGACGTGTTGCCATTGATACCCTGGTAAAGCAAGCACTCCAGGAGTGTTGGCAATCCCTTCAGTAGCAATTGCAATATCTGCACGATCGTGTATGAGTAGTTCGGCAATTTGGCCAGGGCTACCTTGCTGAATACTTACCTTGACCTTTGGAAAACGCTTCGTAAACTCGGTGAGTACTTGAGGAAGCGCATAGCGCGCTTGTGTATGAGTAGTAGCGATCGCAAAACTACCCTGATCTTGGCTTGCAAAATCTTTACCAACCCTTTTTAAGGTTTCTACTTCATCGAGAATGCGCTCAATTGAGCTGAAGATGCGTTTGCCGGGCTCAGTTAAGCAGCGGATTCGCTTGCCGTGGCGACGGAAAATCTCGACGCCTAATTCGTCTTCGAGTTCGATAATCGCCTTCGATACACCTGGCTGAGAGGTAAAGAGCGCCTTTGCAGCGGTGGTGAGGTTGAAGTTTTGCCTAACGGCTTCCCGAACAAAGCGAAATTGATGAAGATTCATAAGGATTCCTGTATATATATACTATGTTATAGGAATCAAATTCTAAATGATTTTTAGATATTAGGCCTTAGAGACCCAGCGCAAACCAATCAATGCCAAAAGGAAATACAGTAAGGGTGACGCTAAGGCAGTGATCAACGCTGGCCAAGAGCCCAAAAGTCCCACATTTGAGAACAGCGAATTAAACAGCTGAAAGCTCATGCCAAGCATAATGCCGCCAAACACCTTAATTCCAACGCTTCTGGCGCGCACCTTCAAATAGGCGAATGGCAGTGCAAGTATCAGCATTACAAATATTGTGAACGGGTAAATAATTTTTTTCCAAAATGCGATCGAATGTCGCTGAACGTCTTGCTTGTTATCACGAAGGTGAGAGATGAAGCGACCCAAACTGACAATAGACATTTTTTCAGGACTTATCAATAACACGCTCAAAATTTGGGGCGTGACTTCTGATTCCAGAGTCAGCATAGGATGCTTGAGAGTTTGTGTGGAAAATACTGGGTTCAGAGGATCCGACTGTTTTGTTGCTTTAAAGCGAGTTTCGACCACATCGTTTAAGACCCAAACGCCACTCTCGTCAAAATACCCTGAAGATGCATTGCGAATCGAGAGCAGGTGGTAAGAGTCATTAAATTCATACATCCGAATATTGTGAATTGCATTATCTTTGTCAATTTTTCCAACGTTGACATAGCGCACACCAGGACGAACAGGCCCACTGCCATCTTCATCGCGTAAACGATCTTTTACCCATACTCCCGTTCTAAACTGGGAAGAATAGGCTGAGCCCAGCGCCTTCATCCGAATTTGATCTGACTTTGCTTCGGTATAAGGACCAATCCACTCGCTTACGATGAGTGTGAGCACAATCAGAGGCAGTGAGATTTTGGTAAGAGTGATTAGATCTCGCTTAACATCCAGACCTGCGATGCGCAAGATGGTGAATTCTGATTGACTGGCGAGCATGGCAAAAACATAAATACTGCCGATTAAGCCTGCAATGGGAATGATTTCAGAGATACGGCTAGGAGCTTTAAGGACAACATGGAGTAGTGCTAAGGGAAGTGTATATGCACCTTGCACTGCGCCAAGCTCAGTCAATATGTCAAAGAATAAAAATAAAGCTACTAAGGCAAATAAGATGAAGCTAAAAGCTACATAAATTTGCTTAGCTAAATAGCGCTCGTAGATAAAGGGGAAAAGGAGCTTCATTTACGGGTCATTGCGGCAGGCAGTTGACGGCGCCACCACTTCAAGGAAGAATTAATACGGTTGCGAATCAAGATGGTTGCAATCAAGAGCGCAAGTAAATGAATTGGCCAGATCGCCACAAACACACTAATCTTGCCTTGAGAGACAAAATTCTGGGTGAGATTCAGAAGGTTGCTGTAGATGAGATAAATCAGTACCGCATAAAACATGGCGGTGTAATTACCAAGGCGAGGATTGACATATGCTAGCGGGATGGCAATGAGCACTAAGCCCAAGGCCATCAATGGCAATCCAATTCGCCAGAGTAGTTCGGCACGGTTGGGATTAATGGCCGCAGGATTAGGGTCATCCAATAATTCATTGACTGTTTTTTCGCGGTCACGTGGCGCCGGCGCTAAAGCATCTTTACTGCGAATCTTGGTGCTGTACTCGTTAAATTCGAGAATCCTAAAATCAGGCTCTGTAGGATATCCCTCGTAGCGTCTACCGTTATGGAGCACAATCGATTTCTCGCCGCCTGCTGCGTTTTCGATGTAGCCGGTGGATGAAACGGCAATGCTCAGACGACCATTTTTAGAGTCGGCCACGAAGATATTTTTTACTTCGCTTTTATCAACGTCAAGTTCTTCAATAAAAAAGACCCGCTCGGCTTTTGCAGACTCTTGAAATTGTCCAGCACTCACCATGGAAAGGTCATCCCTTTGCTGAAAGCGCTGACTAATAAGTGTGGATTCTCGATTTGCCCAAGGCCACACAAATAGTGCGAGCAAAGCAATGATGAGGATGAGGGGTGTGGCAAATTGTAGAATTGGGCGAATGAGATTGGTAACACTCAAGCCACTCGCAAACCACACAATCATTTCTGAATCTTTATACCAGCGTACTAAAACAATGAGGGTTGCGACAAACAAAGATACTGTTAAAAGTACTGCGAGATAACCTAGAGTGGCTAGAGCAATTAAAACGAGCGCATCTTCTGGGTTGACTGAGCCATTAGCGGCATAGCCCAAAATACGGATCACTAAAGTGGTCACCATGATGGTGACTAAGACCAAAAAGACCCCGCCAGTTGTAAAGCTGAGTTCACGGCGAAGGGCCTGTTTAAAAATCATGAGAGATAAGGTTCTGGATGGGTTAGGTTATTGAGGTTGATAATTGGCTTATATTGGAACCGATAAGGGAAGTTATTCTCATGTCGGAGGATAATGGATAAATGACCTTAATTCGTGTCTACCCCTCTTTGAATCGACCAAAACACTGTAATAGATTATGACAATTCAATTTAATACTAAGATTTTCCCTCAAGCCGACCTGCAAAGTGCAAAACTCCAGAAATCTAGCCTTAAATTATTACTGAGTCATAGCACCAATTGTTTAGTTCTTGGCTATTCTCAAGCGGATTTTGATGGTTTCTCTGGCGCTAAGGGCGCCAAAACTAAGGTGGGATTTTTGTCAGAGTTAGACCAATTTCTCGATGGCTCAGTTAATCATGCCAATGTCGTTGGTGATTTGGATTCCAAGCAGGCTTCGATATGTATGTTGCGAGCAGAAAAAGCTTGGGCCGTAAACGGGGTTAAAGCTAAACGCGTCTTGTTAGTTTGTTTGGGTGATATACATCTTGCGAGTGAGCGGACTTTGACTATTTTTTCAAAAGTAGCTCGCGCTGCGTTAAAAGCGCTTAGTGGCGGATCGATTGAAAATGCACTTTGGTTTACCCCCAGTTTTGCGCTATCCCACAATGCGGACTTCATTGCTGAAGAGGTGCGTTTAATAGTTCAATATGCAGGCGATCAAGCTTATTGTTTTGGCGTACGTCAGCCAACAATGAAATTTAAAGCCAAAGACAAAGCGGATAAATTTAAAAATTTAGTGTTTGCTGGTAACAACGCCTGTGCCAAAGAGCTGAAAGCTGCTGTGGAGCAGGGTGTGGCGATGGTTGAGGGGATGCACCTGGCAAAAGATTTGGGTAATTTGCCACCGAATATTTGCACGCCAACTTATTTGGGTAAGATTGCACAGGGTCTCAGTAAAAAAACTGGCCTTCAGGTTGAAGTTCTTGGGCTCAAGCAGATTGAGGCCTTGGGTATGGGTGCTTTCTTATCGGTTGCTAAGGGTTCAGAAACTCCGCCGCAATTTATTGTCATGCGCCATCAAGGCGGTAAAACGGGTGAGGCGCCAATTGTTTTGGTTGGCAAAGGGATTACTTTTGATGCAGGTGGCATCTCTCTAAAGCCTGGAGAAGCCATGGACGAAATGAAGTACGACATGTGTGGTGCCGCTTCTGTGATTGGCACAATGTATTCCGTTTCTCTCATGAAACTTAAAAAGAATGTCATTGGTGTCGTGCCTACTTGTGAAAACATGCCATCTGGCCGTGCAAGTCGTCCTGGCGATATCGTCAAGAGCATGTCTGGGCAAACCATTGAGATTTTGAATACGGATGCAGAAGGCCGCTTAATTTTGTGTGATGCACTGACTTATGTTGAACGCTTTAAGCCTGCTGCTGTGATTGACGTCGCCACTTTAACAGGTGCTTGCATCATTGCTCTAGGCCATGTTCACAGCGGATTGTTTTCTGATGATGAGGGTTTAGTTAATGAGCTCACGAAGGCGGGTCATGCCTCTTTGGATACGGTATGGCGTCTACCTTTAGATGCCGCCTATCACGAGCAACTGAAATCGAATTTTGCTGATGTGGCTAATATCGGTGGACGCCCAGCAGGTAGTGTCACTGCAGCGTGTTTCTTGTCGCGCTTTACAGAGCAATATAAATGGGCTCACTTAGATATCGCGGGAACTGCTTGGAAGAATGGTGCTGCTAAAGGCTCAACTGGCAGACCCGTACCCTTGCTGGTGAACTTCTTGCTTGAACGCAAGTAAATACAGATAACGATTTAGGCAACTGTTAGATGGCTCGCATTGATTTTCATAGCAATGTCAGCGACAAGCTGGAGTATGTGTGCCGTCTCACTCGCAAGATATGGAGTACTTCGCCTGAAGGTGAACCAGTGCGTAACATTGTGATGGTGGGCGAGAAGGCTGATCTACAAAAGTTAAACGAGTTACTTTGGTCATTTAGTGCTACGGACTTCTTCCCACATTGTTTTATAGAAGATGAGGCTGCTGCAGAGACGCCAATTATTTTGACTGATGACTTTGCTTCATCAGCCTTCGATCATATCCCGCACGCAGATATCTTGATCCATATAGGAATGCGTATGCCAGCAGATGTCTCTGCACTATTGGCACGCTTTCCCAGAATTGTTGAGGTAGTTACTATCAATGAGGCTGAGCGTCTAGCCGGGCGAGATCGCTATAAAGCCTATCGTGAACTGGGTCATGAGTTGCATAATTTTGACCAATCAAAACGTTAGTATTTATGTTGATTCATCCCCAGTTTGACCCTGCCGCGAGTCGCATTGGATCCTTTGCAATTCATTGGTATGGATTGATGTATCTCATGGCCTTCGTGCAATTTTTGCTTTTGGGTCGACTGCGTATTCGGACTCCGCGTTATCAAGCATTAGGCTGGACATACAAAGATCTTGAAGACCTGCTCTTTGCCGGCGTATTAGGGGTGGTGATTGGTGGTCGTTTAGGCTACACCTTGTTTTATATGCCCGACTTTTACTTATCTCATCCCCTCAGTATTTTTAAAATTTGGGAAGGTGGCATGTCTTTTCATGGCGGCTTGCTAGGGGTTCTGGTAGCGCTTTATTGGTTTGCCAAAAAATGCAAAACAACATTTTTTGTCGTGAGTGATTTAGTTGCACCACTGGTTCCCTTTGGTTTGGCGTTTGGCCGACTAGGGAATTTTATTAGTGGCGAGTTGTGGGGTAGGCCTACCGATCTTCCTTGGGCAATGGTATTTCCGCTCGTAGATTCAGTACCACGTCATCCCTCACAGATTTACCAATTGCTAGGTGAGGGTGTATTGCTCGGGATTGCTATCTGGATTTATGCTGGTAAGCCAAGACGAGTGGGTCAAGTATCCGGATTCTTCTTGCTGGGCTACGGTATTTGCCGCTTCCTTGCTGAGTATGCGCGTGAACCAGATGCTTTTTTGGGTCTTCTCGGCCTCGGTCTCTCGATGGGGCAATGGTTATGTGTACCCATGATTGTGTTTGGTATCTACCTGATGACGTCTTATCAATCGAAGCGCCAATAATTTGCCCATGCTTAATGACGAAGTTACGCTGCGAAAGTTAGCAATTCGCTGCTCTAGTGTGGATGCAGTAGTCATCGCGGTGCCATCGCAGGATCTTCCCGATGGGGTGCAAGTAGTGTCGCTTTTTGAGGATCAATTATTTTTGGCTTCATCAAAGAGTGCTAAGCGCTCTTTAAGCGGAGATTGATTTATCTGACTATAAGGGAGAGAAATTCTTAACTCTTCAAGATGGATTTGCGACTACCTCGGGTTTTTATGAGGCCTTTCAGTTGGCTGGCTTCAAACCAAATGTGGTGATGAAAGTTGGAGATATCTTTTCTTTGATGAAAATGGTGTCTGGCGAACTGGGGCGCTCATTGTTGCCTGGCAGAGTCAAGGCATTGATGGGGAATGTTATTGAATTTACCCCCTTATTACCTAAGTATCAGGTGATCCAGCGCATCGGGCTCTTGCACCTTAAAGCTAACGAATTTACTCCCAATATTTTGGCCTTAGCGGCTGAAGCCCGTATGTTGCGTCGCAATAACCTCTGATAAAACCTAAGCTTTAAAGGTAATAGTTAACCTTTGGTTAACGTTTATTCGTTTAGCTTAATTGATTTTGGCTGTTTCGAGTAATACATTTAAAGCGTCAGTATTTGTCGCTCTTCATTTTTGAAAAGATTGCATGCTCGAAAAGCTAGCAAAAGATCAACACATCTTCCAAGTGAGCCATTAATCTTCGTTGAGGTGGTTTTGCTGCCTGAGATCCCAACGGTCATTACGCCCCTAGTCGACAAAAAAGCGGAGACGGTTGATCGGCCATCACAATATAAAGTTGCCGTGTTCTGCTCAATTAGCAACTGCAAATCCGGTCTTCGTGGTGTCTCGATGGGTAATTTTCTTATCAAGCGAGAGTCGCTGAGCAGTTGCATGCAGAATTCCCTAATTTCAAGACCTTCGTGACTCTGTCTCCAATTCCTGGATTGATGGATTGGGTATCTGCAGGCGCCAACAACATGGGTGATAATATTCCTGCTACGCTCAATTCTTTCTTTGTAGCCTGTCATGGTGGGCAAATTGAAGTTCTCAAGGCTAAAGGCACTGCGGGTAAAGTGCCTGGTGCCGAATTAGCGAAAGAGTTGAACTTAGCGGTAGGGCAATTCTTCACCCTCTAAGGGTGGGGCTAGAGATCAACTCTCTCGATTATCAATCAAGCGTGTTTTACCGAGCTTTTGGCTGCTGTCAGAATGACCAGCCAGGGGGGCTCGCCAGCATGTAATCGCTCATTTGACGCAGGCGCTCTAGGTCGCTTTGTTGGCGAATAGCGATGTAATCAGGCTGCCAATCGCGACTAGCTAGAGATGCAACGGCAGCTTTTTCAATTTCTGAAATAGATTGGCTATTGCGATCCTTAAGCTGCAGCACACGCTCACGAACTTCTTTTAGTGCTTTTTGTAATTCTGGTGCTTCAGCACGCGGTCCTCGGCTGAGAGAGGAAGCCATTGCGAGAAGAGAGAGTAAGACCGTCTTTAGCGCGGATCGTTTCACCGGGGACAATGTCAACTGGAAGCGCAACCTGTTTGGCCATCTGGCGAATAATCATCAACTGTTGATAATTTTTCTTGCCAAACACGGCAACCTTAGGTTGTATGCAAGAAAACAGTTTTAAGACAACAGTGCAGACCCTTTTAAAGAAACTAGGGCGGAACTCACCTTCAAGAATATCGCCAAACTGCTGTGGCGGATCCACTCGATCCTCTTGTGGTTGAGGATAAAGATCTCGTTCGGTAGGTGCAAACAAGATATACACACCTTCTTTTTCAAGCTTATCAATATTGTTTTGCAAGCCGCATGAATGAGAGATAACCTTCGTGAAGGTTACCCATCGTTGGCACAAAGGAGGCGCGGTTTTGACCGCGCAAGTGATCGCGTAGCTCTTGTATATCGCTAATAATTTTCATGCAATAGGCGTGTAGGCGAGGCGAACGTAAATAGGTGCATAAGGTTCTGCTTGTGTGATCTCAATCAAAGCTTCACGTGAGAGTTCAAGCATGGCGATAAAGTTCACAATCACTACCGGAATTCCTTTGCCAGACTTAATAGCATCTTCAAATAACTCGCCGAATTCAACAAACTTAGTGCTTTGCAAGCGACGCAAGATGCGCGTCATAAACTCTCGCACTGATAATTCTTCGCGGGTGATAGTGTGATGCTGAGTCAGTTTAGCGCGGTGGAGAACATCGCGCCATGCTGGCTGCAGGTCCTCGACACTGACATCTGGCCAAGAAATGGCGATGGTAGTGTCTACGTAACCATGTGCCACCTGGAAATCGCGTCCTTGTTGTGGAATTTGATCGAGTTCTTGGGCAGCGAGCTTCATACGCTCATATTCCCGAAGACGACGTACCAACTCCGCACGAGGATCTTCTACTTCCTCTTCGCTATCTGCCTTCTTCATTGGCAGGAGCATGCGCGATTTAATTTTAATCAACATGGCTGCCATCAGCAAATACTCTGCAGCAAGCTCAAGATTGTGATGACGAATTTGATCGATATAGCTCAAGTATTGTTGAGTCACTTGTGCCATCGGAATGTCTAAAACATTGAAGTTTTGTTTGCGGATCAAATATAACAACAGGTCTAGAGGACCTTCAAATGCCTCTAGAAATACCTCTAGTGCATCTGGTGGAATATATAAATCGGTAGGGAGCTTAAAAAGCGGTTCGCCATAGAGCTTAGCGAATGCAGCTGACATGCCATCGGTAACCGATGGAGTGCTATCTAGCAAATCCGAGAGCGGCTGGCCGCTCGGCTCAGCTCCCAAGATATTGCCTGGATTAGTCATTCGAATAGACGTAGGCGCGTTGCTTGAGTTTTGCGGCTTTTGCCCGGCATTGATCTTCAACGCTCAATGGTTCCTTATCCCAAAGGAGGGCTCGACCGGCTTGCTGTTCAGCCTCCAGATGGGGTTTCTCATTTTTGAGTTCAGTTAAGAACTGAGTGAATTCAGATTGATATCTTGCCATAGTTTTTCCTAAAATACTCAATAAATTATGAAAATAATACGGAAAAGTTATCTAGGGACTACAACCCTCATTATAGGTGCTTTTTGAGCTACTTTTTACAAGTTTGCTGCCAGCAAAGCCTCAATTTGCGGGGCTTCTACTCGAGTCATGAGATGTTTATAGGGTTTAATTGGGGTCTTACTGGAAAGCGGTGAAGTGACATCGGCCCAGCTCAAAGGAGGTAGCGATAGGAATTCTTCTACGCCATTAGCGACCTGAGGAATGACCGGTTTCAGATAAAGACTCAGCATCCTAAAAGCTTCCAGGGTAATACTGCACACCCATTGTAAGTCTGCTTCACGTTCTGAATCCTTGGCAATTTCCCAGGGTTTATTTTCATCAACAAAGCCATTGACCTTATCCGCTAGCTCCATCACTGTGCGCAATGCTTTAGCAAATTCGCGAGCCTCATATAGTGAAGTGATTTTTTCGCTTGAAGCAGCAATTTCTTTAAGGAGTGGGTCACGCATTGCATCGTCCGAAACAATGCCACCAAATCGCTTAACCAAAAAGCCTGCACTGCGACTGGCGATGTTGATGTACTTGCCCAATAAGTCGCTATTGACGCGCGCTACAAAATCTTGAAGATTTAAATCTAAATCCTCCATGCTGTTATTGAGTTTGGTTGCAAAGTAATAGCGGAACCATTCTGGATTAAAGCCGCAATCAATCACGCTGTTAGCTGAGATCAGAGTGCCGCGCGATTTGCTCATCTTCTCATCATCAACAGTTAAGAAGCCATGCGCAAAGACATTGGTTGGAGTGCGATATCCGGAGAATTGAAGTGTTGCAGGCCAGAATAAAGTATGAAAATACAGAATATCTTTGCCGATAAAATGGTATTGCTCAGTAGTGGTGTCAGGCTTGACCCACTCATCGAAATTGAGGCCTTTGGCTTGACAGTAATGAAGGAAGCTAGCGTAGTAGCCAATTGGGGCATCGAGCCAGACATAGAAGTACTTCCCAGGCGCATCAGGTATCTCAAAGCCGAAATACGGGGCATCACGGGAAATATCCCAGTCACCCAGCTTGCTTTCTCCGGGTTGCCCAACCCACTCTTTCATCTTATTGCGAGCTTCAGGTTGTAGTGGGGTTTTCACTTGAGTCCACTCGCGTAAGAATTCTTCGCACCGGGGATCAGAGAGCTTGAAGAAATAATGATCTGAAACTTTTTTGATCGGAGTGGCCCCACTCACTACTGAAAAAGGATTTTTAAGATCGGTTGGAGAATAAGTTGCGCCACATTTTTCGCAGTTGTCACCATATTGATCTTTGGTGCCACACTTAGGACACTCTCCTTTAATGAGGCGATCCGGTAGAAACATTTCTTTTACAGGATCGTAGGCTTGTTCGATCGCACGCTTTTCAATTAAGCCTGCATCGCGTAGTTTGAGATAGATATCCTGAGAAAGTTTTTTATTCTCGGGACTATCAGTGGTGTAGTAATTATCAAAAGAAATTAAAAAATTATCGAAGTCACGTTTATGTTCTTTCCAAACATTTGCAATGAGCTCTTTTGGAGTAAGTCCTTCATTTTCAGCCCGCAACATGATCGGGGTGCCATGCGTGTCATCTGCGCCGACGTAGTGCACTTCATGACCGCGCATTCTTTGATACCGGACCCAAATATCAGTCTGGATGTATTCCACCAAATGACCAATATGGATCTGGCCATTGGCATAAGGTAAGGCCGAAGTAACTAGAAGGCGGCGTTGGGAACTACTCATGTAATGCGGACTTAAATAAGAAGGTTAAATTGCGTTTAGCCCTCAATGATGCGGGCTCATGCAGTGATTTTAGTCTGCGGTTAAAGTAATGCACCGCGAAGTCCTTATAAATACCGATAAACTTCAATACATTCCGTCCTTAGAGAGTATGTATGGCAGTAAATCCGACCATACAGATGTCTTGTGCCTTAGCGCCTTTGTTGGTGCACGAGGTCGAGGTCATGGATGAGTTGGGGCGCCTTAAAACTACCAATATCCCTGGGGAACGCCCATTAACGATCTACTTGGACAAGCGCGAAGTGGTTACGCTGATGACCTTGGGAAGTGCGCCTAAGGCTTTAGTTCTCGGTTATCTCAGAAATCAGCGTCTAGTTGAGCCCTCTGATGATATTTTTGAGAGCATTCAAGTCGACTGGGAAACAGACTCTGCTGCCGTGAAAACGCGCAAGAGTACGGTCGATATTGCTGTCTGGACGAGTAAACGGGTGGTCACTACGGGTTGTGTGGCCAAGGAACAATGTTTGGTGGCTTGATCGAGGAAATGGTGGAGATTCAGCTGCCTGAGGGCCGAGGGCCCGACACTATCCCAAGAGGCAATCGTCACTCTAATAGACTCCATGCGAACTCAAGACACGATTTGAGCGTGATCGAGAGGCTGGAGCTCGGCTTCTCCACTTCATTGAGGAGTAGGTCGTCATAATGCTGTGGACTCTATCTCGGGTTTGATGTGGCTGGGCAATACGCCAGGTAAAGATTTGATTTTCTTTACGACCGGGCGCCTGACCTCGGAGATGGTGATTAAGGGGATTCAAATGGGAATCCATTTCCTTCTGACACACTCGGGAGTGACCTTGATGGGGCTGGAGTTGGCATTCAAGACCAATCTCACCATCCTTTCCCGTTGCCCTGGAAAACACTTCGAAATCTACAACGCCCCGGAGAGGATCGTTTTTAGCCAAAACCCCTAATAATTGCATGGGCAGGTACAGGCGATGGTTTTACAATTCGCCCATGACTATTAAATCTGACCACTGGATCTGCCGTATGGGCGAGCAAGGCATGATCAGCCCATTTGAACCTGGGCAAATTCGCCAAGACGCTGCCGGTAACAAAATCGTAAGTTATGGCACTTCAAGCTATGGCTATGACATACGTTGCGCAGACGAATTCAAAATTTTTACCAATATCAATAGCACCATCGTTGACCCGAAAAATTTCGATGAGCAATCATTCGTCGATTTCAAAGGTGATGTTTGTATCATTCCACCGAACTCGTTCGCACTAGCAAGAACAGTGGAGTATTTCAAGATCCCGCGCAGTGTATTAACAGTTTGCGTTGGTAAGAGTACTTATGCGCGTTGCGGCATCATCGTGAACGTTACGCCATTTGAGCCAGAGTGGGAAGGTTATGTCACTCTAGAGTTCTCAAACACTACGCCATTGCCTGCCAAGATTTATGCAGGCGAAGGGTGTGCGCAAGTGCTATTTTTTGAGAGCGATGAAGTGTGTGGTACGTCGTATAAAGATCGCGGTGGTAAGTATCAAGGTCAGCGGGGTGTTACCCTGCCGAAGACCTAAGCCATTGCGGCAGTGTGTAAAGTACCGGTTAATCGCCGTCGTGCATGGATTAATTTAGATGAATACCGCGCCCAGAAAATAATTTCTACTAGCGTGCAAACATTCACATTTTGAGTAGCCAACGATCACAGCTCACATATTGTCGAGGCGCAACTGCGTTTATGGTTGATTGCTGAGAGTGAATGTGATCGTCGTTCAGTTGAGCTGCCTTTGCATCGCTCAGAGAGTCCTGTGTTTTCCTTGACTTGGACGGGCCCATGCACAGCATCGATGATTCAAGCCCACTACAAGAGTATTTAGGTAAATCAGCGATTGAACGGCAATGGCATTTACTCATTACCTTTACTGGGTATCATGAAAGTTTGGCAAATCAGGTCTATGCTCGTCATGTTTACCTGCCTAAAGATGTGCGGTAAAATGCGACATTTGTCGATATAGTCACGGCATTACCAGGCGGCGATCGAGTCATCGATCTAACCAATTTTGATAAGTGGGCTCCGAACTCATCGGATAAGTTAGCAGGGGAGTATTTATGAAATTTCGATTTCCAATCATCATTATTGATGAAGACTTTCGCTCTGAAAATATTTCAGGGTCCGGAATTCGTGATCTAGCTGAGGCTATTGAAAACGAAGGCATGGAAGTCATTGGCTTAACTAGCTATGGCGATCTCACATCCTTTGCTCAGCAAGCATCCCGCGCATCTACTTTTATCGTTTCAATTGATGATGAAGAGTTTGATGCTGATGCTGAAGATCATGATCTGCCTGCGTTAAATAATTTACGCGCCTTCATTACCGAAGTACGTAAGCGCAATGAGGATATTCCTATTTTCTTGTATGGCGAGACTCGAACATCTCGACATATGCCAAACGATATTCTGCGTGAATTACACGGCTTCATTCACATGAATGAAGATACTCCTGAGTTTGTAGCGCGCCACATTATTCGCGAAGCCAAGGTGTATTTAGCTTCTTTAGCGCCACCATTTTTCCGTGCACTCACTAATTACGCTTCTGAAGGTTCTTACTCTTGGCATTGTCCTGGTCACTCTGGTGGCGTGGCTTTCTTAAAGAGTCCTGTTGGACGTATGTTTCACCAGTTCTTTGGTGAAAATATGCTTCGCGCAGACGTTTGTAATGCTGTGGAAGAGTTGGGTCAACTCTTGGACCATACTGGTCCAGTACTGCAGAGTGAGCGCAATGCTGCACGAATTTTTAATGCCGATCATTTGTTCTTTGTCACAAACGGTACTTCCACTTCAAACAAAATTGTTTGGCACTCGACGGTTGCGCCAGGTGATGTAGTGCTTGTGGATCGCAATTGCCATAAATCGATTATTCATTCCATCACCATGATGGGCGCGATTCCCATTTTCTTGATGCCGACCCGTAATCACTTGGGAATTATTGGCCCCATTCCGAAAGAAGAGTTTGAGTGGAAAAATATTCAGAAAAAGATTGATGCCAATCCATTCATAAAAGATAAAAACGTTGTACCGCGCGTCATGACTTTAACCCAAAGCACTTATGATGGTATTGTCTATAACGTGGAGATGATTAAAGAGATGCTGGACGGTAAAGTGGACTCTTTGCATTTTGATGAGGCGTGGTTGCCACACGCTGCATTCCATCCTTTTTATAAGGACATGCATGCAATTGGCTCAGATCGTAAACGCTCTAAAAAGAGTTTGATGTTTGCAACTCAGTCAACCCATAAATTGCTGGCAGGCTTATCACAAGCATCGCAAGTCTTGGTTCAAGATGCTGAAGATACAAAGTTAGATCGTGCTTGCTTCAATGAAGCTTATCTTATGCATACCTCAACGAGTCCTCAATACGCCATTATTGCCTCGTGCGATGTTTCAGCGGCTGTGATGGAGTCTCCTGGTGGCACTACCTTGGTCGAGGAGTCCATTGCTGAAGCAATGGACTTCCGCCGTGCCATGCGCGAAGTGGATGATAAATTTGGAGCTGACTGGTGGTTTAAGGTTTGGGGTCCCGATCACTTAGCTGCAGAGGGTATTGGTGAACGTTCCGATTGGATCTTAGAGTCATCAGCTTCTTGGCATGATTTTGGCAAGCTGGCTAAAGATTTCAACATGCTTGACCCCATTAAGGCAACCGTAGTGACACCAGGTTTGGATATTGAGGGCAATTTTGGTTCTATGGGTATTCCGGCCAGCATTGTCACCAAGTATCTTGCTGAGCATGGGGTTATCGTAGAGAAGTGCGGTTTGTATTCTTTCTTCATTATGTTCACGATTGGCATTACTAAAGGTCGCTGGAATACTTTGGTTACTGAGCTACAACAATTCAAAGACCACTTTGATAAGAATTCTCCATTGTGGAAAGTGCTTCCAGAGTTTGTGGCCAAGCATCCTAGATACGAGCGTGTAGGCCTTAAAGATATTTGTCAGCAAATTCACGAGTTTTATAAGAGCCGTGATGTGGCACGCATGACTACGGAGATGTATACCTCTGATATGGTTCCGGCCATAATGCCATCTAAGGCGTGGGCAAAGATGGCGCATAAGCAAGTGGATCGCGTACCTTTAGATCGACTAGAGGGACGCGTAACGGCAATGTTAGTAACGCCGTACCCTCCGGGCATCCCTTTATTGATCCCTGGGGAGCGATTCGATAAACGCATTGTTGACTATCTCTACTTTGCAAGAGATTTCAATGAAAAGTTTCCTGGATTCGAAACGGATATTCATGGCTTAGTAAAAGCAGATATCGCTGGCCGTAGTGAGTACTATGTTGATTGCGTGAGACAAGAGCGCGACATCACTTTATAGCCGACAACTTGATAATGCGATTATTTCGTAGTCGACTTTTCTAAGTGAAAAGTAACTGGAGCATCTTCATCTAGAAGATTTGAGGATGACTTCGGTTTTCCATCCTATGCCCTTTTAGGATGGAAATCGTGACTCTCTGCTATCGCAGCTGGTTTATCCAAGAATATAGTCACTATCACGAATTGCAGTGCAACCCAAGGTAATGCTCCCCAGTAGATATGCTACTTTTGACTTCCTTAGGCGCTACGCCTCGGAGATAAAAAAGGGCAAATCCACATGGCGGATGCATAAATGAAGTTTGCATATTGACGCAGAGCATCACACCCAAACTATGGCAGCACTCGCAGCTGCTTGAGGATTGCCATTCATCGAATCTAGCAGTATGGGTGAGAGTAATTGCACTGCAACTGATGCCAGAATAGGCATCACGATACAGGTGATCTCAAAAAAGTCTAAAAAGAAGGTCAAAAAGAAAACAAACAGGTTCACAACAATCAAAAAGCCAATCCAACCACCCGGCAGATTGGAAAATAATTCTTCAACCCAGAAACCGCCATCCACCCCTTGAAATACAACTGAGAAACAAGTTGATCCAATCAGGATGAAAACCACCATCGCAGTAATGCGCCCATAGCACCAGATTCAGTAGGGGTAGCGATGCCGTTCATGATAGTGCCGAGTACCCAGAAACTCAGTACTGCAGAAGGAATAATGCCTAGTAAACATTTTTTCCAAAGCATCCAACCTTTTAGCGTGAGTTCACTAGCAGGCACTGGGGGTAAGTATACAGAGCAAGCAAGGCAATTTGTAAAAGAGAAGGCCCCCAAGCACCTAGATACATACTGCCCACATCAGCGCTTCCACTTTTTGCGTCTTGAGTTGATCTGCTAGAACGATTAAAACTAGAGAAGGCGGGATCAATTGGGTGATAGTGCCAGATGCTGCTAATACCCCTGTGGCATAGCGCATGTTATAGCCGTAACGCATCATCACATGACTGGTAATGAAATCATCGCCATAGCAATTACCTGGGCAGCCACTGTGCCAGTGATAGCCCCGAGAAAATGGCTTGTAAGAAGGCGACCCCCAAGAATCCCTCACTGATCGCAATTGCCGCAAAAAATAATCCAGTTGCCATTAAAGAGAATGCCACCGGAAAACCAATCAACATAAAGATGATCAGTCCACCAAACATCAGAGGAGGCATCCACTCCAATGGAGTCATTCCATCGGCTTTTCGTAATGAAGGTCTTCGGCAGGTAAAGTGACTTCACCTCTAAGCGCGCCGATACGCTTGATGATTTCTGAAAGACCTTGCAGACTCAGCATCATGAACCCGAAGGGCACCATCAACTTAATTGGATAGCGGGCTAAGCCGCCAGCGTTTAGTGAGTACTCCATGACTAACCAAGATGGGGAAAGCAGAGTCGACTATGAGAGCCACGCAAATAGGAGGCATGCTGGCATTAAAAAGAACGACAGCCCAAATCAATCAACCCATAAACGTCCGCGATCGGAAAGATGTGAGTAAATTAAATCGACGCGTACATGTTCATTACGTTTTAGGGTGTATGAGGCCCCAAGCATCACGGCAGCTGCAAATAGATACCACTGAAGCTCTAAAGGCCAGTTGTTACTAACATCTAATCCGTAGCGCAAGAGCGCATTTGCTGCAGAAACTACGCAAGACAGCAAAATCATCATGCTGGCTGCCTTACCCAGGAGTTGGTTTACTCGATCAATGCCTGTAGAGAGTTTGGATCAAAACCGCATGGCCTCAGAGATCTGCCCGACCTCGTTTGATAGCAGCTAGCACTTGTGCCGGAGCGGTTCCACCAGCATGTTGTCGGGACTGTACTGCGCCATCAATGGTGAGTAGGGCAAATACATCATCGTTAATCAGTTCAGGGCGATTATCTAAGCCGCATGCAAAGCGTAATTCGGAAAGACTCAGATCGGTCAGCATGCAGTTTCTGCCAACGCAGGCTTTTACTGCGTGAGCTACCGCTTCATGTGCGTCGCGGAAAGCCAAACCTTTTTTCACTAGGTAGTCAGCCAAGTCTGTAGCTGTTGCAAAACCGTCTTCAGCGGCTTTTTTCATTACCTCCGCTTGGACTTCAATATGGGGCACCATGTCAGCAAAGATGCGCAAGGTATCTTGTACAGTATCTACTGCATCAAACAAAGGCTCTTTGTCTTCTTGGTTATCTTTATTGTAAGCAAGAGGTTGCCCCTTCATTAAAGTCAATAAAGAAATCAAATCGCCATAAACGCGTCCAGTTTTACCCCTAGCAAGCTCTGGAACATCTGGATTTTTTTTCTGCGGCATGATGGAGCTGCCGGTACAGAGGCGATCCGGTAGATCGATAAAACCAAAGCGGGGGCTGAGCCACAGAATGAGCTCTTCTGACAGGCGAGATACGTGCATCATCAGGATCGAAGCAAATGCACAGAATTCAATAGCAAAGTCTCTATCAGATACTGCATCTAAAGAGTTATTGCAAATGCCATCAAAACCTAAGATCTTGGCAACTTGCTCGCGATCAATGGGGTAGGTTGTTCCTGCCAGCGCTGCTGCACCTAAGGGCAGGCGATTAAAACGCGCACGCAAATCTGCTAAGCGGCTCGCATCACGGCTAAACATTTCATAGTAGGCCATTGAATGATGGCCAAAGGTAATGGGTTGAGCAACTTGCAAATGCGTGTGACCTGGCATGATCGTTGATGCATGCTTCTCTGCTAAATCTAATAATGCAACCCGTAACGATTTGAGAGTAGTTGCAATATCATCTACGTTTCCACGTAACCAAAGACGTAAATCAGTAGCAACCTGATCGTTACGTGAGCGGCCAGTGTGTAAACGTTTGCCAGCGTCTCCTACTAACTCTGTAAGACGAGCTTCAATATTGAGGTGCACATCCTCGAGAGCTAATTGCCAATTAAATTGTCCAGACTCGATTTCACTCTGAATTTGGGCCATACCCTTTTGAATATCAGCCAAATCTCGATTGCTGATGATCTCTTGATCTGCCAGCATTTGGGCGTGAGCCAGAGATCCTGCAATATCAACCAATGCAAAGCGTTGATCAAAATCAATAGAGGCGGTATAACGCTGAACAAGTTCGTCGACAGGTTCGGCAAAGCGGGCCGACCATGCTTGGGCTTTGTTGGCTAAGGAATTATTTGATGAGCGCATAAACACAGTATATTGGTGTAGGTCTTTGAGTATTTTAAATGTTATGCCCCAACCCCTACATTCTTCTCCCTTATCAACCACGCTAGCTGCGCCAAAGAGCCTGGTGATTGCGTCCCGCAAGAGTCGCCTAGCCATGTGGCAGGCCCAGTATCTCCAAGCCTGCCTGCAAAAGCTCTATCTCGAGTGTAATGTCCAGATTTTGGGGATGACCACTCGGGGGGACCAGATTTTGGATACAGCCCTCTCTAAAGTCGGTGGCAAAGGCCTGTTTGTGAAAGAACTAGAGACCGCCTTAGCAGATGGCCGAGCCCACTTGGCAGTGCACTCCTTAAAAGATGTCCCGATGGTCATGCCAGCAGGTTTTGATCTGACTTGCGTGATGGCTAGGGAAGATGCCAGAGATGTGTTTGTCTCCAATGATTGCGCTAGCTTAGAAGCGCTACCGCCAGGAGCTGTGGTGGGCACTTCCAGTCTGCGCCGTGAGTCCGTGCTGCGTGCCCACTTCCCCCATCTGAGCATCGAACCCTTACGGGGTAATTTAGATACCCGCATCGGTAAGCTAGATAAAGGTGAGTACCAAGCCATTATTTTGGCTGCCGCGGGACTCAAGCGCTTGGGCCTTGAGTCCCGGATCCGCGCCTACCTACCGTACGATCCTTACACCCCTGCACCAGGGCAAGGTGCCCTGGGTATTGAGACCTTAAGTACACACCCTCACATCCAAGCCTGGCTGACTCCCTTAAATGATTTACCAACCCTTTTAGCCGTATCAGCCGAGCGGATGGTGTCTCGTCAATTAGTGGGCTCTTGTGAAGTGCCCCTAGCAGCCCATGCGACTTGGGAGCAAAACTACATGAAGATCCGCTCTTTTGTAGCCAGTACCGATGGTAAGCAGATGTGCCTAGCCCAAGGAAGTGCTCCGGTCACTTCCATAGCAGATGCAGAGGCCTTAGGACTAGCCGTTTCGCAGGACCTGCTGGCGCAAGGGGCGGCTGAGTTGATACCAAATTTTTCTAAATAAAATTCATTCTAGCGATGAGTACTAAAACCATCGTCGTCACAAGGCCAAGTGGCCAAGCGCGTCAATTAATTGAGATGCTCACCCGTGCTATTGAGGACAGTGGTGTCAGTAAGAGGAGTCTCCTCGAGATTATCTCTTTACCCTTGCTAACCATTACTCCTAAATCTGATGAACATTTAGCGATCCACATTCAATCCGCTTTGAGTAATGCAGATCTAGCAATTTTCGTAAGTCCAAACGCCATTGAAAGTGTGATGCGTTTATTCGAGCGAGATTGGCAAGAGGTTGCGAAGAGGGTTATTCCGATTGGGGTGATGGGTGGCAGCAGTCGTTTAGCACTCAAGAATCATGGCATTGGTGAAGAAGAGCTACCCACCCCCATCATCATTCCAAAAAATAATGAACAGTGGGATTCGGAGGGCTTATGGAATGAGCTTCAAGCCCTTAATAGTGATTGGAGAAATAAAAAAATCGTTATTTTTAAAGGCGAAGATGGTCGTGATTGGCTTGCAGAAATCTTAAAGAAAGCAGGAGCTACCGTAGAGCCAATCTCCACTTATAGTCGAGTGCCACTTGATATCGAGAACCCAGCTTGGCAAGCCATTTGGGAGATAGAGTTTAGAAATTCACTTTGGTTGCTAACTTCATCCGAGGCAGTTCGTTATCTTGGCGAAGTCATCCGTGATCAATTTACTCAAAATCTGAGTGCCGCTAGTGCCTTATGTCTACATCACAATATTTCGGATGCAGCTGAATTGATTGGGTTTGGTGAAGTCTTTACGAGTGAGCCAGGTGATGAAGCTCTGATTAAGTCAGCTTTAGCTTGGTTATCAATTTAAAAAATAGTTAATCAGTTAATGCTTTGCTGCTTCTAGTAAAGCAGGTAAGAATATTTCGTTGACCAAAATAGGATGACCCTTTAAGCGATAAAGGGTGCGTCGAGCCCACAAAGGTGAGTTCAATTTAGCAAAATGCTTGGAGTATTTTTTCCATAGCTCACTACTCTTATCAAGACGAGCAATCTCCCCTGACGGCTTTGACTTCGAGTGCTTACGGGTTTTACTGAACAAAACAGCACCCAAGGGTTTGGTACCTAGGCGCAATATGGCATGATGATTCCTACTGCTAGCTCTAGCGGTAGGAATCATGCCTATTTAAGGATGGTGGGCAGTCACGCAAGACTTGAACTTCTAACGTTTGCCCGCTTGTCTGTTCAATTTTTTGGGTAATGGAACCAATATCGCCAAGCCAAGTTTGGCACTCGCGTGGTGCTCGATGGATTTCACCGGAACCGACTCGGTTCCATGCAGAACGGAGACGATTACGGTGAATCATGTTTAGCTGCCGCTAAAGTTGCGACGTTGACCGGCCAGACTTAGGTTTCGCAAAGCGTGGACCTGCAGGACGACTTGGACGAGAGTCAGTAGAGCGTGCAGGACGGGAATCGCCTGAGCGACTACCACCTGCATTACCGCCACCGCCAAAGCGTGACTCTGAACGTGCGCCTGAGCCATAACGACCACCGCCACCACCTGAACGGTTACCACCAAAACCGCCGCTTGGGCGACCACCGCCACCACCAACGCTTGGCTTCTTGGCCTGTGGCTCAAGACCAGCGATGACTGAGGCTGCGATATCTTGCTGCGTAAAGCGCTCGATATTGCGGATCTTGGCACGATCACGGTGTTCAACCAAAGTGATAGCAACGCCATTGCGACCAGCGCGACCTGTACGACCTATACGATGCGTATAGTCTTCCGGTTTCATTGGTAGGCCAAAGTTAATGACGTGGCTGATACGTGGTACATCAATACCGCGAGCCGCTATGTCAGTTGCGACCAAAATCTTGGTGTGACCTGTGCGTAAAGACTCGAGACGACGCATCCGCACAGCTTGAGGCATCGCACCATGTAAGGCAGTTGCCTCATAGCCATCGGCACGCAATGTATCAGCGATCTTCTCGCTCTCAACTTGAGTGCTTGCAAACACCACTGCTTGATCCAAATCAGCATCAGCCAAAATATGCTCTAGCAATTTATGCTTGTGTGACATGCTGTCCGCCCAATGCAACTTCTGTTCGATGTTCGCGTGCTTCTCGCCTGCATGGGCAAGTGCGATACGCTTGGCATCGGTAGTGAGTTCGTTTGCTAAAGACATCATCTTCGGCGCAAAAGTTGCAGAGAACATCAAGGTTTGTTTACGGCCAGCGCAACGTTTGTCAATTGCCTCGAGATCATCAGCAAATCCCATGTCGAGCATGCGATCGGCTTCATCAATTACGAGTTGTTTTACATCATCTAAGCGAATCGCTTTGCTATCGCATAGATCGAGTAAGCGACCTGGTGTGGCAACAACCAACAATGCGCCTTTCAATGCTTGGATTTGCTTGCCATAAGGCATGCCACCCATCACAGTTGCAATACGAATTCCTTTCATGCCGCGTACTAAGTTCACAGCATCAGCTGCAACCTGTTGCGCTAATTCACGAGTAGGGCAGAGTACTAACACTTTCGGTTGTGCACGTCCTGGTACAGGCGAGTTATGCGGGTTGTCTTCAATGAGTTGATTAATCAACGGCAATAAAAAGGCTGCGGTTTTACCGCTACCAGTTTGGCTGCTGACTAATAAGTCAGCACCAGCTAAAGCTGCAGGAATAACCTGAGCTTGTATGGAAGTGGCTTGGGTAAAACCCAATTCAGCAACGTTTTTAAGGAGTGATGCCGCTAGGGCAAAGTTCTGGAATTCATGTCCAGCGCTCTTTGAGTCGCGACTTGCGTCTTTTGACGCGTGTTTAGTTTCTTTAGAAAAAGTCATGCTATTACACATCCCCTTAAAGGGATGTCTCCGTATGTTGCATCCCGTGTTTTTTATAGGACGCGATGGTCAAAGGCATCGACCATCAGACAAGCGGCAGCGCGTTTTTTTACTTCTGTGTTTATGACTTCTAAACGGTACGCTGAAATAGAGCTGGGGGGCGATGAATCCAATTGCTTTAAAAGCTTTCTATTATGACAGTTTGAGCACTCGATTGCAAGGGTTTTCCCGAATAAATTATGATATCGAGATGGAATGGCTCTCATTCAGTCTCTTATCGCCTACTAGCGCGGGAATTATTGGTTTTCCAAGTTATTTATTGGGAACGATTTTCATCATCTTATTGCCAGGACCTAACTCACTGTATGTACTAACAATTGCCATACAGAAGGGGTGGCGTTTTGGAGCATGGGGTGCTTTGGGTATTTTTATTGGTGATTCCATTTTGATGATGGCAGTGGCATTGGGTGCAGCCACACTCTTGCTTTCATCCCCATTCATTTTTATTGTGGTGCGTGCCTTGGGCGCACTCTATTTGGGATGGATGGGGGTAGGTTTGGTTCGGAATGGGTTGCAACGCTGGAAACTTAAGGAGTCTGCAGCTACACACAGTGATCTGCAGATGCGCATCATGATGCGTTTACATCCCTTACTTGCTGCGCTAACTCTGTCGCTAACAAACCCCAAGGCCATCTTTTTCTTTATTGCATTTTTCTCGCAGTTCATTCAGCCTGAATTTGCCAGTCCGACATATGCTTTCATCTATCTAGCAGTGGTCTTGCAAATGCTAAGCATGACGTATTTGGCGTGTTTAATAGCTGTGGGGCAATGCTGCTTTCAATTCTTCCAAAATCAGCCACGCCTCACGGCAGTATTGTGGTTATTGGCTGGAATACTATTTATCGGATTCGCGATGCGACTTCTGTTTGCTTAGTGCGAAATGATTTGTCTTACTTCGAATAGCGAAAAAGCCACTCAGTCATTTGGCCGTAGGGAGGGCGCGCCATTTTTGTGCCCTTGAATAGGTTGAAGCCCAACAAGCCACGCACTTCCAGGATTGATTTCTGATGACTGAAAGTGTCAAAGGGTAAGTCTTCGATAGCGACCTGGAGGAGTGTGTCATTAATCGTTACGTCTCCGGAGACGTATTTCATTTAAAACACGTTGCATATTCATTTTATCTTTACCAAACCAAAAGAGAGCCAAAGGATGTGGCTTGCTATTGATATATGTAATTGTCTCCGCAGTGTTGGCGATATTCACGATCGGCAAAATAGGATCACAAATTTCTTCATGGAGCACGCGCGCTTCTGTCGAAACGTTAATGAGAGCAATTGGCTCAAATGGTCTTGCACCAGCGCCTCGATTGCTTAGCAAGGGAATTGCTTTAGCGCCGCGATCTAATGCATCACTCACTCAGTGATGCCAGTATTCCAATTGTCTTTCATCAATAGGACCAGTTCATTCTTCAGGATTACGAAACTGAGCTTGGGCTGCATTCTTGAATAAAAGATGCTTGAGAGCTTGCCTCAATCCACATGTAGTCTGGGGCAATGCAGGTTTGTCCACCATTGAGTAGTTTGCCGTAAACGATAGAGGCCGCTGCATCATTGAGTTTTGCACTGGGATCAATGATGACTGGTGTTAAGCCACCAAGCTCCAAAGTAACGGGGGTCAGATTTTCTGCTGCCGCACGCATGACTTTTTTGCCGATTAATTCAGATCCAGTATCTAGAGGCGGTTTATCAGCAAATTAGTGGGGTTCACAATCCGTGGTTTCTGGATACGCGGGCGGAGCGAGTTCAAGCCCGACTGATGAGGCTGTCTGCAGTGGTGAATCGGGGCATGCGGAAATTGTCGATATCCTATTTGATCCAAAGACCATTTCTTACAGAGACTTACTGGAAATTTTCTTCGTCATACATGACCAACTACTTTGAATTATCAGGGCAACGATCACGGCACTCAATATCGCTCTGTTATGTTTACCCACAGCACTGAGCAAATGCAGATTGCGCATGAGGTAGTAAAGGAATTAGAGGGCTCCAAAATATATTCTAGTGCGGTTGTGACTCAAATCGAAGCAGCGCCTACTATTTATCCTGCAGAAGACTATCACCAGAATTATATTCAGGCACACCCTTTCCAAGGGAATTGCATGGCAGTGGTAGCGCCCAAGCTGGCTAAATTCCGCGCAAAATTTAAATCACTCATTGCTCCGCAGTTCTCCTAGTGCAGGAGAATTTTCTAGGGAGCGAGGCGATTGACTTGCCAGGCGCTTCCCTCAAGCTTGTAGTGCATGCGATCATGCAAGCGTGAGTGGCGACCTTGCCAAAATTCGATTTCGTTTGGGCGTAATCGATAGCCACCACCAATGCTGTGGGCGTGGTGGCGTATCGCCAAACTCTTCCTGAAACCGTTTCTCCGCTTCTTCTAAAAATTCACGGTTGGGAATGGCCATGCTTTGGGGAGATGCCCAAGCTCCAAGTTTGGATGCTGGTGGTCGGGAGTGAAAATATTGATCACTCTCTGCAAAGCTAACCCGCTCTACCAATCCCTGGATGCGGACTTGACGCTCGAGTTCATGCCAATGAAAGAGGAGAGCGGCTTGTGGGCGGACTGCTAAATCACGCCCTTTTTTGCTTTCGTAATTTGTAAAGAATGTAAAATCGGTTTGATCTGCGCCTTTTAGTAAGACAAAACGAGCTGATGGATTCCCAGATTGGTCCGCTGTCGCCAAGGTCATTGAGTTGGGCTCTGGACACTCCGCCTTTAAGGCTTGGTCAAACCAGAGTTGAAAAAGCTCAAAAGGATTTTTAGGCACCTCGGTTTCGGAGAGTTGGCCAAAGGTGTAGTTTTTGCGTAGTTGTGCAATGGAGTCCATTGATTCAGTATAAAGATAAGCTATGACAGAAGACAAGTTAGAGGGAAGCTTAGAAAAGCGTCGTTTTGGCGGAGTTTCACGACTCTATGGATCAGAGCTGCGCGAGCGCTTCCTGAATGCGACAGTGGTTGTTGCAGGTCTTGGAGGCGTAGGTTCTTGGGCTGCTGAAGCTTTGACACGAACTGGCATCGGCCATCTTGTCTTGATTGATTTTGATCACATCGCTGAAAGTAATACGAATCGTCAATTGCATGCAATAGAAGGGCAATACGGTAAAGCTAAGGTTGAGGCAATGACCCAACGGGTATTACAAATTAATCCCGCAATTAAACTGACCTCCTGTGATGAATTTTTAGAGCCAGATAATCTAGATCGACTGATTCCGAGTAATGCATTGGTATTAGATGCAACAGATTCAGTGCAAACCAAAATTACCCTATCAGTTTGGGCTGTGAAAAATAATCGCGCACTAGTAATGTGTGGTGCTACTGGTGGAAAGTCAGATCCAATTTCCGTTCGTTGTGATGATCTTTCACGTACAGAGCAAGATGCTTTGCTGGCAAAAGTACGCCAAGGATTTAGACAGGATCACGGTTTTTCTCGGAGCCTGAAGAAAAAAATTGGCATCCGCGCAATTTACTCTCATGAACCGCGAGCTGGTACCTCTAGCGGTGGCTTAGCTTGTTCTGGTTACGGCTCTACCGTGATGGTAACGGCAGCATGTGGTTTGGCTGCCGCTGCAGAAATACTCAATCTCATCGCAGCACAGTAGTTTTTCAAAAAGGCTCATCAAAAGCTTAAGGGGATTCCCTGTAAGAAATTACTGATGCTTTTGCAGTCAGTAATAATTGATTGCGACGCCTCGCGTTGATTGTAAAAGAGATTGCATTATTTTCTTAAATATATTTTTTCAATAAATCACTTTAGTAATTTTTCTCCTCTAGTTTTCGTCTGAGAACCAGTCCCTAGACTTTGCTCTGTTAGTATATCGCCAATGACAAATCGAAAGGAGGTTTCTCTTGCAGACTGAACACGCTGGCTTAAAACGCCATCTCAAAGTACGACATATTCGCTTGATGGCTTTGGGGTCAACAATCGGTGTTGGTTTATTCCTTGGCTCAGCGAGTGCCATTCAACTTGCTGGTCCATCCATTCTGTTGGGATATCTACTAGCAGGTATCGCGGCATTCATTGTTTTGCGCACACTTGGCGAAATGGCTGTCCATGAACCTGTTGCGGGTTCTTTTGCGGCGTATGCCCATACCTATGTCGGCCCTCTTGCAGGATATATGGTGGGCTGGGGATATTGGACCTATTGGATCGTAGTGGGTATTGCCGAAGTTACTGCCGTGGGCATCTACATGGGCATTTGGTTTCCGGAAATACCTCAGTGGATCTGGGCGCTTTCCTCCATTCTGATGATGGGCTTAATCAATCTCATTGCCGTTAAGGTATTTGGTGAGTTTGAGTTTTGGTTTGCCTTGATTAAAGTAGTCGCCATTATTGCCATGATTGCTTTGGGTGGTTCGGTCATCTTCTTTGGCTTTACGAATGATTGGCAACCCATCGGTTTAAGTAATTTATGGCAGCACGGAGGTTTCTTTCCAAATGGAATTAGTGGAATATTGCTCTCTCTTCAGATGGTTTTTTTTGCTTACGTTGGCATTGAGATGATTGGCCTCTCTGCTGGTGAAGCTGAAAACCCACAAACAACTATTCCGATGGCAATAGATTCACTTGCATGGCGCATTCTGATTTTCTACATGGGCGCTATTTTCGTCATCTTGGCGATCTTTCCTTGGAATCAGGTAGGCCAGCATGGCAGCCCATTTGTCGTCATGTTTGAGAGATTGGGTTTACGTGAAGCTGCAGGTCTGGTGAACTTTGTTGTCATTACTGCTGCACTCTCATCTTGTAATGCAGGCATCTTTAGTGGCGGACGCTTGTTATATTCGCTGTCATCCAATGGATATGCACCCTCAGCCTTTGCCAAGCTGTCTAAGTACGGTGTTCCTCATCGTGCAGTAATGAGCACCGTAGTGGCATGTATGTCAGGCGTGGTACTGAACTATTTTGTACCTGAAAAAGCATTTCAATACATGATGGCAGCAGTGACCTTTATTGGTTTAATGGTTTGGATTGCAATCTTGATTACACAGCTGAAATTCCGTAATTCCCTTTCTAAATCTCAAGTTGCTCAATTAGTGTATCGCACCCCTTGGTGGCCCTATTCCTCGTGGTTTGCTCTGGCATTTATTGCTCTAGTAGTGGTTTTGATGGGCTTTCATGAGGATGCGCGGATCGCTCTCATCGTAGGACCGTGTGTATTGGGCGTGTATCTCGTGATGTTTTATGTCGCGCGCTTACATCGCAAATCAGCAACTTAACGTGACTTTCAATCAATAGGAGATAGCAATGATTATTGGTGTACCTCAAGAGGTAAAAAATAATGAGTTTCGAGTTGGTTTAACTCCAGGCAATGTGAGCGGGCTGTGTAAACAGGGTCACTCTGTTTTAGTGCAACGTGGAGCGGGCGAGCAGATTGGTTTGAGTGATGAGTCCTATCGGACTGCTGGCGCCAGCTTAATGAATAGCGCTGCTGAAGTATTTCATAAGGCAGACATGATAGTCAAAGTGAAAGAGCCTCAGGCACAAGAATGTGTAATGTTGCGAGAAGATCAAATTCTATTTACCTATCTGCATTTAGCCCCTGACCCAAAGCAAACTCAAGCATTAATTCAGTCTGGCGCAACTTGTATTGCCTATGAGACTGTCACTGCAATGAATGGTGCATTACCGCTATTGGCCCCTATGAGCGAGGTAGCTGGGCGAATGTCAATTCAGGCAGCTGCAGCTCATCTAGAAAAAACTAATGGCGGTTTAGGGGTCCTGATGGCAGGCGTACCAGGAGTGTCACCTGCAAAAATAGTGATTTTAGGAGGTGGGGTGGTTGGCCGCAATGCTTTACAGATGGCAGTAGGTATGGGTGCCGATGTATGTATTTTCGATCGTGATATTGAACGCTTACGTCAGCTTGATATGTTCTATGGCAATCGGGTGAGAACGTTTTATTCCGATAGCCTCTTGATCGAACAAGAGGTCTGCGAAGCGGATGTGGTTATTGGGGCGGTGTTATTGCCAGGTGCTGCAGCTCCAAAGCTCGTGACACATCAGATGATTAAAAAAATGAAGGCAGGATCGGTTGTTGTAGACGTGGCCATTGATCAGGGAGGTTGCTTTGAAACCTCCAAACCCACCACTCATGCAGACCCCACCTTTCTCGTAGATGGCGTATTGCATTATTGTGTCGCCAATATGCCAGGAGCTGTTGCTAGAACATCCACGTTCGCCTTAACTAATGCCACTTATCCATTTGTTGAGGCACTAGCAAATCGTGGTGTGATGCAGGCATTATCGATTGATCATCATCTACGCAATGGTTTAAGCGTGTATAAAGGTATTTTGACCTCTAAGCCAGTAGCAATGGCTCAGGGGTTAGATTTTGCTTCAGCCGAGGACTTATTAGTAGCATAGCGCCAATAAAATAGGGATACTAAAAAAGTATTCTGTGTGACCGGTCCGGTAGATGAGAGGATTTAAAATCTGATCTCTAATCAATTTACGCAAGTAAATGCAAAACTAACGGACCTTCTATGATGGATTTTTCAGCTTTGGCTCTTTCTACTGGAGAGGTTGCCTTAGCAGAGATTGGGGGATAAGGCCCAATTACTCTCCTTGATGTTGGCTGCACGCTATCCGAAGCAAGCTTTAGCGATTATTGCTGGCATCTTTATCGCCATGATTGCAATCATGGCTGTGCTGCATTTGTCGGTCATTGGCTAACTACCCTTGTATCACTTGAGGTGATGGCTAGATTTTGGGTTTAACCTTCTTAGGTATTGGATTATGGCTATTGGTACTAGATCATATTGATGCTGCTGCTGGTTCAAAGGTGGCTATAAAGCCTTTCAGGTATGTATGCTGAAAGCAGGCCTCTTCTTTTTGGCGGAGAAGGGTGATAAAACGCAGATTGCCACAATTGCCCTTGGCGCACGTTATGAAGACGTAGTGCGCCGTAACGATTGGCACCACATTAGAGATGATGTCAGCCCATGCCCCGGCGGGTCTGGATCGGGCAAAAATTTACGAAGCGAATGCCGATTAAATGGGTACATGCGGTAGTCGCAATCACCTTCATTTGGGCTTAATAATTTAGACTGTAGTAAGTCAATCAACAAGTCTGACAGTCAAGACTTACAATAGGTCTATGAAAACTGATCTCCCCCAGAGCTTCCGTAGGCTCGAATACCGCCCACCTGTATATACGTTTGATCAGGTCGAGCTCGATATTGCTTTAGATCCAGCACGCACGATCGTCAAGAGTCGCATCGAGGTTCTACCAGGTAAAAGTTTTGAGCCCGGATCTCCTTTGATCTTGGTTGGACATGAGTTGGAGTTTGTGAGCTTACGTATCAATGGCGAGGCATACCGACATTTTAAATTAACGCCCGAAACTCTCACAATTCATTCTTTGCCAAAAGAGGGTAAAGAAAAATTTGTCGTAGAAATTATTTGCGTTTGTGTTCCTGAGAGAAATACCTCTCTCATGGGTTTGTATGTCTCCAACGGAAACTTCTTCACCCAGTGTGAAGCAGAGGGTTTCCGAAAAATTACTTACTTTTTGGATCGACCAGATGTGATGGCGCGTTATCGTGTGATATTGCGGGCCCGTGAAGTAGAGTGCCCAGTCTTGCTGTCTAACGGCAACCTCTTGAATACTGAAAGGCTCCCCAACGGCTGGCATAGCGCAACCTGGGAAGATCCATTTCCGAAGCCTTCTTATCTGTTTGCCTTAGTGGCGGGTAAGTTGGAGTGCATTGAGGAAACAATTACCACTAGTAGCGGTGCCAAAAAACTCCTACAGATTTGGGTTGAGCCTCACGATCTGAAGAAAACTCGCCACGCTATGGATTCTCTGATTGCCTCCATTCATTGGGATGAAAGACGTTTTGGTTTAGAGCTGGATTTAGAGCGTCTCATGATTGTTGCGGTCAGTGATTTCAATATGGGCGCCATGGAGAATAAGGGATTGAATATTTTCAATACCAAGTTTGTGCTTGCGCAGCCAGAGACTGCTACGGATGCAGACTTTGCCAATATTGAGAGTGTTGTGGCGCACGAGTACTTTCATAACTGGACTGGTAATAGGGTGACTTGTCAGGATTGGTTCCAGTTGTCCCTTAAAGAGGGGCTGACAGTATTTCGTGATCAGGAATTTTCTGCCGATCAAATGGGCAGCGAGTCCGGTAGAGCAGTCAAGCGTATAGAGGATGTGCGTTTGTTACGTCAACTCCAGTTCCCTGAAGATGCAGGTCCAATGGCTCATCCGATTCGCCCCGATGAGTATCAAGAGATTAATAATTTTTATACCGTTACTGTTTATGAAAAAGGATCTGAGGTTGTGCGGATGTATCAAACCCTCTTAGGTAAAGAGGGTTTCCGCAAAGGTATGGATCTTTATTTCAAGCGTCATGATGGTCAGGCGGTAACTTGTGATGACTTCTTAATGGCGATGGCTGACGCCAATAGCAAAGATCTCACCCAGTTTACAAATTGGTATAGCCAGGCCGGCACCCCACGAGTGAAAGTGCAAGAGCATTACGATCCAACTACGAAACAATATCAGTTAACGTTGACTCAAAGTTGTGCGCCGCGTCCTGGGCAGCCTGAGAAAAAACCGTTTCATTTTCCATTGAAAATGCGCTTACTGACTAGGGCGAATGATCAGCAAGAGCAATTACTGGAGTTGACCCAAGCAAGTCAAACTTGGACTTTCGACAACATTGCAGAACGTCCTGTTCTTTCAATTAACCGAAATTTTTCTGCACCAATACAGTTAGATTTTGAACAGTCCGAGGCTGATCTGTTAACTTTATTCTCCAATGACGATGACGCGTTTAATCGTTGGGAGGCCGGCCAGAAATTCGCAATGCAAATGATTTTGAATGGTCGCTTGCCAGACGCGCAACTGATTCAGGCATACCGTAATTTGCTGTTGGATCCTGCTTTAGATCCAGCCTTTAAAGCTCTAGCATTAATGCTGCCAGCTGAATCCTATTTGTATGAGCAGTGCAAGAGCGTAGATCCACAAAAGATCTTTACTGCTCGTCGTGCATTTCGTCGCGAGCTTGCCAACCAGCTCCAATTAGAGTGGACTGCTTTATATCAACAAATGCAAACTCCTGGACCATTCAAAGCCAATGGAGTGGATGCAGGTAAACGCGCTCTCAAGAATTTAGTGTTGAGTATGCTGCTTGAGGCTAGCCCTGCTGTCTGGACTCCGATGGCTACTCATCAATATGAGATCGCTGACAATATGACGGATCGCTATGCAGCTCTGTCTGCATTGGTTGTGCATGGATCAAGGGCAGCCCAAGACTGTTTGATAGATTTTTATAATCGTTTTGCCAATGATGCTCTAGTGATCGATAAGTGGTTTGGATTGCAATCTAGTCGCCCACCGGTAGATGGGCTTGAGTCGACGCTATTAGAAGTTAAAAAACTGCGAGAGCATGCAGCATTCAAGCTAAACAACCCGAATCGGGTCCACAGTGTCATTCATGCATTCTGCTTAAATAATCCAGCGAGTTTTCATCAATCTGATGGAGGTGGCTATGAGTTTTGGGCAGATAGCGTCTTGGCCTTGGATCCAATTAACCCTCAAGTTGCCGCACGTTTGGCTAGAGCCCTAGATCGCTGGCGTTTATTTGCCCAACCTTATCAGGATTGTATGAAAGCCGCTCTGGAGCGGGTTTCCGCATGCCAAACCCTCTCTCCTGATGTGCGAGAGGTGATTGGAAAGGCATTTGGTAGCTAGCGCAACTCAATGACAAGGCAAAATAGAGCCCAATAGACCGCTTTGACAAAATTCCGGAGCAAACCTTTTGTCCTCAAGTAACCATATCAATTTCAAGCAATATTTAGCTTCCGTAAAACTTGCAGGCGAGTCCGTTCCTGCTGGATTGCAGGAATTGCTGACTGCTGTTGTGAAGACCTGTGCAACCCTGAGCCATGAGGTAGCGCAGGGCGCATTAATTGGGTTATTGGGGTCTGCGGGCACAGGTAATGTGCAAGGCGAGGTGCAGCAAAAGCTCGACATTATTGCAAATGATTTGCTTATCGAAGGTGTGCAGAGTTGCCAGTCTCTAGCAGGTTTAGCTTCAGAAGAAATGGAGTTTCCATTACCAGCTCAAGGTACAGGTGACTATTTACTATTATTTGATCCACTCGATGGCTCATCGAACATTGACGTCAACGTCTCTATTGGTACCATCTTCTCGGTTCTGAACAAGCAAGATCCTAATGCGCCACTACAAACCTCTGATTTTCTGCTGTCGGGGCGACACCAAGTTGCAGCTGGTTATGTAGTTTATGGCCCCCAAACTACTATGGCTTTGACTCTTGGTGACGGCGTAGTGATGTTTACGCTGAATAAGGTAAACGGTACATTCTTATTAATCAAGAATAAGGTGAAAATTTCTCATTCCACCAAAGAGTTTGCAATCAATATGTCTAATATGCGTCACTGGGCTGATCCAGTGCGTCGCTATGTTGAGGAGTGTCTGGCTGGTGTCAGCGGCACTCGTGATAAGGACTTCAATATGCGTTGGATCGCGTCTATGGTGGCGGATGTGCATCGCGTATTATCTCGGGGTGGAGTCTTTATGTACCCTTGGGATCAACGTGAGCCTCATAAGCCTGGTAAGTTGCGCTTGATGTATGAGGCCAATCCTATGAGCTTTCTTGTTGAGCAAGCAGGCGGAGCATCTACCAACGGTACAGATTTGATCATGGATCTTCAGCCAACGGATTTACATGAGCGAGTATCGGTGATGTTGGGCTCTAAAGAAGAGATTGATCGCATACAGCACTATCACTCATCATCAGCTCATCGGTAGATCTGGGCTCTATGACACGAAAATATCTTTGTCACGACGATCACTAGCCTCACTGATCACCACGTGACTCTTCTTAGGTTTCATGGCTTCAACAGCGCTCGTGAGGGCGCGCATGGCGTCGGGGTTATACGCCATAGTCGGCAATGACTGTAGCGCCATTATGTTGGAATTGATTAAAACGGCCCGGAACAGAATTGAGATCGCTTTCAAAGCTATGCAGATCGCGAGCGATTTTCTCTGCATCTAAGCCAAGGGTCTAAGCCGCGCCAATTGTAGCCATCGCATTTTCAATCTGAACACCAAGAACACCATCTTTTGTGCGCGGAATTTCACTGACAGGGAAGCGATACATTACGCGTGAGCCCTTTGATGCAACGATATAAGTACCATCAAAGTAAATAACTTTTTTATTTGTAGCGCGATGTGCAGTAATCACGGGATGATATTGATTTTGTGCAAAGAAGATGACGCGACCAGAGCATTTATCACCCATTTTCGCTACCATCGCATCGGGTCTGTAGCGTTCAGAACAGCGGCACCTGTAAGGAGCTACGTTTTGTACGATCACGCGCTTAAGGGCGGCTAAATCCTCGACGCTGGTAATGTAGTTCAGGCCCAGGTGGTCGCATTCGCCAATGTTAGTGATTACCGCGTCACTTCGCAGCGGTCAAAACCTAAGCCTTCAGGCAATCAGCCGCCCCGCGCAGTTTCCAACACGCCAGCATCGACATCTCAGGGTGCATCAATACGTTGCGAGCGCTCTTGGGTCCACTACAGTCGCCAGTGTCAATTAAACGATGGTTCATATAAACACCGTCAGTACCTGTTATGCCGACGCGTAAACCTGTTTCGCCAATGAGGTGAGCAAATGAGACGTACGGTAGTTGTTTTGCTGTTTGTTCCGGTAACAGCAACTACTGGAATTCGACCATCTTCGCCGAGGGGGAACATCATGTTAATGGTGTCTTCGCCTACAGGGCGGCCTTTGCTGTAAGATGATTTTAAATGCATGCGCAACCGGTTGCACTACTACTGGTAAGTCAATATCCTGCGCTGCCTCCCAGGCGTCATCTGGGCTCGTAACCGTTCTACCTTCAGGCGTAGGAACCCCCGCGCTGCGCAATAAACTCTTAGTTAAATCTTTATCTCGAGAGATTGTCTCTGCAATCGCGCTGGTTTGATCGGTCTCAGCAGTCCAGATACGACGTTGTTTAGATCCGTCACCCAATTGAATTAAGTTACCTTCTGATAAACGAATCGACGGAATGCCGCGTTCTTCGACTGCATTCACAATTCAGGCAGTACTCAGTCCTAGCAGAAGGTCATCACCAAGTTCACGTAAATTTTCAATAATGGTTTGAACTTCAGCTACACAATCTTTATTGTCCTGTGCTAAAGCAAGATAGAGGTCGCGAGCGTATTTCAGGGCGGTGAGAGTTACTTCTTCGTTAATTGCGCTAACCACTACTTTATAGATGCCTCGACGGTCAACATCTCACGCTTTACCAAAGCCGCCAGGAATGCCAGCCAGATTTTGTAGTGCAAGAGTTAAGTACTCAAGAATGTGAGCGGGCCAAGCACCTTCTTCAACACGTGTTAAAAAAACCGTCAGTTTCTCCGTAGCTGCAGCGATGTTCAACAAGGCTAGGTCATGGCGATCATGCTGGGGTAGGGCATTTACGGTTAGAGATAGCCGATAAATTATTCAAGTCGTGGAAATTTACCTTGGCGGTGCATCCTCAAGTATTGCGCCTTCAATCGAGCTTTAGACAACTTACAAATTAATGATCGAGGTAATCGCGTATGGGGCCTGTTTTCTCCAACAGTGACGCTACTCACAGAAACAGGTTTGCTAGTAGTGTGGGGCTTTATTTGGCAAGAAGTAGCTTACCAAAAAGTGACTGTCGGCGTCTTTATTGCGTTCTTGGCATATATCGGTCGTTTTTATATACGCCTTGACTCGATGAGTCGGATTGTTTCTCATACGTACAAAGCTGCTGCTGGCGCGAAACGAATTTTTGATATTTTGGATCATGTAATTAGTGGGGCCCTATTTTTTAAGTAAGTGCATTAATTAACTTTTATAAAAAATAAAAATGTCTGCACATACAAACAATACAAATGAAGATGCAGCAATCAGTATGAGGGCGATGGATATCATCACCGCTTTATTTGTTTCTTACTGTTGGTCTAACAGTAATGGTTGGCAGCTTAAAGTTAGGTGCAAGCTGGGGTATTGACGGTCCTGAGGCTGGATACTTTCCTTTTTACATTAGTGTGAGCATTTTGCTTTCAAGTACAGTGACTTTGTATCAAGCAGCTGTTGTTAACAGAAAAAAGAATCATTTGTTGATAGAGAGCCACTTAAGCAAGTGATGGCGGTTTTGTTGCCTGCCATTGTTTTTGTCGTAGGTGTGCAGTTAATTGGTATTTATGTTTCTTCAGCTCTCTACATCGCAATTTTCATGGTATGGCTCGGCAAGTATCCAATTTGGAAAACAGTCGTAGTCTCAGTAGGCGTGAGTGCAGCCCTGTACTTTATGTTTTAGTACTGGTTCCAGGTTCCATTGCCACATGGCTCATGGATTAATCCGCTTGAGATGATTGGCGTGCAATAAAAAAATAACAACTATTAAAAAGATTAGAAAAGAAGGAGTCCAAGTTGGAAGAAAGTAGCGCTCTATTCAACGGCTTTGCCGTTGCAATGACACCCTTTAATTTAATGCTCATGTTTATCGGTGTAACACTTGGCGTGATTATTGGTGTTCTACCGGGTCTTGGTGGCGCAAACGGAATTGCGATTCTGTGGTCTTTGACTTTTACAATGCCGCCTACGTCCGCAATCATCATGCTCTCCTGTATTTACTGGGGCCCGTTGTTCGGCGGTGCGATTACATCCGTGCTCTTCAACATCCCTGGTGAACCATGGTCGGTTGCGACCCCCTTTGACGGTAGCCGATGGCCCGAAATGGTAAAGCAGGTGAGGCACTGACAGCAGCATTCACATCCTCATTCGTTGGCGCATTCTTTGCAATTGTGATGATTACATTCTTGGCACCGCTGGTTGCGAAGTTTGCCTTGCAATTTGGTCCGGCTACGTTCTTCTCGGGTTACTTGCTGACCTTCTGTAGTTTTGTGGGCATGAATCAAGGCTCACCGTTTAAAACGATTTCTGGGATGATGCTCGGCTTTGCTTTGGCAACGGTCGGTATGGATACGGTGACAGGTCAATTGCGTTTGACATTTGGTAACCCAGAGTTCATGCGTGGCTTTGACTTCCTGATTGCGATTATCGGTTTGTTTAGTATCGGCGAGATTCTTCTCTCCATGGAAGAAGGATTGGCGTTCCAAGGTGCTGCAGCTAAGATTCGCGGTAAGGTTGTTTGGGAAACTTGGAAGCATCTGCCAAGATGCTGGGCCACATCTTTACGCAGCTGCTTAATTGGTTGCTGGATGGGTGTCACCCCTAGTGGCGCTACTCCGGCATCATTTATGGCTTACGGTGTTGCTAAGCGTGTTTCCAAAGAAGGCGACAAGTTTGGTACCGGCAAAATGGATGGTATTGTTGCTCCAGAGACTGCAGCCCACGCCGCAGGAACAAGCGGCGCTCCTCCCAATGTTGTCTTTGGGTATTCCTGGTTCACCAACAGCAGCGGTATTGCTAGGCGGCTTTTTCTTCTCTAACCCATTGGTAGGAGGTATTACATCTCTTGCATTCGTGCTGCTGTTTTGGCCATTGATCGGTAAAGTTCATTGGTAAGAAGAAAGTTGCTGCTGCATAAACAGAATTGACTCAAAGGGGTCAATTCAAGAGGGAACAGGGGCGCATGCCCCTTTTTTCATGGGCATAAAAAGTTCCGCTAAAATCTCTAATTATGAATTTCCATAAAAACCGCCTCATTCACTGGATTGCCGCTTTTGCAATTGCTATCAGCATAATGGCACCTGCTGTTTCTCAAGCGGTTTCGCTTGCTAAACATAGTCAAGGTTTTGCGATGGAGATATGCGTTACCGATGGTAGCAAGGCAACAATGAATATCCAGATGCATGAAAAAGAGGTTGCAAGCAGCCGCAACATTGCTCCTATTGTATCACCCATCACGCCATAACTCCAGCGTTTAATACCAATCTCCAGTGTGAGGCGCCACAAGCCTTATCTTTGTTACTCCAGCTTTTCTATAAAGCACTCAAGCCACTCGCTGTTTGGGTAACCCCTCCCTCAGCTGCACCACCAACAACAGCCTAAATCTTTTAGGGCATAGCTTCTTAGCTATGTAGCTGGCAACGAGTTTTTCTGCTGCGTTGCTGCTAAGTGGTTTGGAGAAGTAAGTGTTGTTTGAGAAAACAAAAAATGAGTATTTGTATTGGGTGCTTATTTGCTTCATTATATGGCGGAGTTCATGCGCAAATTGCCTCACCACCCGATTACGATCAAACATTAAAGAGTGTTACTGTCACGGCAACTCGTTCTGGCACTCCATTTAGATGAAATTCCCTTAAATACCACAGTTCTTACTAAAGAGGCGTTGGAGGTGGCCCCAGAACAAACCATTGATCAAATTTTAAAAAATGTACCTAGTGTTATTTTGAATGACACACCGTATTACCAACAGGATCCGACAGCTCAAAGTATTAACGTACGTGGCCTTGGTAATGCACGAACCTTGGTATTGATTGATGGTGTTCCAGCTTAATGATGCATTTTCTAGAACGGTGCAATGGAATTTGGTGCCAATGTCAGCGATTGACTCTGTTGAATTGATCCGCGGCGGTGTTTCTAGTTTGTGTGGTAACTATGGCATGGGTGGGGTTATTAATATCAAGACCAAAACCCCAGTCAACAGTCAGCAAAAAGCATCTGTAAGCTATGGTTCATTTGGTACAGCAAACGTTGCGGCTTCAAAGGATTTGATTGCCTCTGAAAGTCCCCAGTTGAGATTCTCGGCCGATTATTTCAATACGGAGGGTTATCAAAAAAACATTGCGACGATTTCGCCAGCATCACCTAATAGTATTAAGAATGGCCAGGGTCCCGCTTCTTCGCATAACTCGAACTTCAAAATACAGGGATGCTAATGGTTTCTTCCGAGTGGGTTATCACACCATGTCCAACCTATCGTCGGGGTATACTTTTGCTACCAATATTACGCAAGAGCCAGATGTGGCTGAGGGGACAAGTACTCGGCTGAATGATAAATCAAAAGTAGATGTGAATTTCTTTTAGGAGAATACGGGCCTTAATAAGCAAAACGGCTCCACTTCTACAACGAGATCCAACAATATTCCAGCAAATACGCCTTATATCAATGCAAACTATCAGGATCCCTAAAGCACCCTTGGCGCCTCAGTTCAGTTGAGGCAGGAGGTGACTGGATTAATCGATCAATATGTCCTTGGTGTTGATGCCAGAAATATTGCTGGCTCAAATCTAACGAATAACTTAAATGATAATGGGACCTCTTCCACAATTAACTATGCTCAAGGCCAGCAAACATTTTATGGCTTGATGGGGCAGGTGAAATCAAAAACCGAGCTATTTCCTGTGGAAATAGCTCTGGCGGCTCGTATAGATCAATGGAATAGTCAAACGCCCACCAACTATAACGCTGGCCCTAACGGTACAAATCCAGTCTATCAAAATGTACCAAATCAAAGTAAGACCCAGATAAACCCTACTTTGGGATTGCTATATAACATGATCAAAGACTGGGACTTGCGTTCTGCAGCTTATCAGGCCTTTGCGCCGGGCATGAATAATACTTTGCGCTCATATGGATCTTCAAACGGATACAGCTTTGCAAATCCAAGTTTAACTCCAGAAACTATGACAGGTTATGAGGTAGGCACCGACTATCGCTGGAAGGGTGGCTTTGCGCAATTGGCTGCATTTAATAACTATATTCAGAATGCAGTGGCGACATACAATCTTTCGACCCGAAGCGCCACAGATCAAGCCCTAGCAAAACAATTATGTGGAGCTACTACTTGGACTGGTCAAACTAGCCAGTATGGTGCTTGTGCTTCTGCACAAAGCTTAAGCTATTACACTAATAATCAGACTCTCTTTAGTCAAGGTATTGAGTTTCAGTTTCATCACGATATTAATTCACGATGGGCAACAGATCTTAATTACGCTTTTACCAGCACTAAGCTAACCATCTGTGGTGGGTTTGCGCGCGAACTATGAAATGGCCAAAAATACAATGATTTACGCTTCTGCAGTCAATTTATTGAATCGCCAATATATTACTCCTGGTACAGGTAGTAATAACACTTCTTATATTCAAGGGATGTCACAAGCACTTTCTGTTGGTGCACGTATCATTTTCTAATGCTAACCCATATCTTTCGCTCCAGTACTTATTCAGCCCTGCTGGGGATACCCGCAATGGGCAGACCCAGTCCATATGCGAATGCCCCAACAATGCAAACGGATCATTCTTTGTCTAGTGCTTCTGCAATGCAGACAAAGTTTGGAAATGTTTGCCAAGGCGGAGGGCTGAAGTGCGCAAATGCAGCGACCCCGTTTTTTACTCCAGATGGAAAATCACTGGATGTTGGCAGCGATGCGCGCCCTCAAATTGTGGTCGACAAGCAGGGGAATGCATTTGTTGCGCATTCGTTTTTCAAAGAAAGCCACTGGAATGCGCAAATCAATATTGCCCGATCTGCGGATGGAGCAAAAACATTCTCTATCCCAGAATCGTTAGTTTATGACGAATCGAGTCAGCGCTTTTCAATGGTATTGGTCAAGCCAGATGCCTCAATTTTTATTACGTGGATTGATAAACGAATAGTCGCCAAGGCGAAAAAAGTGGAGAGAAGTGTTTGGGTGGCTCGATTGCGTATTCTTTTTCTCGAGAAAGTGGCAAGACATTTGAAACCGAGCAGTTTGCTAACGAGAGCAGTTGTGAATGCTGCCGTATTGGGGGCCAGCTTGGATTCCAGGGCTAATCCAACGATTATTTATCGTGCCATCTTCCCAGGGGGCATTCGGGATCAGGCAACGCAAGTAATAAATACAAAAGGTGCTGAGCCTGTCCGACGCATATCTGATGATGAATGGAAAACAGATGCCTGCCCACATCATGGTCCATCTATTGCAGTATCTGGCTCTGGAAAATTCCATGTGTCTTGGGACACCCAAGACAGCAAGCGTGCTGGAGTGTTTTATGCCAACTCTAGCAATGAAGGTAAGCGCTATTCAAAGCCAATTAGGGTGGGCTCCGAAGTTCTCACCGTTACAAGACCCTATCTTTTTACCTCTGGTCAACAGGTCTGGCTTGTTTGGAAAGAATGTGATGGCAATAAATCTTCGGTCTATTTAAAAGAATCACCAGATGATGGTAAATCTTGGTCAGCTCCTAAATTATTAACCGATACTGCGGGGTATGGTGACCATCCCTTGTTGGCATCACGAGGCGATGCAGTATTTTTATCTTGGTTAACTTGGGATGATGGATATCAATTAATAAATATTGGAAGAACTCAATGAAGCAATTCTGGTCATCTCTGTTAATGACGATACTCCTCTCTATATCTTCATGGGCTGTGGCTGATGTAGCCAGTTTGAAACCCTATCAAACTGGGAATTGGAAGGCTATTGTTAAGACTGAACAGAGTGCACCACTGGCGGTTCATTTTTGGGGTGTAACCTGCCCCGCTTGTGTAAAAGAGATGCCACAGTGGGGACAGTTTATAAAAAATAACCCAGGTACAAAGATAATTTTTATTCAGGTTGACGATGTTTCTCAAGAGGTAATCAAAAAAATGCTCAGCAAAGCCGGATTAGATAATGCGAATAATTATTATGTGGTGGCACCATTTGATGAGCGCTTACGATATGAGATTGATCCTCAATGGCATGGGGAGACACCCACAACGATTTTGATTGACTCAAAAGGTAGGACTTCGAGAAAAACGGGTCTCATTGACTTTAAACAGCTAAAAACAATATTGCTGCTCTAAAAGGATCTTCAAAGGCTATTTGGCGAAGCATATAAAGATGAGGATAGACTAAGGTATGAGCCGATTTCTGAAAAAATTGCCGGGATATCAGGTTTGTGAGCCAGGTCTTGAGCGCACAATCTTGCGAGAGCTTCCTCAGTTGATTTTTTTAGGGATGCTCGCTATCAGGGAGCCTAGCGTTTTAGCTAGAGTGCTGCTATCGACCCAAAAGCAAAAAATGATTGATATCGTGGTTATAGGCACAGAAATATTTTATTTAGCGATGATTGTCACTCTAGGGATAGGGGCATGCATCGTTATGTTGGCAAAAGGTCCGGCGTATGTTGCTGATGCATATCCATTAGTAGATTCGGATAGACCAAAAATATAGTAAGCATGGTGAGTTTAGATAGGAAGCAGTGATTGATTTGAAAAAAGCTTGAGCAGGATTTCAAGTTCTTAGATTAACGAAAGGAAGCAGGTATGAAACGTAATACAGTATTATTATTGGTTGCAGGATTGAGTTTGAGCTTTACAGTGCTCGCACAAGAAGTCAGAGTGGGATCAATCAAGATTGAGCATGCATACACACGAGCTACCGTTCCAGGTCAGCAAGTTGCTGGTGGCTTTATGAAGATAGAAAATACAGGCGCTGCCGATCAGCTGGTTGCAGCTAGCTCTCCAGTGGCTGATGAAATGCAACTTCATGAGATGGCCATGGAAGGTAATGTAATGAAAATGCGTGAAGTGAAAGCTATTGCTATACCAGCAAGCGGTGCAGTTGAGCTCAAACCTGGCGGATTGCATCTCATGTTTATCAACATTAAAGCGCCTTTGGCTGCTGGTGAAATTGTGCCAGTAAAGCTCAGATTTGCAAAGGCTGGCGAAGTAGAGGTGAAGATGCCTGTCAATGCGATGGGTAATTCCGGCGCAATGAAGCACTAAGATTCAGATTGATTAGCAATGGTGAGGTAATAAAAAAGCCCCTAGATTTCGTTAGGGGCTTTTTAGTTAGGACAATCAACTTAGATTTTTAAATCCAAGTCCGTTACTGCACCTTTGCTAGCACTACTTGCAAGGCTTGCATATTTAGCTAACAAGCCACGGGTATAGCGAGGTTTAGGCTGTTTCCATGCGGCACGACGCTGAGCAATCTCAGCTTCATCCACGTTCAATTCAATGAGTAACTTATGGGCATCGATTGTGATGGAGTCGCTTTCCTTAATTAATGCAATTGTTCCGCCAACATAGGCCTCTGGAGCGACATGGCCAACCACCATGCCCCATGTACCGCCTGAGAAGCGACCATCCGTAATGAGGCCTACAGACTCACTCAATCCTTGACCAGCTAGAGCTGAGGTTGGGGCGAGCATTTCACGCATGCCAGGACCGCCTTTGGGGCCCTCATAGCGGATAACTACGATGTCACCATCCTTAATTTTCTGAGCCATGATGGCCGCCATTGCATCATCTTCAGAGTCAAAGACGCGTGCTGGGCCAGTGATGGATGGGTTCTTTAAGCCGGTAATCTTGGCAACGCAACCCTCTGGAGAAATATTGCCTTTTAGAATGGCCAAGTGACCCTGTTTGTACAAAGGATTATCTAAAGTGCGAATGACTTTTTGATCGGCGCGAGGCACGGAGGGAACAGGAACATCTTTCAATGTCTCAGCAAGTGTTTTGCCAGTGATGGTCATGCAATCGCCGTGGAGCAGTCCACCATCGAGCAAAATTTTCATTACTTGTGGAATACCGCCAGTTTGATGCAAATCAGTTGCCAGGTAAGTGCCAGATGGTTTCATATCAACAATGACTGGAACGCGTTGGCGAATACGTTCAAAGTCATCAATTGACCAATGAATTTCAGCGGCACTGGTGATGGCTAAAAAATGCAAGACTGCATTTGTTGAGCCGCCAACCGCCATAATCACGCTCACTGCATTCTCGATAGATTTCTTGGTAATGATGTCGCGGGGACGCAGATTATTTTTGATCGCCTCAACTAGGACACGTGCTGATTCAGCGGCGCTTGCCACCTTTTCAGCATCTTCATTGGCCATCGTAGAGGAGTAGGGGAGGCTCATTCCGAGAGCCTCAAAGGAGGAACCCATCGTGTTTGCCGTGTACATGCCGCCACAAGAGCCGCTACCTGGACAAGCATGTTGTTCAATAACCTTTAACTCTTCTTCACTTAATCTGCCAGAGGTAAATTCACCAACCGCCTCAAATGCAGAAACAATATTGAGTTCTTTGCCTTTGTGGTGTCCCGGCTTGATTGTGCCGCCATAGACGTAAATTCCGGGTACGTTGGTGCGGGCTAGGGCCATCATGCCGCCTGGCATATTTTTATCGCAACCACCAATCACAACAACACCGTCTTGCCACAAACCATTTACACAAACTTCAATGCTGTCAGCAATGACCTCGCGTGAGACGAGAGAATATTTCATGCCCTCGGTACCCATGCCTATGCCATCAGAGACAGTTGGAGTGCCAAATAATTGGGCTTTTGCGCCTGCCTCTTCAAGCGCAATCACAGCGGCATCAGCTAATTTTTGTAAGCCACTATTGCAAGGGGTAATCGTGGAGTGACCATTTGCAACTCCAACCATTGGTTTTGCGAAATCCGGCTCTTCGTAACCCATTGCGTAATACATTGAACGGTTGGGTGTGCGAGTGACCCCTTCGGTGACCATGCGCGAGCGTTCATTAAGGCGTTTCATGCTTATTACTCCAGAAAAGGTTTGTGTCTAAAGGCTCTATTGTGCTGTGAGATCTGCTCCAGGGTGCTCAATGCTTAATGGGCAGTATTTCTCAAGAAAATGTTGCGTTGCAATATACATAAAACAAGGAAATACAGGATTAGGTTCCCAACACCATTTTGTAAACAGTTGGCGTAAGATGGTGGTGACCATCCGTTTTCTATTTAACTTTAGATCCATTGAAGCATTGGTATTTAAATACTAATATTGAAAAAAGTATTAAAGTAATCAAAGCGTTACAGTACAGTAAATAAAACAATAGCGAGACAAATCTTCAGTGGGCAGTCCGACAAAACTTCCTGAGATCCGAAAAGAGGCATTCACCAAGGCTAGAGAAAGCCTGGGTTTAAGCACGAAAAATTTATCTGGCATGTCTTGTTTATCTGTACGTCAAATTGAACAGATTGAAAACGGTGAAACCAGTAGTTTTTATGGTGCTCAAGTTAAATTTACAGCAGCAAAAAAAGTGGCGGGTTTATTAAAACTCAAACCAGAAGAGGCATTTGAATTGAGTGAATCAGCGCAGGCCGTAAAAAAATCTGACACAGAAGCAAAGAATGAACAGCCTATAAAAGCAAAGGAAGTTCAAGCATCCCAAGAGATAAAAACAAGCGCTCCTGTAAGTCCACCTCTGTTGCCACAAGAAGAGCCCCCAAAAGTTAGCGCAACGAAAATATCTGAAGATTATGTTGACTACAGTGTAAAAACGAAGGCACCAGCTGATCCTAAAAAGAGCATCTTCATTTTGTTAGCAATTGCTGCAGCAATCATTTGTTCTGTTGTAAACCTACGCCCTCTATTTTTTCCTGAGCCCGTTAAAGAGGATCTTGTTATTATTCAAGAGGTAGCGCCGGATGCTCCTCCTGCAGAGATGAAGTCTGCCACCGCAGTTATTGTGCAGCCCGAACCAGTTGTTTCAACCGAATGCCCTTTAGCTGATGCTTCGGCACTCAATTACAAGCCCGATGCGCCCAAAAAAACTGGCGATATGGTGTACTTCCAATCTAAGACTGCTCAAACTATTTGCGTAGTGGATGCTGCTGGTAAAACCCAAAATAAAACTCTTGAGCCAGGCGTTGGAGCTAGCGTTTATGGAAAGCCGCCATTCAAGGTGCTAACCAGCGGATTAAATGGGGTAGATATGTATTTTCAGGGTGCTAAAGTCCGCATTGGTAACACACCGAATAAGACAATTAATTTGGAGGCGGCTGAAATAATTCAACCTGCCGCCCCAGTGCCTGCTTCAGAATCTCAGACGCGTTAATGCTCTGAGCGTTGTAGCAGTTAAAACATTAAACCGCTGCGTTATCTGTTTCGCCAGTGCGAATACGGATCACTTCTTCAACTGCAGTAACAAAAATCTTGCCATCACCAATTTTTCCAGTGCGCGCAGCTTTGGTAATCGCTTCAAGGGCAGCTGCAATACGATCATCTGCCACTACGGTTTCCACTTTCACTTTTGGCAAAAAGTCGACAACATATTCAGCGCCACGATAGAGTTCGGTGTGGCCTTTTTGACGACCAAAACCTTTAACTTCGGTAACGGTCAATCCTGTAACGCCCACTTCTGCTAGAGCCTCACGGACTTCATCGAGTTTGAACGGCTTAATGATGGATGTAATTAATTTCATTTATTCCCCCTAACGCGGTAATCATACCTAGAACTTGAATCCATTGCCAAAATACAGTGGTTTTTGGGTGTCTAGGCTCTAAATTGTGAGGTGATGGGATAGCGCCAATCTCGGCCGAAGGCTCTGGTGGTAACGCGGACTCCCGGAGGAGCTTGGCGACGCTTGTATTCATTCAGCTTAATCAGGCGCGTCACCTTTTCAACGCTCTCAGGATCAAATCCTGCACCAATAATTTCTGCAATTGATTGGTTTTGCTCCATGTAGCGCTCAACAATGCCATCCAATACTTCGTAGGAAGGCAAGCTGTCTTGATCTTTTTGGTCCGGGCGTAATTCAGCCGAAGGAGCGCGTGTCAGGATGCGTTCTAGAATGACTGGCGCAATACTATTGCGATATGCGCAAAGTCGATAAACCAAAGTTTTGGCAATATCTTTAATCACTGCAAAACCTCCAGCCATATCACCGTATAGAGTGCAGTAACCCACGGCCATTTCACTTTTATTGCCGGTGGTTAAAACCAGCCGACCAGTTTTATTAGAGAGCGCCATGAGTAGGGTGCCACGAACGCGTGCCTGAATATTTTCTTCTGTAGCCTCTACTTTTAAGCCCTTAAATTGCTCCGCTAGCGATTGTTCGAGTGCATCTACTGGACCACTAATCGGAATCTCGTCGTATTGCACGCCTAAATTCTGAGCCATTTCTCGGGCATCAATCCAGGAAATATCTGCCGTATAGCGAGAAGCCATCATGACAGCGCATACCTTATCAGCGCCCAAAGCGTCTACAGCAATTGCTAAGACTAATGCAGAGTCTACGCCGCCCGATAAGCCAATAATGACGCCTGGAAAGTCATTTTTATTGACGTAGTCGCGTACTCCCAAGACAAGTGCTTGATAGGCTTGCGCTTCAACTGACTGAGGTGGAGATCTCAAGCCTCTTTCCAGTTCGCCGTTGACCGAAACTGAAACCGTACCCAAGCCAGATTCAAATTGCAGCATGGACATTACGAGATCACCACTGCTGTTGAGTACAAAAGAGCCGCCGTCAAATACCAATTCATCTTGACCGCCAATAGCGTTGACATAGACCAGAGGCATATGAGTTTGAGCAATATGCCCTCGTAATACTTCAATGCGCAGTGCTTCTTTTTGAAGGTGATAGGGTGAAGCATTCGGCACAAGCAATATCTGGGCACCAGCGCTATGTGCTTACTTAGCGGGTCCAGCATGCCATGCATCTTCACACACAATTAAACCGTAACGAATACCTTCGCATTCAAATACACAAGCTTGATTGCCGGAAACAAAGTAGCGAACCTCATCAAATACCTCATGATTGGGCAGCTCCTGTTTTGCATAACCTGCGATCACTTTGCCGTTTTGTAAAACAGAAGCAAAATTAAGCAAGCCAGAAGCGGTTTTTTTAGGGTGACCAACAATCACTGTCAGGTCGGCATATTGAGCTAGCTCAGCTGTTAACTTCTCTAATTGCAGTTGTGCAACTTCAATAAAAGCGGGGCGTAGTAATAAGTCTTCTGGGGGGTAGCCTGTGAGTGAGAGCTCTGGTGTAACCACAAGTCTGGCGCCTTGGGAATAGGCGTCGAAAGCGGCTTTATGAATGAGTTGCGCATTGCCAGCTAAATCACCTAGTAAAGGGTTGATTTGGGCTAGGGCGATTTTTTTGTGCTCACTCCAGTTCACAAAGCCTTTTCAAGTATTGAAAATTATGTATTTTCTTTGTTATAGCGCTCGATACCTTCCAAGATTTCCTTGTGCGCATCAGCAACGCCACCCCAACCTTTGACTTTTACCCATTTACCTTTTTCCAAATCTTTGTAGTGTTCAAAGAAGTGTTGGATTTGAGTTAAACGTAATGGGTTGATGTCTTCTGGTTTTTGCCAGTGGGTATAAATTGGCAAAATTTTGTCTTCTGGTACTGCTAATAATTTAGCATCTTGACCTGCTTCATCTTCCATTTGCAAGATGCCAATTGCGCGGCAGCTGACTACTACGCCTGGAATGAGCGGGAATGGAGTAATAACGAGAACGTCAACAGGGTCCCCATCACCCGCAATCGTTTTATTGATATAGCCATAGTTACATGGATAGTGCATTGCAGTACCCATAAAACGGTCAACAAAAATTGCGCCACTCTCTTTATCTACTTCATACTTAATTGGATCCGCATTCATTGGGATTTCAATAATGACGTTGAAGCTTTCAGGGATCTTTTTACCTGGCTTGACGTTGTCGAGACTCATAAATACTCCGAATAGTGAGTAGTAAATACCCTGATCCTATAAAGGGGGCACAGGGGGTTCTGCTGCATACTGGTAAAGCTTAAAGACCATAGTTTAAAGCTTTCAGAAACCAGGTCTATCTAAGTGCTGGTTATGCACAATAATAAAGATTAACAAATGATTAACTTTAGGGAGTTCAAGCATGAGTAATATCACTTTAGGCTTGTATTTTGCTTTGGCGTGCGGTGTTATAGCGGTGATTTACGGTTTCGCGTAATGCGCGCGACTGGATCTTGAGGCGGAGTACCGGCAATGCCAAAATGCAAGAAATCGCTGAGGCGATTCAGCAAGGAGCAGCAGCGTACTTGTCGCGTCAATATCAGACGATCGCTGTAGTTGGGGTAATCCTAACGATTCTCATGGCACTCTTTTTAGATTTTGCGACAGCGATTGGTTTTGTAATTGGTGCTGTTTTATCTGGAGCCTGTGGTTTTATTGATATGAATGTTTCGGTGCGCGCCAATGTGCGGACGGCAGAAGCAGCGACTAAAGGAATAAATGAAGCCCTAAATGTCGCATTCAAAGGCGGTGCAATCACTGGCATGCTAGTGATTGGTCTTGGCGTGCTCGGTGTAGGTTTGTTTTTTTATGTTTCTTGTGTCAATCGGTGCGGGGCAAGAGCGCTCTGCCGTTTTGCACCCATTGATTGGTTTAGCTTTTGGTTCATCTTTAATTTCAATCTTTGCGCGTTTAGGTGAAGGCATCTTTACTAAAGGTGCTGACGTTGACGCAGACTTGGTAGGTAAGGTTGAAGCTGGTATTCCCGAGGATGACCCTCGCAATCTTGCTGTTATTGCGGATAACGTAGGCGATAACGTTGGTGACTGTGCAGGCATGGCAGCGGATTTATTTGAAACCTATGCTGTAACTTTGATTGCAACCATGGTGTTAGGCGCTTTAATGATTACTGGTGTGCCAGTAGCGGCGATCATCTCTCCAGTAGTGCTCGGTGGGGTATCCATCATTGCCTCTATTATTGACTGTTCTTTTGTAAAAGCCAGTCCTGACATGAAAAACGTCATGCCCGCTTTATATAAAGGTTTGATTATTGCCGGTGGCTTATCACTGGTAGTGTTTTACTTTGTCACCAATTTCATCATGCCTGATGATTCTTTGGGAATTCCTGGTAGCCAATGGCGTTTGTTTGGTTCAACTGTAGTCAGCTTATTACTCACAGCAGGTTTGGTCTGGATTACTGAGTACTACACCGGTACCCAGTTCAAGCCAGTGCAGCATATTGCTGAAGCCTCCACTAAAGTCCATGGCACCAACATCATTGCAGGCTTAGGTATTGCCATGAAGTCGACTGGTGATCCTGTGCTTTTTGTATGTGCGGCGATTTTTGCAGCGTATTGGTTAGCCGGCTTGTACGGTATTGCCATTGCAGCAACAGCTATGTTGTCGATGGCAGGTATCGTCGTTGCACTTGACGCATATGGTCCGATTACTGATAACGCTGGTGGTATTGCCGGGATGGCAGGTTTGCCACAATCGGTGCGTGATATCACCGATCGATTGGATGCGGTAGGTAACACTACTAAAGCAGTCACTAAAGGCTACACGATTGGTTCTGCTGGTTTGGCTGCTCTCGTTCTCTTTGCTGACTATACGCATGCGCTAGAGAGCATTGGCTAGCAAGTCTCTTTTGACTTATCTAATCATATGGTGACCATTGGCCTCTTTATCGGCGGCATGATTCCTTACCTATTTGGTGCTATTTCGATGTGTACCGGCGGTGGCGCTTGGGACAATGCTAAGAAATATATCGAAGAAGGTAACTTTGGGGGTAAAGGTTCTGAGGCGCATAAAGCCGCAGTTACTGGTGAACTAAGTGTTTTAATTAAGCAAATGAATAGACTTATTCCAACGTTTCTAAATAACGATGCGCATCTAATGCAGCCATGCAGCCTGTTCCCGCACTAGTAATGGCTTGACGGTAAATGTGGTCTTGGACATCTCCGGCAGCAAATACACCGAGGATGTTGGTAGCAGTAGCATTGCCCTCAAGTCCAGAATGGGTCTTGATATAACCATTTTTCATCTCGAGTTGACCAACAAAGAGTTCGGTATTCGGTTTATGTCCAATTGCAATAAAGGCGCCTGTTACAGAGATCTCTTCAGTGCTGCCATCCTGTTTCTTGATGCGAACACCAGTAACCCCTTTTTCATCGCCCAACACTTCATCAAGAGTGGCATTGAGTTTGAACTCTACTTTGCCTTCAGCTACCTTTGCCATAAGGCGATCATTCAGAATTGGCTCAGCACGGAATTTGTCGCGACGATGAATTACTGTTACTTTCTTCGCGATGCCAGTGAGGTAAAGCGCTTCCTCAACAGCTGTATTGCCTCCACCGACTACGCAGACGTCTTGATTGCGGTAGAAGAATCCGTCGCAAGTTGCGCAGCCAGAAACACCACGACCCATAAATGCTTCTTCACTGGGTAGGCCAATGTATTGAGCAGATGCACCAGTACAAATAATTAATGAATCACAGGTATAGGTACCAGAGTCACCAACCAAGCGCATAGGCTTTTCTTTAAGGGCGGCCGTATGAATATGGTCAAAAATGATTTCTATATTAAAGCGCTCAGCGTGCTTTAAAAAGCGCTCCATGAGCTCTGGGCCTTGAACGCCATCAGCATCAGCTGGCCAATTTTCAACGTCCGTTGTGGTCATTAATTGACCGCCTTGGGCCAGGCCGGTAATGAGGGTAGGCTTCAGGTTGGCGCGAGCAGCGTATACGGCTGCCGTATAGCCTGCAGGACCAGATCCGAGGATCAGAACTTTGGAGTGTTTTGGGGTATTTGTAGTCATATTCAAATTATAGATTTGCTTGATTACAATCGGTAGAACATGGCAAGAACCGCGTATCCGAAGTCTAAGGCTCCATTGAGCCCCCCCCAGCCCCCTGAGAACGGCGGGCAGGGCAGGATGCGCCGCCTCTTACTAGAGGCCCGCTGGTTCATTTCTCTGGGCTTATGTTTAGGATTATTTGCCATCTTGCTGACGTATTCTAAGGCTGACCCAGCTTGGTCTCACGCGAGTTTTGAGGCCCCTAAGAACCTAGGCGGTCGTTTTGGGGCGTATTTAGTCGACTTGATGCTGTATATCTTTGGTATCTCGGCATTTTGGTGGGTTGCCCTCTTTGGGCGTCGTGTGCTTAATGGTTGGCGCGAGTTGTGGAGTATTCCTTTGCCCCCAGATCCAGATACCAAGCCAGACTCTCTTGTAGTTTGTTGGTTGGGCTTTGGACTCACTTTAATTTGTAGCATGGGACTAGAGTCCATTCGCTTACATTCCTTGTCTTGGGAACTTCCTAGACCCCCAGGTGGCATTTTGGGAGAGCTGATTGGTGACCCTCTGCAAATGTCACTTGGTTTTACGGGGGCAACAATTGTTCTCTTGTTTGGTCTTTGTGCTGGCTTATCGTTATTTCTGCATTTCTCCTGGTTGGATATTGCTGAAAAAGTAGGTCGCTTTTTAGAGGTTTCTTTTTTACGCATTCGTGAGCGACGTGATAGTGAAGCAGATCGCAAGGTGGGTGAGGCGGCTGCGGAAGAACGTGAAGAGTTTGTTGAAGAATTTCGGGGTCGTGTAGAAGTCGCGGCGCCAGTGCAAATTGTGCGCGTCCCCGCAGAGATTCCCACGAGCGCTCGAGTCGAGCGTGAGAAACAACAGCCGTTGTTTGTAGATATTCCCGATGCAGAATTACCACCACTTGCTTTACTTGATCCAGTGCCTGAAGCTAAAGAAACGATTTCTGCTGAAGTCTTGGAATTTACTTCACGCTTAATTGAGCGCAAGTTAGCGGAGTTTAATGTTCAAGTAACTGTGATTGCGGCATACCCTGGACCAGTGGTCACACGGTATGAGATTGATCCAGCAGTTGGTGTGAAGGGAAGCCAAATTGTCAATCTCTCCCGCGACTTGGCTCGATCACTTGGTGTAGTGAGTATGCGGGTTGTGGAAACTATCCCTGGCAAAACCTGCATGGCCTTAGAGTTGCCAAATCCAACCCGTCAGTCAGTCTATCTATCAGAGATTCTGACCTCGCAGGTATATCACGACAACCACTCATTATTGACCTTGGCATTGGGTAAAGATATTTCTGGAAGTCCGATGGTCGCTGACTTAGCGAAGATGCCACACTGCTTGGTAGCGGGTACTACTGGCGCTGGTAAGTCAGTCGGTATCAATGCAATGATTTTGTCTTTATTGTTTAAAGCAAAGACTGATGAAGTGCGTTTGATCATGATTGATCCAAAGATGCTAGAGATGGCGATCTACGACAAGATTCCGCATTTATTGTGTCCAGTTGTAACTGACATGAAGCAAGCCTACAATGCACTTAACTGGGCCGTGAATGAGATGGAACGCCGCTACAAGCTCATGAGTAACTTTGGTGTGCGTAACTTAGCGGGCTTTAATAAGAAGCTTCTGGAAGCAGAGGAAAAAGGTGAGAAGCTCACAAATCCATTTAGCCTAACTCCAGATGATCCTGAGCCAATTTATAAAGCTCCAGTGATTGTCATTGTGATTGATGAGTTGGCTGACTTGATGATGGTGTCAGGAAAGAAGATCGAAGAGTTGATTGCCCGCATTGCACAAAAAGCCCGTGCTGCTGGTATTCATTTAGTCTTGGCTACACAGCGCCCCAGCGTGGATGTGATTACCGGTCTGATTAAAGCCAATGTACCAACCCGTATTTCATTCCAAGTAAGTTCGAAGATTGATAGTCGGACGATTTTGGATCAGCAGGGCGCAGAAGCGCTCCTCGGAATGGGTGACATGCTCTATATGGCTCCAGGTACTGGCTTGCCAGTGCGTGTTCATGGAGCTTTCGTATCGGATGATGAGGTGCACCGTGTAGTGGAGTGGCTTAAAGAGAATGGCGAAGTCAACTATATCGATGGGGTGCTTGAGGGCGCTGATGAATCTAATATAGATGCTCTCACTGGTGAGAGTGGTGGTGAGGCCGATCCTCTCTACGATCAAGCAGTTGCTATCGTCTTAGAAAATAAACGTCCCTCCATCTCATTGGTGCAACGTCATCTGCGTATTGGCTACAACCGTGCTGCACGTTTATTAGAAGATATGGAAAAAGCGGGTCTTGTTTCGAAGATGGGTAATGGCGGCAATCGCGAGATTTTGCATCGCCCATCAGAGTAAAAGTTCATGACACAATTTTTCATTGCAGCAATCCTTAGTATTGCCGGTTTCTGTTTTTCAGTAACGGCACATTCTCAAAGAGAGAGTGGCACAGAGCAATTACGTCAATTTGTGCGTAACTCTAAAACTGCAGAAGGTGATTTTGTGCAGCAGCAGTTACGTGCTCCTAAAGCGAATGAGCCTCAAGACAAAGGCTTAAAGGTGGTGCGCCAGACTCAAGGTCATTTTGTGTTTCAGCGTCCAGGACGCTTTGTTTGGGATACACAAAAACCATATGAGCAAAAATTGATTGCAGATGGCAAGCAATTAATCTTGTGGGATAAAGATTTAAATCAAGCAAGCTTTCGTCCTGCTGGACAAGCGTTAGCTTCAACCCCTGCAGCAATTTTGTTTGGCGAAACTTCATTGGATCAGCATTTTGATCTCATCGAGGGTGAAGAGCGTTTAGGGATGATGTGGGTGTCCTTAATGCCTAAAAAAGATCCGAATGCCAAGGACAAAAACGACTTACCGTATACCAAGATCGCCATTGGCATGGCCAATGGCTTACCCAAGGCGCTTAAGTTAACAGATGGACTGGGAAGTGTAGTGCTGGTAACAGTCGATAAAATTCAGCTCAATGTCGCTTTGCCAGCCAATCGCTTTGTGTTTACTCCACCTGCTGGAGCAGAGGTCTTGCGCTTAAACTAGAGCTTCAAGACCCAGTCAAAATAGACCAAATTAGAACAATTTATGATTGATCCGCAATTACTCCGAAAAGATATCGCTGCGGTAGCGGCTCGCTTAGCTACACGTAAATTTCAGCTTGATGTTGAGAAGTTCAATACATTGGAGTCTGAGCGTAAATATTTACAAACCCGTACAGAAGAATTGCAAGCCAAACGCAACCAATTGTCTAAGGCAATTGGTATGAAAAAGGGTAAGGGTGAGGATGCCTCAACGGAGATGGCTGAGGTTGCTCAAGTTAATACTGACATGGAATCTGGTGCTGCAAGATTAAGCGCACTGCAAGCAGAGATTGCAGATTTCTTAATGGGCATCCCGAATTTTCCTGATGAATCTGTGCCTACCGGGAAAGACGAAACTGAAAACAAAGAAGTCAAACGTTGGGGTGAGCAACCTATTTTTGATTTTGAGATTAAAGATCACGTAGATCTTGGTGGTCCATTAGGTCTAGATTTTGCAGCAGTCGCCAAGATAAGTGGCTCACGCTTTGTTGTGCTCAAGGGGCCGATTGCTAGATTGCATCGTGCTTTGGCGCAATTCATGATTGATACCCACGCATCAAACCACGGCTATCAAGAGGTATACGCTCCATACATGGTAAATGCAGCATCTATGCGTGGCACCGGTCAGTTACCTAAGTTCGAAGAGGACTTATTTAAAGTTCTGCGTCAAATGGGTAACGAAGTCGAGGGGGGTGAAGCAAAAACTGAAAACTTCTATCTTATCCCAACAGCTGAAGTACCAGTAACCAATTTAGTCCGCGATGAAATCGTCAACGCAGATAATCTACCGATGAAGTATGTAGCTCATACACCATGCTTTCGCTCCGAAGCAGGCAGTTACGGTCGTGATGTGCGTGGCATGATTCGTCAGCATCAATTCGACAAAGTCGAATTAGTACAAATTACGAAGCCCGAGCATTCCATGCAAACATTAGAAGAGCTCACGGGCCATGCAGAAAAAATCCTAGAGCTATTGGAGCTCCCTTACAGAAAAGTGCTGCTCTGCACAGGTGACATGGGTTTTGGCAGCACTAAGACTTATGACTTAGAAGTATGGGTGCCGTCACAAAATGCTTATCGTGAAATTAGTTCTTGCTCTAGCATGGGCGATTTTCAAGCAAGACGCATGCAAGCGCGCTTTAAGGCAGGACAAGGTAAGCCTGAATTAGTGCACACCTTAAATGGATCCGGTCTTGCGGTGGGTAGAGCATTAGTAGCCCTGCTTGAGAACAAACAGAAAGTAGATGGCAGTATCGCCATTCCAAAAGCTTTACAGCCATATCTCGGTGGTCTCATAGTGCTTAAGCCAATTGCATAAGTGAAAAGTAGATCCTTTGAAATGAAATCACGCTCAACACTTCTTGGCCTCATTTGCGCGATATGGATTGCGCCAAGCGTTTTTGCTGCTGAAAAAACCTATCGATGCGAAGTACTAAGCGACGCTTATATCAAGAGCAATGGAGAGCTCATCTTGGCCAAAAAGATAGCCCAAGAGTGGGTTAAGCATTTGTGGTAGTCAAGAGAAGCGGAGAAGTCATTGGAGATGTGATGGACACCTTAAAAAATCCTAAGGTGATTGCATCTGGAAGTGCAGGCAACGCTTACAAGGTGATTTGGATGCAAAAGTCTAGTGGCAAAAATGGTGCTTTTGTAGACTATCTCAGCATTGATGAGATAGTGAATGGCAGCAAGAAACCTTTTGGATTCTTTTCTGGTGGGCTGCTCATGACAGGCATCTGCGAGTAAAGAGTTGCAGTGTTTTAGCGGGACTGTTGTTCAAGTTGATCCTGCGTGTATTGGAGAGGTGGCAGAGTGGTCGAATGTACCTGCCTCGAAATCAGGCGTACTAGCAATAGTACCGAGGGTTCGAATCCCTCCCTCTCCGCCACAAAGTCATTAGATAAACAGCTTCATAATCCTTTTCCCCACATTCTCGAAATGAATTATCAGTGAGCTTGGAAAGCTTTATGAGGCTAAATTTGATTCTGACGATGCTGAGCTTGAGAGGTCGATTTCTTAAAATCACCCCAGCATTCTTCTGAGCTGCCTTATAGAGGCTAGCCTGTTGCAATAATTAAGATTTATTGACATCTAGTCTTTGCTCCCTGAATCAACCTTGGGGAGATAGCTCTGAGGTTTTTGAAAATCGTTGCACAATCATCCTGCATAAAACAGCCACAGAGTAAATTCCTGTAAGCCAATAGCTTACAAGGTAATAGTATAAAAATACCATCAAATTTCTGTTCTAAGTACGAATAACGACTACTCAATCTTTGTCTTTGCACTACTAGATGATTTGAACCATATCACATCATCTATTCTTAGTAGATGATTTTGTTGATAGAGCAAAATGGTACTACTGTTGCTACTTTGACCATTGCTGATGCCTCTACTGGCGCCTATTCAATCCAACAAAAATGCAGCATTGAAACATAAATTATTCATGATGAATTGTGATAGATGAGACGTTTATGCACAGCCTCAAATCATTGGCAGCGTCTTTACTAATTGGCTTAGCCACCTTCACTGGTCCTGCAAGTGCACAAAGCGATGTACCTCTGCCTACACCGACTGCTAAGGTCACTGTTGATCTAAAGGTGTACGCTTTGGCAACTGGTTAAAAGGCTAGCGTTTCTTCAGGAGTATTAACGTATCAGGGTAAACAATACCCCTTGACGGTTAAGAATATCGGCTTATATGAAAATCAAATCGGCGCATCTCATCTAGTTGCCAGGGGTGATGTGCATCACCTTCATAACCTTACTGATTTTGAAGGTAAGTATTTTTCATTAGTGGGGGGCATGGAAGAAACCGGCCGCTCTAAAATTCACAGTGACAAGAATATCACTATTTCTTTAACGGGCTGGTCTAAGAGCCCTGTGGTGATTCAACAAGGTGGATCCACAATTGAAGTTACGAAGAAGTAATGATGTAACGTTTTAATAAAAAACCACCTACGGGTGGTTTTTTATTTTGGTAGACTTGCCTGAGGTTATTTTTAAGTTCAGAGGCTAAATAGCCCATTGTTTTTAACTAACTTAAACGAGAGATTTCATTCTAAATACTCATTCATGATTCCTCATAATCCCCTTAAAATATGGGTTTTTATAACCTCCACATCCTTATAAAATATTGATTTAATTAAATATTTTGTGATACTTAGTAAGTGTCATCAAAGCGTCATACGCAGCCCGTATCTTTCATTCATTGAATTAATTTTGTAATCCCTTTGTTAAGGACTGTTCAAATGAAATCACTCTTGAAAAAAGCGCTTGTGATTAGCGCCATTTCTCTTGCTCCAGCTGCCTTTGCTGTTGACATGACTGGTGCTGGTGCAACATTCCCATACCCAATCTATGCAAAATGGGCTGAAGCTTATAAAGCTAAAACTGGCTCGAATTTGAATTACCAGTCAATTGGCTCTTCAGGTGGTATCAAGCAAAGTAAAGCTAAAATTCTTGATTTCGGTGCTACCGACAATCCAGTGAAATTTGAAGATCTCGCAAAAGATGGCATGGTTCAGTTTCCAGCAATTATTGGTGGAGTTGTTCCTGTCATTAACGTTGATGGCGTTAAGCCAGGAGAAATCAAATTAGATGGTCCAATATTGGCCGATATCTTTCAGGGAATCATTTCTGACTGGGGCGATAAGCGTATCGCTATCATGAATCCTGGCGTAAAGATTCCTTCTGGCCCAATCATTGTAGTTACACGTGCTGATGGTTCTGGTACAACTGCAATTTTTACGGACTACTTAGCTAAGACCAGTACCTTATTTAAAGATTCAGTCGGTGCAGGAGCACACGTTAAGTGGCCAGCCGCTTCTACGGTAGGTGGTAAAGGTAATGAAGGCGTAGCTGCTAACGTTACTCGCGTGAAAAACTCAATCGGTTATGTAGAGTATGCATACGCTAAAAAGAACAAAATGAATTTCATTTCCTTGAAAAACAAGGACGGTAATTTTGTTGCTCCGGATGACTTAACATTCGCTGCTGCAGCTGCTGGAGCAGATTGGGCAAAGATTTCTGGTATGGGAGCCTTTATCACTAATGCTGCTGGTGCGAAATCGTGGCCTATTACAGGCGCATCATTCATTTTGCTCTATAAGAATCCTGAGAACAAAGCCAACGCTGCTGAAGTCATTAAGTTCTTTGATTTTGCATTTAAGGATGGCAAAAAGATGGCTGAAGAGTTAGATTACGTGCCAATGCCTGATGCGACCACTGACTTCATTCGTAAAAATGTATTCACTAAGGTTATAACGAAATAAATTTGATGATTAACCATTCATCTCTGATTAAGAAACAGCCCTGCATGACTGCGGCGCTGTTTTAATATTTACTAAAGCTCACTCACGATGGAAATTACTCAGTCACATTCAGCGCCAACGCCTCAGGCCTTGAGTATTGCTAAATTGCAGCGGATACAGGATTTACTATTTCATGGCATTACTCAATTTTTTGCGATAGGAGTCTTGATTGCCTTATTGGGCATCTTAGTTTCGCTTAGCATTAATGCATGGCCTGCACTCAGTACTTTTGGGCCTGGCTTTTTCTTCTCCAAAGAATGGGATGTTGTTAACGGCGAATTCGGTGGTCTTATCGCGATTTATGGCACTGTGGTTACCTCCTTTATTTCCTTGTTAATTGCTGTACCGCTCAGTTTTGGTATCGCAGTATTTCTGACCGAACTATGTCCTGGACCCTTGCGCAGACCCTTAGGTACTGCAGTAGAGTTGCTGGCTGCGGTGCCATCCATCATCTACGGCATGTTTGGACTTTTTATTTTTGCACCATTGTTTGCAGAATATATTCAGCCAGCTTTGGCTGGTACATTGGGTCACATCCCAGGTTTTGGTATTTTGTTTTCCGGTGCTTTTAACGGTATTGGTATTCTCTGTGCCGGCTTAATTTTGGCCATGATGATTCTGCCCTTTATTGCCTCGGTAATGCGTGATGTATTTGAAATTGTTCCACCAGTTCTTAAGGAACCAGCCTATGGTATTGGCTGCACTACTTGGGAGGTGGTTGGAAACGTTGTGCTGCCATATACCAAGGCTGGCGTCATCGGAGGAATCATGCTTGGACTAGGGCGCGCACTTGGTGAAACAATGGCAGTTACCTTCGTTATTGGTAATGCGCACCGTTTGTCCCCTTCACTCTTTGCTCCGGGAACTTCTATTGCTTCGACTCTTGCTAATGAATTTGGCGAGGCAGAAGCTGGCAATCATCTTTCATCATTGTTTGCTCTCGGTTTAGCACTTTTCCTGATCACCTTCATTGTGTTGGCATGCGCTAAGTGGATGCTGAACAATATGGAGAAGAAACAGGGCTGAAAAACATGAACTTTAATTCTAATATGGATCCAGCAATCTTTGCTAAACGTAAGCGTGCCAATAAAATTGGTCTAACTCTCTCCATGGGAGCCATGGTTTTGGGTATGGTTTTCTTGTTTTGGATTTTGAGTGTTTTAGTAATTAAAGGATTCTCAGCATTAGATTTATCTCTTTTTGTGAATAGCACTCCAGCTCCCGGTTCTGAAGGTGGTGGTTTGGCTAACGCCATTGTTGGCAGCCTCATGCTGGTAGGTACATGTACCTTGGTGAGTACTCCGATTGGCGTTCTAGCTGGTTTGTATTTGTCTGAATATGGAGATCGCAGTCGAGTTGCAGCCATTACTCGCTTTGTGACCGACATCATGCTTTCAGCACCATCGATTGTGATTGGTTTATTTGTGTATGCATTCGTAGTAGCACAGGTAAGACACTTCTCTGGTTGGGCTGGTACTGTTGCCCTTGCACTCATTGCGATACCAGTTGTGGTGCGTACCACTGAAAATATGCTTCGCTTAGTGCCTGGAAGTTTGCGTGAAGCTGCTTATGCTTTGGGAACGCCAAAATGGAAAGTGGCCTTTAAAGTGACTTTGCGTGCAGCGCGGAGTGGCGTCATTACAGGTGTCTTATTGGCGCTTGCTCGTGTGAGCGGTGAAACAGCGCCACTGTTATTTACTGCACTGAATAACCAATTCTTCTCTACCAATATGAATGCGCCTATGGCCAATTTGCCGGTAGTGATTTTTCAATTCACAATGAGTCCATACGATAACTGGGTTGAATTGGCCTGGGGCGGTGCATTGTTGATTACTTTTGCAGTTTTAGGCTTAAATATATTGGCACGTGTGGTTTTCCGTGAGAAAGTGCAAAGATGATGAGTAATATGAACACAATGTTTGACTTAAATCAGATCGACAGTCAAGGGGGTAGAGTGGATGCAACGGGGCAACAATCCGAACAGGCAGCCATTAATGCTCTCGAGGTCAGAGATTTGAATTTCTTCTACGGCTCATTTCAGGGCTTAAAAGACATTAATTTGGACATCGAACAAGGGAGAGTTACCGCATTCATTGGACCATCTGGTTGCGGAAAGTCTACTTTATTGCGTACCCTAAATCGTATGTATGATCTGTACCCTGACCAGAGAGCAGAAGGCGAAATTAATTTCTATGGTCAGAATATTCTTTCTCCTGAACAAGACCTAAACCTATTACGCTCTCGTATCGGCATGGTTTTCCAGAAGCCAACTCCATTTCCAATGTCTATTTATGAAAACATTGCATTTGGAGTGCGTCTCTATGAAAATCTCTCCCGTTCAGAGATGGATGAGCGCGTTGAGTGGGCCCTAAATAAAGCTGCTCTGTGGAATGAAGCAAAAGATAAATTAAATCAAAGTGGACTCTCGCTATCTGGAGGTCAGCAACAGCGCCTATGTATTGCTCGCGGTGTTGCAGTAAAGCCATCCGTAATTTTGCTGGATGAGCCTACTTCGGCTTTGGATCCGATTTCTACAGGGAAGATCGAAGAGCTCATTAATGAATTGAAGCATGAGTACACCATTGCAATTGTGACTCATAACATGCAACAAGCTGCGCGTGTATCGGATTACACTGCCTATATGTATTTAGGTAGCCTAATTGAGTATGGCAAGACAGATGAGATTTTTATTAAGCCTAAGCGTAAAGAAACAGAAGACTATATTACCGGCCGCTTCGGTTAATTGGAGATAGTAAATGTCAGATAAACACCTATCATCACAATTTGATGCTGACCTCAATTCACTCTCAAGTCGCGTACTTGAGATGGGTGGATTGGTTGAGTCCCAAATCTCCACTGCCATGCGTGCTTTTACGACAATGGATATCGATACTTGTAATATTGTCATAGAAAATGAAAAGCTGGTTAATGATTTGGAAATTCAAATTGACTTAGCCTGTACTGAGTTAATTGCTCGTCGCCAGCCAACTGCACGTGATTTGCGTTTAGTGATGGCCGTTTCAAAAGCGATAACCAATCTTGAGCGTGCTGGTGATGAGGCTGAAAGGGTTGCTAAGAGAACTAAGCGATTAATTGAGTCTAATGTCCCTTATAAAATCAACGTGGCAGAGATTCGTTTATCCGGCCAAATGGCGATTAATTTATTACGTCGCAGCCTAGATGCGTTTGCTCGCCTTGATACCGCTGCTGCGGCTGAGGTAGTAACCGAAGATCGTCAAATTGATGAGGAATTTAGGGGTTTTGTGCGCAAGCTAATTTCGTACATGTCTGAAGACCCGCATACGATTAGCACAGGCTTAGATATACTGACAATCGCTAAAGCGATAGAGCGTATTGGTGACCATGCCAAGAATATTGCAGAGTTTGTGATTTATATTGCTAAAGGCTCTGATGTGCGTCATATTCCGCATGAAGATCTAGTGCGCGAAGCAAACAAGCAATAAAACACTGAACACTATGACCCATCACATACTCATTGTCGAAGATGAGCCGTCAATTGCCGAATTAATAGCCATTAACCTTACGCATGCAGGATATAAGGTTGAAAAGGCTATGCAGACTGAAATTGCGATTGCATTAATAAAGGAGAGTGTGCCTAGCATGATCATCTTGGACTGGATGATGCCAGGCAAATCCGGTGTGCAATTTGCAAAAGAACTGAGAGCCCAGGAGCGAACTAGAGGCTTGCCAATTTTGATGCTCACCGCCAAAAGCGAAGAAGTGGATAAGGTCCTAGGGTTGGATTCTGGGGCAGATGATTATGTAATAAAGCCTTTCTCTCCAAAAGAGTTGGTTGCTAGGGTGAGGGCCTTATTACGTAGACAGTCTCCAATGGAGGACACGGGTCCATTAAGTATTGGTCCGATTACACTTGATCCAAGCTCCCACCGTGTGTTGGCTGTTTGGTCTGATCTAGAGCCCAAGCCCGTCTCTTTAGGCCCAACTGAATACAGGCTTTTGCAGTTCTTTATGGCTAATCCTGAGCGTGTTCACTCCCGCACAAATTTGCGCGACAATGTGTGGGGCAATGAGGTCTATATTGAGCAAAGAACTGTAGACGTTCATATCAAGCGCCTGAGGGCAGCCTTAGCTCCCGTGGATTGTGATCGTTTCATTGAAACCGTTCGCGGCAGTGGCTACCGTATTACTAAGACGCCCACAGAATCTTAACAATAGGATTTTTTCAATTTTTTAGATTCGCTGACGGATCGACTAAGATTGCAGCATGGTTTCCGCCTTAACTCGCTTCGCCTTGTTGATTGGCCTTGCCCTGATTGCGGCTTTCATTACCCTTGAAGTTTGGAGTGCGCAGTGGGCTATACCGTTGGGGATTTTTATCATCTCAGCCCCCCCTATTTACTCCTATATTAATTTAGCACGCTTAAAAAAATATATCCTGAGTGATTCCCTGGAAAAAATGTCGTTGCCGAGCGGCTACTGGGAAGAAGTGCTTTTTAGACTGCAACGCTTAATTAAAAACCAAAAACAAAAACTACTCACGATTGAGCGCCAACACAATACTTTTATAGAAGCATTTCAGGCATCTCCAAATGGTCTGGTGATGCTCGATGAAAACGATCAAATTGAATGGTGTAATAGTATTGCCGAGCAGTTTTTTGGGCTCATCTACAAACGGGATGTCATGCAGCGTATTAACTTTTTAATACGTAGGCCGGAGTTTATTCAGTACTTTACTAAGAGAAATTTTGAAGAGCCCTTGTTAATGGAAAGAATGGGTCCGAGTAGTAGTATCAGCGTAATGCTACAAGCCTTTCCATTTGGACAAAAGCGTCATTTGATCTTGGTCCAGAACGTCACCGATTTACAAAAAGCGGATGCTATGCGTCGCGACTTCGTTGCAAATGTCTCTCATGAGATGAGAACTCCTATTACAGTGTTAATGGGCTTTTTAGAAACTGTTCAGTCTCTTGATCTTCCTAAGGATCAGCAAGATCAATATTTCGAGATGATGATGGCTCAGGCCATCAGAATGAAGAGTCTGGTAGAGGATTTGCTGACTTTAGCGAATCTCGAATCCAATTCGCTACCTGCGATTACTAAGCCAGTACATATTAAAACCTTGATGGCTCTACTCAAAAATGATGTGGAAGCGCTCTCAATGGGAAGACACTCATTTACCTTTGAAGCTTTATCTCAACAAGATTTGCTGGGGGATGAGCGCGAGGTTTTGTCTGCATTTAGTAACCTAGTATCTAATGCTATTCGCTATACGCCTGATGCTGGTTTGATTGACGTCAAGTGGAGTTTCAATGCAGAGGATGGGCAGGGAGAATTTTCAGTGACTGATACTGGCCCAGGCATAGCTGCTGAGCATCTTTCACGTCTAACAGAACGCTTTTATCGCGTGGATCGGAGTCGTTCGCGAGATACAGGTGGTACGGGGTTAGGTTTGGCTATTGTGAAACATATTGCCAGTCGACATCAGGCTCAATTGATTATTGAAAGCACTCCAGGCAGGGGGAGTACTTTTATGTTGCGCTTCCCTAAGGAGCGCCTCATCCCAATAACGCATCCTGCTTAGTCTTTCTTCTTCTTTTTCTTCGTTTGGTAGCTTTTCAGTCTTGCCATTGGCATAAAGGCACCAGACCTTAATTTCTTCGAAAAGCTCGTTTAGATCATCGTGTGGCAGACTTTTCAAATCCACTAAGCCAATAGCCGCCAAAGATAAGCCTCCGAGAGCAAATTTACCAGCCCCAAAAGCTGCACCGATGAGGGCGCAGGCCCAAAGACTGGCTGCCGCGGTGAATTCATAAACCCTTTTGGATCTTTGTTCTCGAATAATGACACCAGCAGCACCCAAAAAACCGAGCCCTGTAATAAGGCCTTGTAGCACTCGGATAACCATTGCTCAGCAGGGAGTTTATGAAGCCCCAAAAAATCGTATAGACCCGATACATATTTTGGAAGAGCGCGTATTAAATCTCTTATTCCCATTCGTTATGAACGGATGCTGCAGTCTCCCTTTGCGTTTTATCGTGGAGGCGCTGCAATCATGGCGCAAGATTTAGCGTATCAGCCTACTACTGATATCACCGTTCAGTTATTTGGGGATATGCATGTTTCGAACTTCGGATTATTTGGCACAGCTGAACACCGATTGGTATTTGGGATTAATGATTTTGATGAAACCTTATCTGGTAGTTTGGAGTGGGATCTCAAGCGCCTACTAGCAAGTGTTGTAATAGCTTGCGAAAGTAATGGTGGTAACAAGTCCTTAAGTCAAAAAATAGTGATGCGTATTTGTGCTGAATATCAAAAGCGCATGCTGCAATATGCCAAAATGCCGTACCTCGATCTAGCTCAGCAATTTATTAGTGAATCCGATATTCGCAAAAATTTTTGTAAAGAGCATCAAAAGCAGATTGACGCATATTTCAAAGATATAAAAGGTCAAAGCAATATTCAGGTATTGCAGACGCTGACTACTTTAGTTGGTAAGCATAGAAAAATCATTAATAAGCCTCCCTTGATTGAGCATTTCAAAAAAACGCTGATGGAGTGCCCCTAGAGACTCTCATTGATAAGGCTTTATTAAACTATTCCAGTACTTTGCTGTTAGATCGCCAAATTCTATTTGAGCGCTACAGCCTTAAAGACTATGCCTGCAAGGTAGTTAGTGCTGTATTTTGAGGGAGATAGCGAGAGTGCCTCTCTCTTTTTGCAATATCAAGAAGCTCAAAGATCAGTGTTGAGTCCTTATTGAGGTAAATCGGTTTACCGTGATATGGGTCATCGCGTAGTTGCTGGTCAAAGATTATTGCAGGGCACACCAGATATCTTTTTGAACTTTGGCTCTATGCAATTTGATAGCGATCGAAGTGAAGGTTTTTACATGCGCCAATTACGCGATATGAAGGGTGGAATTCCAATTGGTCCTGGCGGAGTTTCCCTTAAAAACTTTACAGATTATTCAAAGCTATTTGGTTGGGCTCTTGCCCTTGGGCATGCGCGCAAAGCAAAACGAGCAGGAGGCCGTGAAAAGTGGCAGACTTACGGCCCCGCCAAGAGCTAAGACTCAGTCCATTAAGCTTTAAGCGGTAGTCATGGGTTTGTCATGTTTTTGGTAGATAGTCTAATTTGACCCAAAAAGCTATTTGGGGTTTTTCATCCTGACAATATGGATGGATCATTGGATCGTCTTTATCTAAAAAAGAATACGGTAGAGCAGTATCCCAATCAACCTGACCTTACCGAGATGACGCAATCTGCCCTAGATATGCTTTCCAGAAATCCCTATGGATTTTTCTTGATGGTAGAGGCAGCGTTAATTGATAAATTTAATCCTTCACTAGATTGGGAGCGTGCTGCGTTTGACACCATTATGTTGAGTAATGCAGTGCAAATCGCAAAAGACTTTGCCAAAAAACATCCGGATACTCTAATCATCGTTACGCCAGACCACACCCATAGTGGCTCGATTGGTGGGGTGGTTCACCAGGACCCTTGTGTGAAAAAGGGGGCGTCTACGCTGCAGCGGGTTACCCAAATTATCCCAAAAGGCAGCTAAGGGCTATCCGAATGAAATTGATGTCTCAAAGCGCCTTGCATTCTTTTACGGAAACTACCTTGATCATTACGAGACTAGGCATCCAAAGTTGGATGACGCTGTCTTGAATGCCATGGGGCCATTCTCAGAGAAATGCAAAGGTTTTATGGACAACACTGAAGTATTTAAAGTGATGGTGAAGTCTGTAGGGCTTGGAGCAAAATAGCTTTATGGAATTTATCAACAATATTAACTATGGATCGCTAACAGATTCAGTAATTAGCCTTGGGTGCGACAATATTTGTAGATGCTGCAAATCGCCTCACTGGCCATGAGGGTGCAGTACATGTCATGGCTTATGTAGTGTCCGGGGTTGAATTTTTGGGCGCTGGTGTGATGATGCGAGAGGAGGGCAATGTCAGAGGTATTAATACCGCTGCAACCCTGTGGACATCTGGTGCAGTTGCAGGCGCTGATTTAATTCTAGAAGCAGCGCTTGCGACGATCTTTATGATTGCGGCCAATAGTTAGCTTTATTAAAAAACAACCTTTGGATACGGATGCGGTTGAAGTTACTAATTCAGTATACATCATTACATCGAAGCACGCTCAAACGCATGCATTGAAGCAATTTATTCAGACTTTAGAAGCAGCAGGGTTCCAGACTCAGGATATTGAGGTTCATCAGTTTGGTTCTGATGATGTGGAAATGCAGGCGGTATTGACCACTTCCGCAGTTGACGGCGATGAGATGGATCGATTAATTGAAAAAATAACCAATCAAGATTTTATTATACCAGCATTCTGGAGTCCTAGTGCTACAGACTAGACTTATCAAAACTATTGACACAATATTGCAATAATCTTGCTTCATTATAAGATGTTGAATACAACTATCCAAGATTGTGAATCCATCCTAACTGGTCCATATTGCCATGCTACGGAGTCTATTCAAGTGGAGCGCTGTACATCCCTCCTCATCTATACCGTTGCCGTTCTTGTAGTGCGATTCTGAAGCCCAAGTCAGGTGATTGCTGTATTTTGTGTAGTTTTGGAAATCGTGATTGTTCAAGCTCTGAGCAAAATTTAGCCGCCTAGATTGAGCCTAATCATCCCAGCCGTAAAGGCTGACTGCGTTTTTCATCAATGTGTCATGGTTTTTTCATAAAATAGACACAATTGACGCAGCATTCCATTTTTTTGGGAAACATTTTGGCCAGTAATCCGTTAGATCCTTCAGCAAATTCGGCAGACCTCGTGGCCGCTGCTGTCGATCTCGGGTCCAATAGTTTTCGAATGCTTGTAGCTCAGGCTGTTAATACACCTTCTGGAACCCAACTCCGCCCGATTGATACCTTGCGTGAGACTGTACGTCTAGCGGCTGGCTTAACCGAGAATAAGCTTCTGGGGAATGATGCCTATCAGCGAGGGCTTGTCGCTATAAGACGTTTTGGTGAGCGTATTCGTGAGTTTGATCCTGCTAATGTTAGGGCCGTTGCCACCAATACCTTGCGTGTCGCAAAAAATGCCTCGCAATTTGTGAAAGATGCAGAAGAGGCTCTGGGTTTTCCAATCGAGGTTATTGCAGGTGTAGAGGAGGCGCGCCTCATTTATATTGGGGCGGCGCATGAAGTGCCGGCTGTGCACGGTAATCGATTAGTGATTGATATCGGCGGGGGATCAACCGAGTTCATTATTGGCAAAGGGTATGAGCCAAAGCTGATGGAAAGTCTCTACATTGGCTGTGTATCCCATAGTCTACGTTTTTTTCCTAAAGGCAATATTGATGCCCATGCTTTCAAAGACGCCGAGTTAGCAGCGCGCCGTGAAATCCAGGTGATTTCAGGGGGCTATTTGAAAAGTGGCTGGAATCAAGTCATTGGTTCATCTGGAACCGCTAGAGCATTAGCGGAATTAATTGGAAACAACCATTTCAACAATCACGGTGATAGCTTGACCATGGGCCGCGTGCATGGCGGAAGTGGCTTGATTACGCATGAGGGTTTAAAAAACCTCAAAAAACATCTTCTCAAGCATGAGCATGTCAACCAAGTTGATCTAATCGGCTTAAAGGATGATCGTCGCTCAGTATGGCCAGGTGGTTTAGCGATTATGCTCGCTGCATTCGATGAGCTGGGTATCGAAGCGATGGAAGTGACTGATGCTGCTTTGCGGAGCGGTGTTCTCTATGACTTACTAGGACGTTCACAGCACCATGACATGCGCTACGTGACTGTAGGGCAATTCATGCAGCGCTATTCTGTCGATCGAGATCAGGCTAGTCGAGTTGGACAATTGGCTACCAATTTTTTGCAGCAACTACCTAAGCCGGAAGGTGAGAGCAGGGCGGATAATGTCGCGCTACTGCAATGGGCTGCCAATTTACATGAGATCGGCTTGTCGATATCGCATAACGGTTATCACAAACACTCTGCTTACATTGCAGGTAATGCGGATATGCCAGGCTTCTCTAAGAATGACCAAGCAAGGCTTGCAGCGCTGTTAATTGGGCATACCGGTAAGCTGGGTAAGTTAACAAATAATCCTAACTTCCAAGACTGGCGCATGCTGTTTTGCTTGCGTTTAGCGCAGGTGCTATGTTGTGGACGAAATGATACCAGCTTTCCTAAGGTTAAGGTCTCGGAGCACGATGGATCCTATCTCGTGAGTCTTCCCAGGAAGTGGGTTGCAGAACACCCGCTAACCGAATTTAGCCTGCTTAAGGAAGCTGCCGAATGGGATAGAGTGGGTCGAACTTATCAAGTGAGTTTTAAGTAGGTAAGATGGAGAAAAACAAATAAGAGTAACAATAAAAAAGCCACCTCGCTTAAGGTGGCTTTTTCAATGACGCTAGAGAAGCTACAGCCCTAAGAAATGCTTGGCATAGCGTGGATTGATTTTTGACAAGCGCAACATTGTTAATAAGTCAGCTGTGTTGAAATCAGGATTCCAGGCTGGAGCGCTACAAATTTTTGCGCCTAGCTTTAGGCAGCCTTTGATCAATGGTGGGGGTTGCACCTCTAAGCCGCCATTTAATTTATCGAGTGGCAATGGTAAGTGCGGGAAAGCATGGAACTCGGTCGGCGCCATTTGATCATTTCCTAAAGAGTTATACAGACTTGCAGCAAAGTGACTACCGTCAGCCATCGGAATGCTGGTGCATCCCAACATAATTTCATAACCATTCTTTTGCATATATGACGGCGCCAGAGCGGTAGTCTTGATGGACACATGATCTGCCGAGATCTACCAATTTCGGGCAAAGATAATCAATACGAGAGAGGTCAAATTCAGAATCTGAGTAGAGTCGACCGATTGCAAGAGCCTTATGAGGTGGTAAGACACGATAGGTGCCTACTACCTTGAAGCTATCCTGATCACGAATCAGCAAATGGGCGTAATAAGAGTCAAATTCATCCACATCAAGACCTTCTACGTTACGACGCAAGTTTGCTCCCATTTCTTCGGCAAATACTTTGTAGCGTAGTTTCTGCGTTTCTTTGACTTCACTCGGAGTGCTTGCCCAAACAATTTCGAAAGCCGGTTTTTTTGGGTTTAGCAATTTGAGCGCTTGGGATAACATCCGCTTCCCTTAATTCAGCTCTTGTTTTGGTAACAAATTTTTTGCCGAATAGTTTTTTGGCTCATTTCTTTGCCAACTTTTTGGAAAGTTTTTGAAAGGCATTTGGCTTGGTTTTTTAGCCATTTAATTTTTTTGGGTGTAAAGATTTCAAATGAGCCGATTAGGTTTGGGATTTCAGACATGGCTAGCCTTTGTTGGTGATGAAATTAAGAATGTGACGCTTATAGAATCAAAGGAATACAAACAGCAGCCCAAACAAGGGCGGCTACCAAAAGAGCGAGCACGACAGCGGCACTACCAAGATCCTTGGTACGCTTTGAAAGATCATGATGATCAAAAGAGATGCGATCGATTGCAGCTTCCACGCTAGAGTTCAGAAGCTCGATAACCAGAACCATCATTAGCGATGAAACGAGTAATGCTTTTTCAAACAAGGTGATTGGAAGTACGGCCGCGATTGGCGCTAACAGCACAAAGAGTGTGAGCTCTTGTCTAAAAGCGCTCTCTTGCTGAAAAGCATAAACCAACCCGCACCAAGAAATTTTGGCCGCATGCCATGCTCTTGCAAGGCCACGATTACCTTGATGGGGATTTTGGTTTATGTGATAAGGGGAATTCATCGTAGCCGCTCTTAGGCGAGTGCGGTGACACGCACTTCTGTTGTTGGAACGGGTTTGAGATGATTGGCAAACTGTTCTGAGGCTGCCCTCCAGGAGAGCTGCTCTGCATGGGCGCGGGCTACTTCACGGGGAATCTTTAATGCCTGTATGCAGGCTTCACGTAAGTCTTCATTCATTGCGCCAGCATTGGAGTTGCCAAGAACATCAATCGGTCCCGTTACTGTGGATAGGCTGCTACTGGCGTGCCGTAGGCTATTGCTTCGAGTAGTACAAGGCCAAAAGTATCTATCTTGCTCGGGAATACAAAAACATCTGCCGCAGCATAAACTTTTGCTAACTCATGCTGTTGAAGTACTCCTAAATAATTTACTTCTGGATATTTTTCTTTAATGCCTGCAAGTGCTGGACCATCTCCAACTACCCACTGTGATCCTGGTAAATTTTTTTCTAAAAATGCATTAATGTTTTTCTCCACAGTAACGCGGCCTACATATAAAAAGATTGGATGAGCAGTGTTCAATGCTTTTGATTCTTGTACCTTAAATATGTCTAGATCGACTCCTCTTGACCAAAGCACTACATTTGTGAAGCCATACTTTTCTAAGTCATTTTTAACAACAATGGTTGGCGCCATCACAGCCATTGATGGGCCATGAAACCAACAAATAAATGCGTAGGTAACCGCAAGGGGGATGCCAGTGCGCGCTTTGACATACTCTGGAAAGCGGGTGTGATAAGCAGTCGAGAAGGGTAGGCGATTCTTAACAGCATATGCACGAGCAGATAAGCCTAGGGGACCTTCGGTAGCAATATGGATTTGCATCAGGAGCAAACTCTTTAATTCGGTGTGCCACTTCTTTGCCTGGAAAGAGCGATATCAGGATAGGTGGGGCATGGGATGGATTGAAAGCCGTTAGGCGTGTAATCATGTCTACTTCGTGGCCCATAGCAACTAACTCAGCGCGGGTTTGTTTGATCGTGCGGACCACTCCATTGACTTGTGGATCCCATGCATCAGTAATGATCATGATTTTTATAGTGCGGCCTCTTTAATCAGTGATTCGATCGGGGGTTGATGCGTAATTTGCGCTGATTTAATTGGCTTACCCTTGATATGAGGCCAATGAATGATTTTGAGTTCACCAGCCATCGATAATGTCACTAACCAAATAAAACGTTGCGACTTCATTGTGTTTTAGAAAATCGAGAAGGTAGTTTGCCTGGCACCCTGATGTTCCTAGGTGTACGTCTGAAATCCAGATAGCTTTGTAATGCATCATGAAACCGTATAAGCCTACTGAGTATGTAAGCAGCATGACAGTTTCAAGTCAGTTTTATGACGATGCTATCTTTTCAATAGCTTGATTTATATTGCTATCCAATATGACCAATAAACTATCAACTAAACCGTCGTATTCCCATTTGCAAGTCAGAGAGCTAAATCTCAGCATATTCAGAATTGGTCGATTCAATTGCTGCAGATTTTCGGCATTGAGTTACAACTTCAGAATGAAGCAATATTGCCGGCCAGTCCTTTTCTGCTGGCATCGAACCATATTTCGTGGATGGATATTCATGCGATTAATGCATATTGGCCGATTCGATTTGTAGCCAAGTCAGATGTGGAGGGGTGGCCTATTTTCGGGTGGATGGCCAAACAGCTGGGTACGGTATTTATCAAGCGCGATAACGATCGTCATGACAAGTAAATTGCCAGTGAAGTGAATAAGGTGCTGCAAATCCAATCAGTGTGCATATTCCCTGAGGGGACCTCTACTAATGGAGAATGCGTAAAACCCTTTGAGCCTAATTTATTTGAAGCGGCGGTAATGGCGCGGGTCCCCGTCTATTCACTTGCAGTTTCATATAGATCGGCCATGACAGCTAATAGAAGCGAAGTGGCTGCTTTTGTGGGGGGGG